>DATIOU010000056.1:0-24993 GCA_035472835.1 Streptosporangiaceae bacterium | reverse complement strand
TGCCCGCCGGCCGGACGAACAACTCCCAGAAGTTGTCGAGCGCGTCGGCCGAGCCGCCCATCTTGACGACGGCCCAGCTGGTCCCGCTGACGCTCGACGCCGAAGTGGCCAGCGTGGGGACTGTCGCGGCAAGCGCGGATGCTCGGGCTGGCGAATCGGCCGTGACTGGCTTGGTTCCGCATCCAGCAGCCATGACGGCGCCTCCGACGAGCGCGAGCAGGCGGAACGGCCAGCGCGAGCGGCTCACGGTAGCCCCAAGACGCGCTGCGCCTGCGTCGCCAGCTCGCCAGCAAAGGACGACTGCGCACTCTTGGTACCCGGACCTGGATCGAAGTTAAGCTCTGCTCTGGTGCGCCCGCCCTTGTCGATCACGTACGCCACGTCGTTGTGCGCGACCATGCCGCCTGCGGACACGACTTGCGCGGTGATCCCGTAGTTCTGCCAGGCCTGCTGTAGCTCGGGGAGAGTGCCGGTGAGGAATAGCCAGTTCGGCAGCCGGCTGAGGCCTTCCTGCGCGTCGAAGGCTCTGGTGTACGCGACCGAGCGGTAGACGGGATTGGCGACAACGGCGACGAGCTCGACGTTGCGCGAGCCCGCCCCGAGCAGCTGATTGGCTTGGCGGAACTCCTGCGCAATCAGCGGGCAGTCCGACGTGCAGACCGGGTCGAGGAAGGTGAGCAGGACGACCTTTCCGCGCAGGCTAGCCAGGCTCACTGCGCGCCCGTTCTGGTCGGAAAGCGTGAAGGCGGGCGCCTTGAAGTCGAGCGGCGCCGCGCTGCCCGCGATGGCCTGAGCGATGATCGGAGCCGCGTTCCGGCTTGCCTGGGCGACCGCCATCGGCCCAGCGCCGACGATTACGACCGCGGCCGCCCACAGCGCGACCAGCGCGCGCACGCCCACCATGGCGCCGGCGTTGTCCCGCGCGGGCGCAGCAACGGCCGCGGGCTCGGCCGCTGATCCTGCGGCGGGTGCCGCCGGCTCCGCCGATGCTGTTGCGGGCGCGGCCGTCGCTTGTGGCGCCGGGGCCAGTGCCAGGTAGCCGCCGACTGCCAGCAGCGCCACCGGGATCATGCTGTTGGGATCGGTGCCGAGGCCGCCAAAGAACCCGAGATCCTGGACCAGCACCCAGTCAGCGAGGCAAACGGCGAGGAGCAGGATGAAGGCAGGCCTGAGCAGCCGGTGCTTGCCGCTGAGGAAGGCCGCGCCGCACGCGGTTAGCGCGATCACTACGACCAGGTTGACGGCGAATCCGTGGGCGACGTCGAACGAGGCGAAGTCCCCGACGAGAGCCGACAGCGCATGTGGCTGCGGCGTCTGGGACATCGCCGTGACCATGCTGGCCAGACTGCCTGGCTGTCCGTGCGCTCGGCCCTGCCAGAAGCCGCGGCCTGGCCAGGCCTGCAGCACAGCCATCGCGGCGAGCAGCACGCCGAGGCCGGCGAGGATCTGCTGGCCAAGGTGCCCGGAGCGCCAGTACCGGGAAGGCAGCGCGATCAGCAGGCCGGCTGCGCAGTAGAAAAGCACCGCCCCAGGCGCGCCGAACAGGAACGACAGACCGGGCGCGAATATCCCCCCGAATGCCTCGCCGAATACCCAGACAATGAGCCCCCAGCCCGCGCTGACCAATCCTGCGAGGCTGGACGAGGGGCCGGCCGAGGCCGCTATCAGCCAGACGCCGATGCCAACCTGAATCCACACGGCGGCGGCGCTGGCCTGGATCGGATGAAACGACCACGAGGTTCCGGCCCAGTTGACGAGGTGCTGAACCCAGCCAGGCGAGGTGGCCGCGGCCGGCTCGATCACCTTGGCGGGGAGGCCCGCGGGCATGGCCGCCTGTGCCTGCAGGATGCCGTCGAAGATCCACAGGACGCCGAAGCCGATCCGCAGCACGCGCCGCCAGCCGGGCTCAGCCGACCGGCCCGCTGGGCCAAGTCCGGCCGCCGACCATAGCCAGCCGCTAGCGCGCCGCGCCGCCGGCACCCACTCACGCACTCCTGCCCATGCAAGGCCGAGCAGGAGAAGTAGCGCCAGCACGATCAGGCCCTGATGCAACAGTGCAGCCCGGAACGCCGCCACGAGCACCGGGTTCGTGTCGCTGAGGCCTGAGTTCATGCCGGGCATCTAGTCGGACCTCCGGTCAGCCTGGCAGCCTCGGCGGCGAGGCATGCATGCCGAGCGCTTTGATGGCCCGGGTTATCGGACCGTCGACCTTGCTCCGCTTCGCGTCGAGCGCGGCCAAGTCACGGCTGAGCGCGGCCTGAGCTGAGGTTTTGGCTTGCGAGGTCGTGGCCGCCAGCACGTTGCCGATGTCCGTTTCCACCCGCACGGCGTTGGGCGCGGCCCAGTCGACGAGGCTCGTCACCGCGGACTTCAGCCCGAAGCTATAGAGCGACTCGGGGACCTGGTAGTTCTCAAGGTCGTCGATCAGCTCGTTGTTTGCCGGCGAGCAGTTGGCCGCGCCCTGCTGCGCGATGCTGATCGCGTCGCTCAGGTCGGTGGCATTGCGCGGGTGCTCAGCCTGGACCTGTCGCATAGCGGTGAGCGACTCGCTGACGCCGCCCGCGCACGACTCGATGTCAGCCGAGAGCTGCTGCAGTACTCCGCGCATGTCAGTGGCCCGCTGTGCCTGGGACGGCTTATGCACGAGAGTGACCGCGACAGCGATGCCGAGGATCCCGGCCGCGGCGAGGAACGCCCACCGCGGAGTTCGACGGACCGGCCAGCCGGTTGCCCGGACGCGTGGAGGCTCCCGGCGGGTGATTGACGACACCTGTCGATCAGCCTCGATCCTTGGTCATCAGCTCGACGTCTTTCGCGAGCTGAGCCTGGGTCACAGCGCCCATGATCTTGGCGACGATGTGATGCCTGGCGTTGAGGAAGAACGTCTGCGGCAGTGCATAGACGCCGTATGAGGTCGTGAGTGGTGCCGGGAACGGGTCGAGTCCCACCGGGTAGCTCACTCCTGCCTTGGCGACGAAGTGCAGCGCAGCGGCCGTCTGGTCATTAGCGTCAATGCCGAGGACGACGACGTGCCCGTGCTGGCCGAGGTAGAACCGAGCCAGCATAGGTGTCTCGCGCTGGCACGGCGCGCACCACGAGGCGAAGAAGTTGACGATCACGGGCCGGCCGGCATACGAGGCCAGCGAGACCGAGGCGCGTGCGTGGCCTAGCTCAGCGATGGAGAAGCCGCGAGCTGGCCGCGGCGGCACGGCCGCTTTCCCGGCTGGCGCGGCCACGTCGGTCACGACCACGGCGGCCGCCACGATCAGGGCGACGAGGGTCGCCCAGTAGATTACCTTCCCCACTGGGCTCAGCTGGCCCGGCCGGGCGAGCCGGCCGATCACGAGACCCATCCGCCGGCCGCGGATCGTGGCTGGGGGTTGCGCTGCTGAACAATCATCGGCTGCTCCCGCACGGGTCCGCGTCCGGCACGCTCGATGTCATCGGGGCCAGCCGCAGCGGCAGGATCAGCTCGAACCGGGTGCCCCGGCCCAGCATGCTCAAAGATGTGGCCAAGCTCCGCTGGCGCGATGCCTGCTCCGGCGTCCTCGACAACCAGCCTGACCTCGCTTAGTGCGTCCGCGCCCACCACCGACAGGCTGATGGTGTCACCACGCCGGGTGTGCTGGACGGCGTTCTCCAGGAGCGCGTCAACCGCGAGCCCGAGACGATCGCGGTCCGCTCGCACGGTCGCCTCGTCGAGCCGGCCAAGCTGCCACCAGCGGTCGGCCGTCGGCCGCTTGTCCTGCTGGTCGACGAGGTGCTTGGCCAGCAGCTCGGAATGCCCGAGCGCGATCGTGGTCGGCGTCCTGAGCTGGTGCGACGCATCCTGTAGGAAGTGCTGCTGCAAGGTGAGCAGCCGCTCGTTCTCCGCGCTGACGCGCACGCTCTCCGCGCTGGCGGCCTGGCGGCGGCGGCCGTGCCACATCATGACCCAGAACATGGTGGCCATCAGGGGCGCTGAGGTCAGCTCGCCGGCCGGCTGAACGCCGCGCGCGACGTCCACGCCGATCGCGGCGCACGTCGTCATGACCATCGCCGTCAGCACCCACAGGCGGGCCCCCGTTGTCCGCACGCGGAAGCAGTACAGCAGCGCGAAGGAGATCCAGATCAAGTGGAAGGGGACCGCCTCCCAGTTGTTGAAGATCAAGATGCCGGCCAGGCCCAGCAGCCACAGTGCAACCCAGGCCAGGTCGACCCAGGCCAGGTCAACCCACGCCAGTCTGACCCAGGACCGAGGTACCCAGATCCGTGCCGTGCGGGCCGTGCCGATCCAGTTCCGTCCGTGGCCGGTCTCGGCAGCCGAGGTGCCGAACTCCGGCCAGGGCGGACGCAGCCAGTGGCGCGAATGCCGCAGCAGCCCTACGGCGGCTGGCGGTTCCGCCATGGCCGCGTCAGGAAGCGAGTCGATATCCCGCACCACGCACCGTCTGAATCAGGTCGAAGCCGAGCTTGGACCGAAGCCTGCGAACACACACGTCCACGACGTTCGAGCCGGGGTTGAAGTCAAGGCCCCAGACGGAGGCTAGCAGCGTGTCCTTCGGCACGGACTGGCCTATGTGCTCCATCAGCTCGCGGAGCAGCATGACCTCCAGCCGAGTTAGTGGCACCGGGCCGAGGCCGGCGTCCGCCTGCATCCGGCCAAGATCCAGCACCAGGTTGCCGGCCCGGATGAAGTCGCCAGGCTGATGCTCGCCGGGCTGATGCTCGTCACGAAGCTGCACGCGCACCCTCGCGAGCAGCTCCTCAATCGAGAACGGCTTGGTCAGGTAGTCGTGCGCGCCCATGTCCAGGCAGGCGACCTTCGTCGTGATGTCAGCGAGGCAGGACAGCACCAGGACGGGCTCGTCGGGTCGCTCCCGGCGCAGGCGGCCGATGATGTCGCGGCCGTCGCCGAACGGCATCACGAGGTCGAGTATCACCAGCTGGTAATCGCCTGCTAGCGCCAGCGCGAGGCCGGCGCGGCCGTCACCGGCCGAGTCGATCGCGTAACCGGCGCTCTCAAGCGCACGGATGACCATGCCGCGGATGTGCGGCTCGTCGTCCACAACCAGGATGCGACGACGCTGCGATCGCCTCTGACCCTGGATGGTGGCCATCGGCCGCTACCACCTCAATCGATTGCATTTCTAGCGGCCCTGGCCCAGGTGCCGCTCTTTTGGGTCCTGCGTTGCTGCCTGAAACCGCGCAGGTCACGAGCGTCCAGGTCCAGAGCTGCGCTGGTCAAGAACTGCGCTTGTGAACAGGACAGGATTTAAGCCACTAAGGGCGGTCCCGGTCAAGTCGCTCTACCAGAATGAAATTGTTGTATTACCGGCCAGAGATGCCATAACCGGCAACACTGCCCGGCAACCACGTGGCCGCAGCTTTGCCCCGGCTGAATGACAGTTTCGTCATTCAGTGCCGCCAACCTTGCCCTCGGCCACTGCGGACTCGCAAGATCAGTGACGTCATCCGAGGCAAGGGTAGGACGGATCGGTCCGCCATGCCAGGCACTCGGCAGTCCTGCTGTCGGCGAAGAAGCGAGGTGATGGCCGGTGTCATTGCCGGCCCGTATCGTTACCCTGCTGGTGGCGTTTCTTGCCGTCGCAGCAGGCGTGGCCTTCCTAGTGGTGCATTACCTCCTGACCAGTCCGGCGACAATCGATTACACAGCCGGCGTGACGCCTAACACTGGTGCGACGGTCAACGTCGTCATGCAGGAAGACGCGCAGAACACGGTTAGCAGCCACCCGGACTGGGTGTCCTACTTCATCCAGGACCCGAAGACGCATCAGTGGCAGCACACCACGCTGTTCTCGGTCCCGGCCGGCAGCCGGATCAACATGACGATCTACGGCTACGACGGCTGCACGCCGCTGCGTAACCAGGTCTTCGCCCAGGTGACCGGGACTATCGGCGGCGTCGCGTACGTCGACGGCAAGCAGGCCAAGGCCATCGACTCCTGGGCGGGCTGTAACGTCGGCCATACCTTCTCGATCCCGGGCCTCAACTTGAACGTCCCGATGGCCACTCCATCGCTGACGGCGAACCTGTGCGCCACGTCGCCGTGCACGGCGGGCCCGCACCGGACCATGACATTCAGCTTCATGACGCCGCGCTCCGCCGGGACCTATTTCTGGCAGTGCCGCGTCCCATGTGGCGGCGGCTTCATCGATGGCTTCGGCGGTCCGATGCAGACCTTCGGTTTCATGACCGGCAACATGGAGGTGGTGTCCTGATGGCCGCGTCACCGACCGAGGCCCCGCAGGCAGGGGAGCCGAAGGGGCCAAACCACGGCCTGCGGATCTTCTTCATCTGGCTCCCGCTCACCATCGCCGCGGATCTGCTGATCTGGATCGTGCTGGGTCCCCACCTGCCGCCCGGCAGCATGACCGACACGGCGCACAGCCAGCAGTGGGACATCCTGGTGCTGGCCGTCCTAGCGGTGCCCATCGTCGCGTTCGTGCTCGTGTTCGCGGCCTATGCGCTCATCATGTGGCGGCATCGCGAAGGCGATGACGAGGACGGCCCGCCGATCCACGGGCACACTGGCATCCAGGCCACCTGGATTACTGTCACCGCGGTCATCGTGCTCTTCCTCGCGGCCTTCGGGACCTACGAGCTTGCCTGGCCTGGCTTCGCTGGCGCCGGCGCAGGCGAGGGCCCGAGTGCGATCTGGACGCCGAAGGGCGGCACGCCGCTGCAGATCCAGGTGATCGGCCAGCAGTGGCGGTTCACCTACCGGTACCCGCAGTTTGGCGGCTTCGAGACGACGGCCCTGATGCTGCCGGTCGATCAGCCAGTGCAGTTCAACGTCACGTCGCTGGACGTGATCCACAGCTTCTGGGCCTATCAGCTCGGCGTGAAGTCGGACGCGAACCCGGGCGTCAACAACATCGCGTTCACGACCGCGAAGCAAACCGGGAAGTTCATCGTGCGCTGCAACGAGCTGTGCGGCCTCTGGCACGGCGCGATGGTCAACTACGGCCAGGTCGTACCGATGGCGACGTTCCGAGCCTGGGCGGCGCATACCGAGGTCCAGCTTGCCCCGATCACGGCGCTGCTGCCCGCGTACGCGACCGTCTACGACCCGACGTTGATTCCACAGATCAACAAGGCCATGGCGAAGTCGGGCATCGCCGGGGCTAACGGCTACTACTACCCGCCGAACGACCCGGTGCAACCGTGAAGACCATGTTCGAAGCCCATGCAGCGATGAAGAGGTGACCTGATGGCCATCGAGACACAGCCGGAGCGAGCGCAGGGCTCCGGCGGCGGTCAGCCCGCCGCCGCGCGCAGCTCGCGGCCGTGGTGGCGGCGACCCGCGATCCACACCGCCATCATCGGGGCGGTGATCGGCTACCTGGTGGGCTCATTCCTCGGCAGCTATCTGACCGGCACCGGCAACGGCCTTTATCCGAACGTGTCGCTATCGGACTCAAAGGACTGGCCGATCGTGCTCGGCTACGCGTTCGCAGTAGTCGGCTGGCTGGCCGGGCTGGGCGTATTCACCGACACGTTCCGCCAGATGATCGGGCGTCCACTCAACGGCCAGAACACTCAGGAGACCGAGGCTCCTGGCGGGCTAGCGAAGTACTTCAGGTACGAGCTCGATCACAAGGTGGTCGGCATCCAGTACCTGGTTGGCATGATCATCTACTTCTGCACGGCCGGCCTGTTCGCGATGGGGATCCGGACTGAGCTGCTCTCCCCAACCCACCACGTCTTCAGCTCGCAGGTCTACGTGGAGATCGTCGGTGAGCACGGCACGATGATGATGATGCTGATGACGTCGGTCATCCTCGGCCCGTTCGGGAATTACC
The DNA here is from genome assembly GCA_035472835.1 of Streptosporangiaceae bacterium. Taxonomy (GTDB): domain Bacteria; phylum Actinomycetota; class Actinomycetes; order Streptosporangiales; family Streptosporangiaceae; genus JAJYUU01. The sequence continues at coordinate 17,188 of DATIOU010000056.1, read as the reverse complement.
TGGTGCCGCTAATGATCGGCTCCAAGCGGGTCGCATTTCCGCGGGTCGAGGCGCTGTCGTTCTGGCTCACGCCGTGCGCGTTCCTGATCCTGCTGTCGGGGCTGCTCGTTGGCGGGTTCCCGTTCGGCTGGACCGCCTACGCGCCGCTCTCGATTCAATCCACGATTGGCGCCGACTCCTACGCCATGGCGTTCGGGCTCATGGGCGTGTCCATGATCCTCGCGGGCTTCAACATCATCGTGACGGTCATCTGCTACCGCGCTCCCGGCATGCGCTGGAGCCGGCTGCCGATGTTCGTGTGGGCGATGGTATCGACGTCGTTTCTGATGGTGCTCGCGGCGCCTGTGCTCGTCGGCGGCATGTACATGATCCTGGCGGACCGCACCGCGCAGACCGCGCTGTTCGAGGACTCGCTCGGCGGCAGCAGCTACCTGTATCAGAACCTGTTCTGGTTCTTCGGGCACCCCGAGGTCTACATCCTGGCGCTGCCCGGCTTTGGCATCGTGCTGGAGATCATCCCGGTCATGTGCCGTAAGCCGCTGTTCGCCTACAAGGTGGCCGCGGCCGGCATGATCGGCGTGACGCTGCTGAGCTTCTTCGTCTGGCAGCACCATCTGTTCATGAGCGGCATCAACCCTGACATGCGGCCGCTGTTCATGCTGACGACCGAGCTGATCTCGATCCCGACCGGCTTCATCTTCCTGGTGGCGCTTGGCACGTTCTGGAAGGCGAAGATCAGGTTCACCGTGCCGATGCTGTTCGCGCTCGCGATGCTTTTCAACTTCCTGATCGGCGGCGTGACTGGCGTCTTCGTCTCCGACGTGCCGGCGGATACGACGTTGCACGGCAGCTTCTTCGTGATGGCGCATTTCCACTACACGATCATGGGTGGACTGATCTTCGCGTTCATGGCCGGCGTCTACTACTGGCTGCCCAAGATGACCGGCATCAAGCTGAACCAGACACTGGGCAAGTGGCAGTTCTGGATCATGTTCCTAGCGTTCAACTCGACGTTCCTGCCACTGTTCGGAATTGGCATGGCTGGCCAGCCACGGCGTGTGTTCGAGTACGCGAGGAACCTCCAGACGGCCAACGACTGGGTATCGATCTCGTCGTTCTTCCTCGGCGGCTCGATCCTGCTCTTCGTGATCAACTTCGTCTACTCGACGGTGATCGTGCGCGAGCGCGAGGTCGGCAACCCGTGGCGGTCGCGCGGGCTTGAGTGGCAGGTCGCATCGCCGCCGCCGCCCGGTAACTTCGAGCGGGTTCCGGTGGTCATATCCGGTCCGTACGAGTACGGCACGAAGGACGCACCGCCCGTCGCCGACCTGCACCCGCCGCCAGGAGTACTCAGCGCGGCGATCGCCCAGTCACCAATCGTCCAAGCGGAGGCGTAGGCATGGCAGAGACAACTGCCCAGCCGTCGGCGGCGATGTCGCCAGACGAAGAAGAGGCGGTCTTCTACCACGAGTCCGCGCTGAACGCCTCCTGGACAGGCGTCAGGCTGGCGGTAGGTGGCCTGTCGTTCCTGTTCGGCGCGTTCGTGTTCGCGTTCTTCTACCTGAAGTCGCTCAACAGCCACCACCTCTGGTACCCCACGGGATCCCTCGCGACGCACCCGCAGTCGTGGGTCGGCGTTGTGGTGATGGTCCTGATCGTGGTCAGCGCCGCCGTCCAGACGCTGGCGCTTCAGCGCATCAAGGCTGGGACCAAGTCGGCCTGGCTGGTCGGCGCCACGCTCGCCTTGGTGCTCGGACTGGTCGCGATCTCAATCCAGCTGTGGCAGCTGGCCGCGCTGCCCTTCTGGCCGGGTGCCAGCGGTTTCGCGAGCGTCTTCGTCGCCTTCAACCCAGTGTTCGTGACCGTCTGCTTCTGCGTGCTGGTCTGGCTGGAGATCCTGATCATGCGGTGCCGGGCGATCCCGGAGATCTCCTTCGTCGAGCAGCCGCCGACGTATGCAGAGGCGTTCGCCGTCCAGCGGTTCCAGGCCTCGCTGAGCTCCTTCACGGTGACCTGGAACTACATGGCGGGGGTGGCGTTCCTCTTCTGGGTCCTGTTGTACCTGGTCCATTAGAGCGAGCCACAGTTTCACAAACAGCCCGGACGGGATGAGGACCACGTGGACGTAGCTTTGCAGCACTGGTCGGCCAGCTGGCCGGTGCTGATCGCCTACGTGCTCCTCGCGGCGTGGCACCTGGTCGGGTTGCGCGGGAGGCTGGCCCCACCGGCGCGAGACGCCACCCGCCGCCAGCTTGTCGGGGAAGCGGCGGTGTTTCAGCTCGGTCTCGCGGTGATCGCCGCGGCCCTGGTGTCGCCGATCGGCTACTGGTCGACCATTTACCTGCCTGTCCGGGCATGCCAGGAACTGCTGGTCGCCGTTGCTTGCCCCGGCCTGATCGTGCTCGGCGCACCGTGGGCGGCGCTGCGGCTCCCGCCCAGGAGGCTCGCCGGCCTCCTGGCCCGGCCTGTCCTCGCTGTAGCCGCCGCGAACGTGGTCTGGATCGCCTGGCAGGTACCCGTCCTGGCCGACGCCGCCCATGGAAATGTGGTCGTCAGGCTGGCCGAGTACGCGACCTACGTGGTGGCTGGAATCATGTTCTGGCTACAGCTCATCTCATCCCGGCCGCTCGCACAGCACTCCGCGCCGTTGCGTCGCTTCGTACTGCTCGCGGGCACGGTGTTGGCCTCGACAGTGCTCGGCATGGTCCTGGTCTTCGGCGCCAATAGGCTGTACCCGGCTTATCTCGGCGCAGCGCACAGCGGGATGAGCGTCGTGCAGGACCAGCAGCTCGCGGGCGCGGTGCTCTGGATGGGCATGCTGGTCCCGCTCGTGGTCGCCGGCGTGGCGCTACTCATGCAGTGGTTTAGTAATGAAGAGTCGGCGGAGCTGGCAGCGGACCTGGACCGGCTGCTGGCCGCGCGCCCGTATGGCTGGCCGTCCCGGCCGGTGCATAGGTGGACCAGCGAAATGACTCGTAGCAGGAGGCTGCAGTGCCTGGTGTAGTACTCGCGGCGGTTAACCCGGACAACACTCCGCACGGGTATAACTGGACGTTCGCTTTCCCGATGCTCCTGTTCATCGTCGTGGCGCTAATCTTGTACGCGCTGTACAGCAGGCCGCATCGGCGCGTTCCTGGCCGTCCGATCCGGGCGACGCCTACGGGCGCGCGCGTCGCGGCCAACGAGTCCGGCGGCGCGACGCTCGCCGCTAGCGTGAATCCCGAGGACATAGCAGGGACGAGACCGACGGCACGGGAGCCTGACGACAGCGCGGGGGCCAGCGAGTGACGCATGCCATCGGCATCCCGGCCGCCACGACGCCAGACGCGACCAGCGACGGTGCGTCCGGCGACGGTGCGGTCGGCACCGGGCGGCGTTCTGTTGCCGTAGTTGCGCGGGCGCTCTTCCTGCTGACCAAGCCGCGCATCATCGAGTTGCTCCTGGTCACGACGTTGCCCACGATGCTGCTCGCCCAACGCGGGCTGCCCAGCCTGGGCTTGATCGGCGTCACGCTGCTGGGCGGCGCGTTCGCGGCCGGCAGCGCCAACACGCTGAACTGCTACATCGACCGCGACATCGACGCGATCATGCGGCGGACCTCGCGTCGGCCCCTGGTGGCCAAGGGCACCAGGGCGACGGTCAAGCCCTGGGAGGCCCTGGTATCGGGCGTCATGCTCGGCGGCGCCTCGACGCTGCTACTCGGCTTGCTAGCCAACTGGCTGTCGGCGGCGCTGGCCGACAGCGCGATCTTGTTCTACGTCTTCGTCTACACGCTGGGCCTGAAGCGCCGAACAGCCTCGAACATCGTGATCGGCGGCGCCGCCGGGTGCTTCCCTGTGCTGGTCGGCTGGGCCGCCGTCACTGGCACCGTGGCCTGGCCCGCAATCGTGCTGTTCGCGGTCATCTTCTTCTGGACGCCGCCGCACTTCTGGGCGCTGGCCATGAAGTTCAAGGACGATTACGCATCCGCGGGCGTGCCGATGCTGCCGGTCGTAGCCACCGCGGCCGTGGTGGCCCGCAAGATCCTGATCTACTCGTACATCATGGTCGCCGCCACCCTGGCGCTCGCTCCGTATGCGGGCTGGATCTACGCCGCCTGCGCAGGCGGCCTCGGTGCCTGGTTCCTGGTGGAGGCCCATCGGCTCCGTTCCCGTGTCAGTGCGGGTGAAGCGGCCGCTCCGATGCGGCTGTTCCACTTGTCGATCGCCTACCTCACCCTGCTGTTCGCCGCTGTCGCCGTGACCGCGCTGTTGCCCTGGGGCTGACCGTGCGCTGGCGAGTACTGCTGCGCCCGCGCTGGCTAGCGTGGCATGCCGGCATCGTGGTCGCGACGGCAGGGATGCTCTGGCTCGGCACCTGGCAACTGCACAGGGCGCTATCCGGCAACGAGTTGAGCTGGGCATACACCTTTGAATGGCCGCTGTTCGCGATCTTCGCTGGGTATTTCTGGGTGAAGTCGTTGCGCGACGAATTGCGGCTGGCGCAGGGCACCGATAAGAGCCAGCAGGACGGGAACGGGGCCGACGCCATTGCGGCGCTGACGGCCGACGAGTATGTTGCGCGCCTCAGGGCCGAGGCCGGCAGCCACGGCAGGTGGCACGGCTGGCGGTAGGGCCGGTCTAGGCCTGGCTTGCCGACCGGGTGGCCTTTTAGAATCGGGTTCTACGATTTGGAGGCCGCCGTGGCGTGGGACTTCTCGACCGAGCCGGATTTCCAGGGGCAGCTGGACTGGGTCGCCGACTTCTGCAAGAACGAGATCGAGCCCCTTGACCTCGTGTTTCCCGGCGCGGCGTACTCGCGCAGCCCCAAAGCGAAGGCCCTCGCCGACCCGCTCAAGCAGCAGGTGAAGGACCGGGGGCTGTGGGCGCTGTTCCTCGACAAGGACCTGGGCGGGCCGGGTTTCGGACAGCTGAAGCTCGCGTTGCTGAACGAGATCCTGGGCCGGTACCGGTCCGCTCCCGTCGTGTTCGGCGCCGCCGCGCCAGACACCGGCAACATGGAGATGCTGGCGGCATACGGCACCGAGGAACAGAAGCAGAAGTGGCTGTACCCGCTGATGAATCAGGAGATCTTCTCCGCCTACTCGATGACAGAGCCGCAGGGCGGATCGGATCCGAACCTGTTCAAGACCCGGGCGGAACGAGACGGCGACGAGTGGGTCATCACCGGTGAGAAGTGGTTCACGAGCGCAGGCGCGCGCTCCGACATCATCTTCGTGATGTGTACCAACGGCATGTTCGTCGTGCCGCGGGAGACGCCAGGCGTGCAGATCGCGGAGTACCCGGCGCTGCACAATCACGTCCGCTACGACCACGTCCGGGTGCCGCTCGGCAACCTGCTGGGTCCCGAGGACGGTGCCAAGGTTCTGGCCCAGCGCCGCCTCGGCGGCGGCCGCATCCACCATGCGATGCGCACAGTCGCTCAGGTCCGGCTCGCCTTCGACATGATGTGCGAGCGCGCGCTGAGCCGGGAATCGCACGGCAAGGTAATCGCCGAGCACCAGATGGTGCAGGAGGCGATCGCCGACTCCTACGCTGAGATCAGCATGCTGCGGCTGCTGGTGCTCTGGACGGCGTGGACGATCGACAACTCGAGCACGCAGGCCGCCAGGACGCAGATCGCCGCGTGCAAGTACACCATGGCGAAGGTGCTGCGGGAGGTGAGCTACCGGGCCCTGCACATCATGGGCTCGCTCGGCACCACGAACCTGACGCCGCTGCAGGCGATGTACGCCGGCGCGCCGACGATGGGCATCGCGGACGGCGTGGACGAGGTGCACAAGGTTACGGTCGCCCGTAACGTGCTCAAGGGCTACGAACCCCATCCCGGCTTGTGGCCGACCGAGTACATCCCGGCTAAGCGCGACGAGGCACGGAAGAAGTTCGCGGGGCTGATCGAGGCCGACCCGGAGCTCGCGGCCTGGGCCGACGCGGCAGTGCGCGCGACTGCGAGAGGCTGACGGCATGGAGATCACGGGCAAGGTCGCGGTTGTCACCGGCGGCGCGAGCGGAGTTGGCCGGGCCCTGTGCCGCGGTCTCGCCGAGCGGGGCGCGGCCGGCGTGGTCGTCTGCGACATCGATGGCGAGGGCGCGGCCAAGGTCGCGGCCGAGATTGAGGCGGGCGGGCACCGGGCCATCGCCGTGCAAGCCGACGTCTCAAAGGAGGCGGACGTCCAGGCGCTCGTCGCCAGCGCTGAGGCCCTGGGCCCGGTCGGCCTGTTTTTCTCGAACGCCGGGATCATCGTGGCTGGCGGCCCGGAGGCGTCCGACGAGGCGTGGGCGCGGATCTGGGCCATCAACGTGCAAAGTCACATCTACGTGGCCCGCGCCGTGTTGCCGGGCATGCTGGCCAGAGGCGGCTACCTGGAAATCACCGCGTCCGCTGCCGGCCTGCTCACTCAGCTCGGGTCGGCGCCATACGCGGTCACCAAGCACGCGGCTGTGGCGTTCGCCGAATGGCTGTCCATCACCTACGGCGATCAGGGCATTGTCGTCTCGTGTTTGTGCCCGCAGGCCTTCACGAGCAACTTGCTGGCCACCAGCAGGCGCGAGCTGGGCGCCGGAGAGCTGCCCGACGCCGACGGCTGGGCGGGCGGGTCGGCGCAGGCGGCTGTCGACGGCGTTCTTACCTCCGAGCAGGTCGCGGCCGCGGTCCTGGACGCCGTCGGCACCGGGCAGTTCCTGATTCTGCCGCACCCTGACGTAGCGACGTACGAGCGCAGGCGAGCCGACGACAGGGAGCGGTGGCTGCACGGCATGCGCCGGATGCAGGCGCGCCTCAGCCGCGAGCCGCAGGGTTAAGGCTGGCCAGCCGGGAGCGCAGGAACCGCTGTTCGGCCGCGTTGCCGGTCGCGCTGATCGCCGCGGTGTACGCCTCGGCCGCGTCCTCGGTCCGGCAAAGTCGCGCGAGCAAGTCGGCCCTGATCGAGTGGAACACGTAGTAGGTGTCCAGCTCCAGGTCGTCGACGATCGCCAGGGCCGCCGCGGGCCCATCCACCTCCGCGACCGCGACGGCGCGGTTGAGCCTGACCACGGGGCTCGGCGCGATCGCGATCAGCTGGTCATAGAGCGCCAGGATCTGCCGCCAGTCGGTGGCGGCCGCTACCGGGGCGTCGGTGTGCACCGCGTTGATCGCGGCCTGGATCTGGTATGGCCCAGGCTTGTCGCGCCGCAGGCACTGGCGGACCAGGGCGTGGCCCTCCTCAATGAGCGCCCGGTCCCACTGCCTGCGGTCCTGATGGGCCAGCAGGACCAGGTCGCCGCCCGATGTGGTGCGGGCCGGCCGCCTGGCCTCCGTCAGCAGCATCAACGCGAGCAGTCCGGTAACTTCCGGCTCGTCCGGCATCAGCGAGACCAGCAGGTTGCCGAGGCGGATTGCCTCCGTGCACAGGTCGACCCGGATCAGGTCGTCGCCCGAGCTGGCCGTGTAGCCCTCGTTGAAGATCAAGTACACGACGGCGAGCACTGACTTCAGCCGGTCTGGCAGCTCGGCCTCGGCGGGCACGCGGTAGGGGATCCTGGCGTCGCGGATCTTGCCCTTTGCCCGCACAAGCCGCTGCGCCATAGTTGGCTCTGGCACCAGGAAGGCCCGTAGATTCCGCACATGGTCGGTACCGCCGGCCCGCAGGTACTCTGGCCTGGTACAACACCCCCGGAAGGCACCCCCGATCATGGCACCTCGCAAGTCTCCCCGTCGCACGCTCCGCGAGATCGTGTACGTCCGTGTGTCGAGCTATGACGTGACCGCCGATGAGGCAGCCAACCAGTCACCCGAGGTTCAGCGGGCGCGCTGCCTCGCGCGCATCAACGCAGAAGGGTGGGAACTGGCAACGGACATCGGGGACGGTGGGGTCATCGAAGACCGTACGGGCGCCCGGTGACGCTGGTGACCGTGGACCGGCCCCTGTTCATCACGTGCGACGAACCGGTGATCGCGGTCATGGATGGCGACCACGTGCAGCACTTGCCTGCGTGCTTCAGGACGACGAAGCAGCGGATCAAGGCGGCGAAGAGGCCAAGCCGGCGCCGTCGACGGAACTGGGACGTCCTGCACTACTACCCGTCCCGCCCAGGGCTCGGACAGGCGGAGGAGGTTGGGCTGCCCATCAGCCCACGATCGATCCTCGTCCTCGGCTCCAAGAGGTCGCTCGCACCGCTTCACGTCCGCCTGAACGGTGACGACGCGCCCGGGTTCGCGGACGATGTCAACCGCCGCCTGATCGATCAGGCGTACATCTAGGTGGCCGCCAACCCGGAGCACGCCACATTCGCGGACATGGAGTTCCCGCGCCCCAAAGCGATCATCAAGGCTTGCGACGGCGGGACTGCCATGGCGGGGGCGCTCGACCAACCGCCCGAGAAACGAAGCCCTGAGCGGCTGAGCAACCGGTGGAGGTGACGAGCCGCGCTCACGCTCGCCCGGCCTTCCGCCAATCTTTGGAGAGCTCATGGACGTTCAGGGCCTATCCGAGATTGCGCTGGGGACCTATGCTTCCAGCGAATCTTGGACGGGATACTGATATTGCGAGGGGCGGGCGGGTTTGAATCCTTCGGAGAGCGCCCCGCCAGGTGCAGCCATCTGGCGACTGCTCGACTCATGCCTAGAGATCCAGGTCGTCCGGGCGTTCACCGAGCTCCGAGTCGCCGATCACTTTCGCGGGCAGTTCCGCGAGGTCGCGTCACTGGCGGAGGCGACCGGCACCCAGCCGGATCGTCTGGCTCGCCTGCTGCGGGCCGCGGCTGCCCTCGGCCTGTGCGATACCGACGAGCATGGCCGCTTCGCGCTGACGCCCGAAGGTGAGCTGCTGAGCACCGGGACCTCGGACTCGCTAGCGGCGTGGGCCCTGCTACTGACCGCGCCGTGGCTTACCCGTCCCTGGGGAGAGCTGGCAAACGCGATCCGGTCTACCCAGATCCCGTTCGCCGAGATTCATCGGGTTAGCTTCTGGGACTACGTCAGCGCCCATCCTGAAGACGGCAAACTCTTCGACGCCGCAATGACGAGCGGCGCGGCGGACCACGCACAAGCGCTGCTGTGCGCCGTCGATCTGTCGTCGGTCGGCACCGTGGTGGACGTCGGCGGCGGTCAAGGGCAGCTGCTCGTCTCACTGCTCGACCGGTGGCCCCACCTGCGGGCAGTCGTCGCCGATCGACCCGAAGTACTCGTGGGAGCACGGGACGCGCTGGAGCACGCCCAGCTCGTCGATCGCATCGATATCGTGCCGACGGACTTCTTCGCATCCGTGCCCGAGGGTGGCGACGCCTATGTCCTGTCACGGATCCTTCACGACTGGCCAGACCCGGAGGCAATGTCGATCTTGACAACCTGCCGTAGAGCGATGGGGCCAGACGCTCGGCTGTACATCCTTGAAGACGTCGTGCCTTCCGCCGAGGAGATGTCGGCCGCCCAACGCGCCGCCGTGGCCATGAAGGATCTCAACATGCTTGTCCTCGTTGGCGGGCAAGAGCGCACCGCGCGGGAGTACGAAGGCTTGTTGGCAAGCTCCGGCTTCGCCGATGTCCGGATTCTCGGCGATGCTCCTCTCAACGTGATCGAAGCGCGGCCGGCCTAAACCAAACAGGGCTTCTATCTGCGGACTGCCTCGCGCCGCCCGACGAACTGGAGCGGGCGACCGATGCCCATGCGCCACCGCTCTAACATGTGCGCAGGAGGCCAAATGACTGAACGTGTGATCGTTCCCAACCGAACAGCACTTATCAATGTCGATCTTCAGAACGCATTCGTGGCTAACGTTGTCGACGGGCTCGAACTCATGAAGCGGATCAACGACCTCGCGCAGGCGTGCCGGGCGGCCGGAATCATGATCATCCACACGAGCCATGTGCTGCGCGCCGACGGCTCCAATCTCGGTCTACTTCGCCGGATCCCCAAGATCAGGGACGGTGCCCTGAACGCGGGGACCGTAAGCGCAGCCCTGCACGACGATCTCGACGTAAGGCCCGGCGACGTGCTTTTGCAGAAGCCTCGCTTCGGCGCCTTCTACGACACGGATCTCGAACTGATTCTGCGTTCCAATGGCATCGACACGATCATCATGTCGGGCATCTCCGGTCTGCTGCGACACGACCGCCCGCGAAGCACATGCCCGCGACTTCGACGTTCTCTTCCTCTCCGACGGCACCGCCTGCACGGGCCAGGACGCCGGTCCGGTTCATCGGGCCACCCTGGGCGTTCTCGATGGCCTTTTCGTCCGTCTCGTTACCGTGGACGAGATGCTGCGGATTGTTGTGGCATCGGCCACGCAGACGTAGGCGAGGATGGTGTTCCAGCGGGCCGCATGGCAGTTCAGGGTTGATCCTGCCTGTTAGGGTTCCGTCGTGAACGACGCCCGACCTCGCACGGACACTGGCTGACATCGAGCGAGGCCGATTGCACGCTCTTGTCGAAGTTAGAGTCGCCGACGCTGACGCTCTCCACGCACCGGACTTTCAGCTCGTCAATCCGAGTGGCGAGGTGTGGCCGAGGGAGAAGCACCTCGGAGGAATCGCGGACGGCAACGTTAACTATCGCCGGTTCGACCCGGTATCGGACATAGAGGTGATCGTGGACGGGGACCTGGCGATCCTTCGCTACCGGTCGGTCATTGACATCTCCATCAGAGGTCAAGAGGGCGGCATGCTGGAGTGCTGGCACCTCGACTGCTATCGCCGGACCGACAATGGCCATTGGCGGGTGCGTTGGTCCCAAGCGACCTCCATTGGTGACAAGTAGCCGGCGGTACCGCTCGCGGCCGGGGGCCAAGGCTGCCCCGGGGCACGAGACCTATGTGCGTAGTTGACAGGGGTTCAGGAAAGCGCGGGCGATCTCCGGCGTTGTCAGGCCGCCCAGCAAACGCAGCGTCAGCGCCACCTGAGCGGCGCTGCCGAGCGCCGGGTGGCAGCACGTGAAGATCAGCCGCAGCCGGTCGTCTTCCACCGCCTCGTCTCCCAACGGTTCGGCCGTCGCCTGCGATGAGCGCCGCCTGCGCGTGCTTGTCCTGCCTGGCCGCCTCGCGCCGAGCGCGATCGATGCCCTTGCGGCGTGCGGTCGGGATCAGCCAGCCGGCCGGGCTACGCGGCAGCCCTTCGGCGGGCCAGCGCTCTAGTGCGGTGGCGAAGCCCTCCTGGACCGCGTCTTCGGCAAAGTCGATGTCGCCGAAGACGCGGACCAGCACCGAGACGGTCCGGCCGTACTCCTGCCGGAAGATCCGCTCGATCTCGGCCGGCGGCAGCGAGCGAGCGCCCGGCTCAGGCCCGGCCAGCGTCCACCACCGGCCGCACTTCGAGCGGGAGGCCGGTGATCTCAGTGAACTGGCGGCCCCAGTCGAGCGCCTCGTCCAGATCGGCGACGTTGATCACGGTGACCCCGCCAAGGTGCTCCTTGGCCTCGGTGAACGGCCCGTCGGTCATGACGACCTCGCCACCGGAGAGGCGCAAGACCGTGGCGGTGCTAGCCGCCTCCAGCCCGCCGCCGAAGACCCACGCGCCTGTAGCCTGGAGTTCGGCGCGCCACTTGCCGACCTTCTCCATGATCGGGCCGAGCACATCCGGCGGCGGCGGGGCACCGTCGGACTGATACACGCTGAGCAGGTACTGCTTCATCGGAAACCTCCGTGTCGGCTGGCCGGTCCAGCACCGGCCTGTCGCCATATACACGAACGGCCACACGCCAGATCGACACCCGGCCTGTTCGAATCCTGGGCCGGATCGGGCCCGCTGCTCAGGTATCTGCGGACAGAGCCTTCCGGGGGTGGTGGCCGTCTACGTACCCAAGGAATGGCGGATAGATGTTGTAGCCGAGCAATTCCTGGAGCCGTTCGGGCAGCTCCCGGGCGACCCGCCGGGGTACGGCGAGATAGTGGTTCTCCTGCTGCCGGACCCAGCCTGCGCAGTACTCCAGTATCACGCCGAGCCTCGGCCGGCCGGTCTGGTTAGCGCCGCCGCCGTGCCAGAGGCTGCCCAGGTAGAACATGGCCGAGCCGGGCGCGATGACGGCCGTCGCGACCTGGTCGTCGGGGGTCGGCCGACGGCCGGGCGCCCACTTGTGACTGCCCGGAATGAACCTGGTCGCGCCGTTGTCGGGGGTGAAGTCGTCGAGCGGCCACATCGTGTTGACGACCACCGGCGGGTGCGGTTCGGGGATCGGGTAGACCGAGTCGTCCCGGTGCAAGATCTGCGCCTTCTCGCCTGGTCCGATCCGGATGCCGACGGGCGCGCTCAGCTGGTAGTGGCCGAGTACCTGGTCGAGCACGCCGAGGAGCAGCGGATCGACCGCAACCTGGTCGAACGTTCGTGTCTTGGCGAACAGAGCGTAGACCCGCTGAGTCTCGAAGCCCTCGAAGGGATTCCGGCCCGTCATTGTCGACTGCAGGACTCGGTCCAGGTCGGCGCGGGCGGCCTGGATGCCTGCGGCGTCGAGCATGCCGGTGACGACCACGTAGCCGTCGTCGACCAGTCGCTGGGCTACGTCCTCACTCGCGGACGTAGCGGGCATCGTTGGCATCATCAGCCTGAGACTAGGCGAAACCCTCGGCCACGGACAGAGGGCGCTCGCGACGGGCCGCGGCAAGGCATGAACCCGCACCAGTGGCCAGGTTGTCCTGCCCTTGGGCCGATCAAGTTCTGACCGTTCCGTCCCACCGCCATTGTGTCTGCTGCGGCAACTCGCCAAGAGCGGCCCGGCCACAGCAGTACAGCAACACATCGGCGGGGTCGCCCCGGGGCGCTTGCGGAAACAGCCGTGCGATCACCGGCGCGGCAAGCGCGGCCGGCGGACGCCACAGATCCGCGGGGTTCAGCCCGCGCGTCACATCAAAGGTGTGGATCAACGTCTCCACGACGCCCATTGCAGCGAAGCCCGCGGCGTCCGAGACGCCATAATTGTGATGCGCGCGCACGTCTGGGTCAGCGGACTGGGCAATACGGTGCAGCAGGTCGGCGTGCGCGCCCAACGCGGCCAGCAGCCGCGGCGGCGAGGCCGAGTCGTCAAGGGCAAGCTCGGTGCACAGGTACGTGTCTGGGTCGCCGTAAACGACCTGCATCGCGTAGAAGTAGAGGCAGTCAGCCATGTGCAGGGTGGTCTGCTGGCAGCTCCACTCCAGGCCGGCAGCTGGCACATGTTGCCAGTCCATATCGGTGTAGCCAGCCAGGGCGGCAACAGACGCGCTGGCCGCGGCTGGCAGGTCAGCTATCTCCATCATCTACCAATTTAAGCTGGCTCACGGCTGCGGGCAGCATCGGCTTCGGCGCCGACGCCGCTCACAGCAGCCGCGACGTTGTAGGACAAGTGCCGCGGGTGGATGAGCAGGGCCCGCGCGAGCTGGCGCAGTTCCAGCCGTCGCGGGGTGAGGATGTCCTCGCAGTAGCGCCAGGCGGCGAGCTCATCGCGGCCGAACCGCAGCGTGATCGACTCGCGGAACCGGCGGGCGTCGCCGCCGTCCTGTTTCCAGGTCGGCAGCCAGCGCAGCAGGTCATCGTCTCGCTCGAGCATGGTCCAGTTCATCAGCCGCTCGGCGATCTGCCCGGCCGCATCGATGACGAACCTGTATTCGGTCGTTCCCGAGATACCGTGGACGCGGCCTTCGGTGCGATGGCCGTGATGGATGCTCGCGGAGCTGAACTTGGCCCCGACGGCGAGCGCCGCGACTGCGTGACCAGCTTCGTGCCACGCCGTCCGGACGGTCGCTTGCCGCGCCGGCGCGAGGCTCGGGTAGCAGCCGCAGTCATAGCGCTGGCGGACCCACCGGGAGTTGACGACCGACTCGTCGTCGTAGCGGACAACCCGGCGCAGCTCTGCTTCGATCCCGTTAACCGCCGCCCGCTCGGCGCTTGTCAGCACAGTACGGCAGACTACGCGGTGGACCTGACACTCGTATGCTGCGTCTGGAAGGGCTCTAGATGGCTCACGGGCTGACCAAGACCGGCCTCGACCAACTGCGCGCGATCGCTGAACGACACGCTTCCGCCGGCTACGTTCCCGGCCTGGTTGTGCTGGTTTCTAGCGGCGGGCAGACGCATGTCGAAGCGCTCGGGGCACTGTCGTTCGGAGGCGGCGCGCCCGTGACGCGCGACTCGCTGTTCCGGATTGCGTCGATCACCAAGCCAGTGACCGGCGCCGTGACGATGGCGCTGATCGAGGAGGGCCTGATCGGGCTCGACGAGCCGGTCGACAGGCTCCTGCCCGAGCTGGCGGACCGACGGGTGCTGCGGGCGGTGGCCGCGCCGCTCGACGACACCGTGCCTGCGGAGCGGGCGATCACCACGCGCGACCTGCTGACGTTCACGTTCGGCTTCGGGTTCATCGTCGAGATGTTTATGGCGGCCGAGCCACTCCCGGTCGTCGTCGCCTCCGACGAAGCGCGGCTGGCCACTATCGGGCCGCCTGATCCGGCCATCCAGCCCGACCCCGACACCTGGATCGCGGGCCTCGGCTCGCTGCCGCTGATCGCGCAGCCGGGGGAGCGCTGGATGTACAACACAGGCGCGTCGGTGCTCGGCGTGCTCGCGTCCCGGGCTGCCGGGCAGTCGTTCGGCGAGGTGCTGCGCACGCGTATCTTCGAGCCGCTGGGCATGACGCAGACCGGGTTCTGGAGCGCCGAGACCGGCCGGCTCGCGACCGCCTACCGGACGTCGACGGGTCCCGACGCACAGCTGGGCGTCGAGGCGTGGGATTCGCCCGACGGGAAATACAGCCGTCAGCCGGCCTTCGAGGACGGCGCGGGTGGCCTGGTGTCTACGGCTGACGATCTGCTCGCCTTCGCCCGCATGTTCCTGCGCGGCGGCGACCCGGTGCTATCGGCGGATTCGGTGCGCGCCATGACGACCGACCAGCTGACGCCAGAGCAGAAGGCCCGCGGTGGCCTCGGCGACGGGTTCTTCAACGGGCAGTCGTGGTCGTTCTGCCAGGCCGTTCAGGATGACGGCACGTTCGGCTGGGACGGCGGCTTCGGCTCGACGTGGCGCGTCGACCCGGTTCGCGACCTGGTCACGATCGTCTTGACCCAGCGCATGTTCGACGGGCCAGCGCTGCCGTCGCTGCATAGCGAGCTCCAGGACGCTGCCTACGCGGCGCTGGCCTGAGCCGGCTGCCCTGAGCCGGCTGCCCTGAGCCGGCTGCCCTGCGCCGGCTGGCCTGCGCCGGCTACCGGGCCAGGGCTCCCATGGGGTCCCAGGCCGGCAGCACGATCGGCTTGGTGTCGAGCACCTGCTGCAGTTCGGCGGGCAGCGCGCTGCGGCGCGCAGCGATCTCGAAGACGTACTGGTCGAACCAGTTGTCGTTCATGGTGTAGAAGCCGTCCTTGCCGCGGTCGCTGCCCCAGCTGTTCTCGACCCGCCACCGCCGGATGACGCCGTCGAGAACGTCGACGCCGGTGAAGAGCATCGCGTGGGTCATCACCGTCTCGTGGTAGGCGAGCCGGTCCGCCTTCTCGAGCGCGAACGCGGCGTCATAGACCGATGCGAAGTCGTACAGGTCGGCGTCCCAGAACCCGTACTCGTTGCTCATCATCTTGCCAACGTCGCAGCCGAACCAGACCGGCTCGCCGCCCTGAATCGTCTTCGCGGCGATGTCCTTGATCATGGTCATGTCCACGTTGAGGTAGACGACGGGAGCGCCGCCGAGAACGTTGCCCAGGTACTCGACCGTGAAGGTCTTGCCGACCGGGCTGGACTGGCGCGGGGCGTGCACCAGGCACACGTAGTCATCGAGCGGGAGGTCGACGTACTTCGCGGCGAACTCCTGCGGCGTCAGCACGCCGTCACGGTGGAACTGCTTGTCCTTGTCGGTCCACTGCCAGTCGAACCGCTCCGGCGGCGTGCCGAGGTGAATGCAGAGGGCCCTGTGCACGACGCGCAGTACGTCGGCCTTCTCGGCGCGCGCCGCGTCGAGCCCGCCGGAGGTTACGGCGCTTCTGACGGTCTTGGCGCCCTGGCGCAGCAGGTACTGCAGAACCGAGTTCATCCTCGAGGTGTTGGACGAGCTCTGGGTTTCGGGCATGACGGCCTTAGGCACGAGGCCGTGCTTGGCCACGATGGCGGCGAACATGTTCCATTGACCGCCGTCGCTGGCAACCGTCTCCAGCAGGAACGCCACGGTCCGGTCGTCGGCATCGCGGTCGGCCGTCTCGATGATGGCCTCGAGGAAGTAGTTGGCGCGCTCGATCTTGTCCCAGAACATCGCGTGGTTCTGGGAGAACTCGAACTCCTTCAGCCCGGTCTTGCGCATCACGCCGACGCGGAGGAGGTTCAGCCCGGCGAACAGCCAGCACCGGCCGCTGCGCTCTTGGTTGGTGACCTTCCAGTCGTCCAGGTGCGTCGATAGTGAATGGTCGATGGTGTTGACGATCTCGCGGTTGATCGCGACGTCGTCGAGGGAGACGCGGGTAACGGCGTTCTGCGCTAGACGGTAGGTCGGGTTGGCGGAGAAGTCCTTCCGCAGAATCTCAAGGTCCGCGGCGGCCAGCGTTCCATCCATCCCGGTCTCCTCATCGTCGGGGGCTACCGCTTCAAGCTACCAGCGGAGACCTGGCTTGAGTCGAGTCGAACATCGTGCTCCTCAGACTGGATAGGGCTCGCCGGTCGTCACGTAGGTGCGTTCGTGCGGGAGCCGCCACATCATCCGGCCGGGCTCGGGCTGGGTTAGCCGCCAGCCCTGCGTTTGCTTGGCCTGATGGTGTCGGCGGCACAGCGGGGCCAAATTGCACTCGCACGTCAGGCCGCCCTGGTCGAACGGCGTCGTGTGGTCGAGGTCGGACCGCGCGGCCGGTCGCCGACAGCCGGGGAACGAGCACCGGCGCTGCCGAAGTACGACCAGATGCCGCAGCGACTGCGACGGCTTGTAGCCGGCTGATCGCCGGACGTGAAGGCACGGGGAAGTCTCCAGCACTTGGAGGCGCCTGACGAGACCGGCGGCCCATTTCAGGCCATCGGGCGGACTGCCGCCGTGCGGTGGCGGCCGCCCTTGGCGCGGCGGCGGTCCCTTGGACGCGCAGGCGTGCGCGACCGCGTGGCCGGCCGGGTCGGTCAGGGTCAGACACCAGCGGCTGGCGGAGTCCATGACGGCCGCAAGCTCGCGGCAGGTCTGGGCGTCGATGGGGCCCACGCTCGCCACCTCGCCGGGTTCCCGGGTCAGGCCCAGCCACGCTGACATCGGCATGGTGAGGTTGATTGAGCCGGTCAGCGCGGCTCCAGCA
>DATIOU010000055.1:0-7788 GCA_035472835.1 Streptosporangiaceae bacterium | reverse complement strand
GTTGCGGCCGACTACTCCGGCCCGCGCGGCGACCTCTACAAGCAGCTCGACGACCTGGGCCCTTGATCGATCGCTACGGGACGACGCAGACGACGGACAGGTACACAGTGCGGCCCGTGATTACCGTAACGGGGTTCGCATACGTGCACGGTTGCTCTATCTTCGCGCCGGACGCCAGCACCTCCAAGATTGACGGCGAGCGGCCCGAGACGAGGTAGTGACCAGCGGGCATGGTGACCGAGAAGCGCCCGCTCTTGCCGACGTGGACCGCGACCACGCCTCGGTGACCGGCCGAGAAAGTCAACGTTCCCATCAAAAGAATCGGACCCGGCCGCCCGCCGCCTGGCGGCACCGGTCCTCCTTCCATGGTGAACGTGCCAGTCACCGTGCCCAGGTTGCTCGACCGGCAGCAGCGCCAGCGCGGCTATCACAATCGAGCCGGTCACCTTCATCGCGTCCTCCGCCTGCACTCGCCCGGCAGCTGGGCGGCGCGGTAAGCGTCCCGGTTCCGGCCCGGCGGACCCGGCCGGGTATCCCTCGAGCGGCACGAGGTCGCTGGACCAGGCCGCAAGCACTGGCTCGACGACTCGCCAGGATTCCTCGGCCTCATCGCCACGGATCGCAAGGGCAGTGTCTCCACTGAGCACGGCGTGCAGCAGCTGACCATAGGCCGGGAGCTGGGGTGGTTCGATCTGGGCCGCCAGGGACATCGGGCTAAGCGTTCGCGCGCGGGGACCGATGCCGGTCAGTTCGAGGCCGACGTTTTCCGGGTCGAGCCCGAATCTCAGCAGGTTAGGTACCTCGTCGCCGCTGTGCCCGAACGGCAGATGAGGTACCGGCCGGAAATGGACAGCCACCTCCTTGCGGTTCTGGCTAAGTGCCTTGCCGGTGCGAAGCACGAAGGTTGTGTCTGGCCAGCGCCAGTTATCTAGGTTGAGCTCGATCTCGGCGTAGGTCTCGGTGCGATGGGCCGGATCGACGCCGTCTTCGTCGACGTATGCAGGGATGTCGCGGTCACCGATGCGGCCGGCCGTGTACTGGCCGCGGCAGGTGGCTCGCGCGATATCCCGGTCGGTGAACGGCCGGACCGAACGCAGCACATCGACCTTGCGGTCTCGCAGATCACGCTCGCCGAGGCTGATCGGGGGCTCCATTGCCGTCAGGCAGAGCAGCTGCAACAGGTGGTTCTGAAGCATGTCCCTGAGCGCTCCGACGCCGTCGTAGTAGCCAGCCCTGCCTTCCAGAGCCAGTGACTCTTCCCAGACGATCTCTACTTTGGCAATGTGGGTGCTGTTCCAGATTGGCTCGAAAACCCGGTTCGCCAGCCGGGTGCCGAGCAGGTTTTGCACGGTCGTCATGGCCAGGAAGTGGTCCACGCGGAACACTTCCTGCTCCGTGAGCGTGTCGCCGAGCAGCCGGTTCAACTCGATCGCGCTGGCCAGGTCCACGCCGAACGGCTTCTCCAGGACGATCCGGCTGCCCTCGGGCAGGCCCGCGTCGTGCAGCGCGGCGACCGCCGCGAGGAACACTCCCGGCGGCAGGGCCAGGTAGCAGGCGACCGGGCTGTCGCCAGCGATTACTGCTGCCACGCTGGACGGCTCGCTGACGTCAGCCTCGTGGTAACGCGCCTGCGACGCGATCGCTGCCCTGACACTAGGTGGGAGCTCGCGCGCGTGCTGGTCGAGTTGGGCTGCCGCCCACTGCCGGAACTCCGCCGAGGACCACGGTTCGCGGCCCGCGCCAACCAGCTGAAATCCGTCGTCGATCTCCTCGCCCGCGCGCAGCGACGCGAGCGCGGGCAGCAGGTAGCGTCCGGTCAGATCGCCTGTCGCCCCGAAGATGGCGAGCCGGTTGATCATGCTGCGGGCTAGAAAGTGATCAGCGGCTTGATGACGCCGTCGAGCTTTTTGTCCGAGACCTCGAAGGCCTGCTCCATGTCATCGAACGCGAAGCTGTGGGTAGTCATCAGAGTCGGGTCGACGCGACCCGATTCCAGTACGCGCAGCAGCCGCTCCATCCGCAGGCGCCCGCCGGGGCAAAGGCCGGTCGCGATGGTCTTGTCGGCCATCCCGACGCCCCACTCGACGCGGGGGATGTGGACGAACTCGCCTTCACCGAAGTAGCCGGTGTTGGAGACCGTCCCGCCGGGCTTCGTCACCTTGACGGCCGTCTGGAACGTGACGTCGCTGCCGAGCGCCTCAATGGCGGTATCAACGCCCTCCCCGCCGGTCAGTTCCATGATCCGGTCGACGACGTCTTCCTGGCTGAAATCGACGATCTCGTCGGCTCCATAAGCGCGAGCCAGCTCCTGTCGTTTCGGGACCGATTCCACGCCGATGATCAGGCCGGCTCCGCGCATCTTCGCTCCGGCGGTGGCCATCAGCCCAACCGGGCCTTGCGCAAGCACGGCCACGGTGCCGCCGATGGGGATGTTGCCGTTCTCGGCGCCCATGAACCCGGTGGAGAGCATGTCCGCACAGTAGACCGCCATGTCGTCGGGAACGCTGTCAGGAATCTTGGCCATGTTCGCGTCGGCTTCATTGACGTGGAAGTACTCGGCAAAGATCCCGTCTTTAGAGTTCGAGAACTTCCAGCCGCCCAGTGGCGCGCCGGATTGCGACGAGTATCCGTCCTGCGAGGCCGGGTGCCCCCAGTCCGGAGTGATCGCTCCCACCAGCACGCGGTCTCCGGGGTGGAACACGTCGACCGCGCTGCCGACTTCGTAGACCACTCCGACAGCCTCGTGCCCGAGCGTGAGGTTCTCCCGCGGGCCGATTCCGCCGTCGACGGTGTGGGAGTCAGATGTGCAGATGAGGGCCCTGGTTGTCTGGACGATGGCGTCATTGGGCCCCGGTTTCGGGATCGGCTTCTCCATGAAGCCGACGTGCCCGATGCGCTGCATCACAAAGGCTTTCATCTGGCGTTTCCCTTCCGCTCGCTGTTGAGCCGACGGAGATCACCGCGGATTACGACCACCGTGCGAACGTGAGCTCAGCGCCTGCCGAGAGAGGAAGTCGCGTCGCTGCGGTCCCCCGCGAGGAAGCCTCGCCTGCCGCCCCCCGCAAGAAAGGTTCCCGGCACCGGAAGCAGTAATCACCAGCTGGCCCGCGAGGATCACGCGGGATTTGTCGCGACCGTGCGCGGGTACGGTGCCAGTGCGCCTCGGCGGCCGGGCCGGACTGCGGCCGGATCTGCGCAGCCTCGCGCGTGCCGGCCAGCGGGCCGCCTCAGCGCGACAGGCCGACGCCGGCAAACGGGGGGAGTCGACTCGGTGGCTGACTATCGCGCTCCAGCCTTGCATCCCACGCCGGGAGGCAGCTCGTTCCCGGCGATATCTGACTACGGCTTCCTCTCCGACTGCGAGGTTTGCGCCCTGGTCGCCCCGAGCGGCAACGTCGAATGGCTCTGCCTGCCCCGGATGGACGGTCCGAGCGTATTCGGCGCGATGCTCGATCGCGATGCCGGGTCATTCCGATTCGGGCCAACCGACATCGCGGTTCCTGCCGGGCGCCGGTACCTGCCGGGCACGATGGTGCTCGAGACAACCTGGGGCGTGCCGAGTGGCTGGGCGGTTGTCCGGGACGTCCTGCTCGTGGGGCCCTGGCGGCACGAGGAAGCCCGATCTAGCAGCCATCAGCGCGTACCGTCCGACCACAGCCCCGAGCGAGTCCTGCTCCGCACGGTGCGCTGTCTAAACGGCTCGGTCGACATCACACTGGAGTGCGAGCCCGCATTCGAATACGGCCGCCAGCGCGGCACCTGGGGTTACCTCGATAGCGGATATGGCCGGGCGGAAGTGCGAAATGGCGACCAGTCGCAACTGCGCCTTGCCTCCGACCTCAACCTCGGATTCGAAGGCCCGCGGGCCATCGCCCGGCGGCGGCTACACGCAGGTGAGCACGCATTCTGCGCCCTCTCGTGGGGTGACGGCAGCCCGCCTGCCGACTACGCAGATGCGCATGGGCGGATGCGAGCCACGGCCGGCTTCTGGCACGAGTGGCTGAGTCGCGGTACGTTCCCTGATCACCCGTGGTGCACGTACCTCCAGCGCTCGGCCCTGACGCTCAAGGGCCTGATCTACGCGCCCACCGGCGCCCTGCTTGCGGCCGCCACCTCGTCGCTGCCGGAGATGCCGGGCGGCGAGCGCAACTACGACTACCGCTATACGTGGGTGCGAGACTCGGCCTTCATGCTCTGGGGCCTTTACACCCTCGGGCTCGACCGGGAAGCCGACGACTTCTTCTACTTCCTGGCCGACCGCGCAGAGCAGGGCGCCGACCTGCAGATCATGTACGGGATCGGCGGTGAGCGCGAACTGCACGAGTCTGAGCTCGATCACCTGTCCGGCTACGAAAACGCACGGCCGGTGCGAATCGGCAATGGCGCGTGGGACCAGCGCCAGCATGACGTATGGGGAGTCCTGCTCGATTCGCTATCACTGCACACTCGTTCCCGTGACCGGCTTGACGAGCGCCGCTGGCCGATGGTCAAACACCAGGTCGAGTCGGCGCTGAAGCACTGGCGCGAGCCCGACCAGGGGCTCTGGGAGGTCCGCGGCCCGGCGAAGCACTTCACTTCCTCCAAGATCATGTGCTGGGTCGCCGCCGACCGTGGTGTCCGGCTGGCACGGCTGCGCGGTGATCAGGACCAGGCGGACCGCTGGCAGCGCGCCGCCGACGAGATCCACAGCGACGTATGCATGCACGCCCTGGACAAGCGGGGCGTCTTCTGCCAGCACTACGACACGACCGCGCTGGACGCATCGCTGCTGCTCGTGCCCCTTGTCGGTTTCCTGCCGCCCGCGGACGAGCGGGTTCGAGCAACAGTGCTGGCCATCGCCGATGAGCTCACTGTGGACGAACTCGTGCTCCGCTACCGCGTCGACGAGACCGACGATGGTTTCAGTGGTGAGGAAGGCACGTTCACAATCTGCTCGTTCTGGCTGGTATCAGCACTCACCGAGATCGGCGAGGTAGCCAGGGCCAGGGCTCTGTGCGAGAAACTCTTGTCACTAGCCAGCCCGCTGCTGCTCTACGCCGAGGAGATAGACCCCCATACCGGCGGTCACCTCGGCAACTTCCCGCAAGCGTTCTCCCATCTCGCACTCATCAACGCCGTGATGCACCTGATCCGGGAAGACGAACGGATACCGGCTGGCACCCGGCTCACGTCCAGCCTCGACCCGGTGCCCGCGAGCTAGAGCGCGCTCAGCGGCGCGGCGCCGTTGTCATCGCCGGACCATGGCGGCGATCGCTACTGAAGGAGCTGACGGGCCATCACCATTCGCTGGATCTGGTTCGTGCCCTCGTAAATCTGAGTGATCTTGGCGTCGCGCATCATGCGCTCGACCGGGTAGTCGCTCACGTAGCCATACCCGCCGAGCAGCTGGACCGCATCGGTGGTGACCTCCATCGCGACGTCCGAGGCGAAGCACTTGCACGCCGAGGAGATAAACGTGAGGTCGGCGGCGCGCTCGCCGTGCATGGCTCGCTCGGACTTGGCCGCCGCGGCGTAGGTGAGCTGGCGGGCCGCCTCGATCTTCATGGCCATGTCGGCCAGCATGAACTGCAGCCCCTGGAACTCGGCGATGGGCTTGCCGAACTGCTTGCGCTCCTTCACGTAGCCGGTCGCGTAGTCGAGCGCACCCTGTGCGATGCCAAGCGCCTGCGCGGCGATCGTGATCCGCGTGTGGTCGAGGGTGGCCAGCGCGGTCTTGAAGCCGGTGCCCTCGGCCCCGATGATCCGGTCGCCTGGGATCCGGCAGTTGTCGAAGTACAGCTCCCTGGTCGGCGAGCCCTTGATGCCGAGCTTGTGCTCTGGCGCCCCGAACGTGAAGCCCTCGTCGTCCTTGTCGACGACGAACGCGGAAATCCCGTTGGCGCCGGCCGTTGGGTCGGTAACGGCCATGACGGTGTAGTACCGCGAGACTCCGGCGTTCGTGATCCAGCGCTTGGTCCCGTTGAGCACGTAGCTGTCGCCGTCCCGGACGGCGCGAGTCCGCATGGCCGCGGCGTCGGAACCCGCCTCAGGCTCCGACAAGGCATAGGCGAACATCGCGGCCCCGCGCGCCACCGGCGGCAGGAACTGCTGCTTCAGCTCCTCGGAGGCGGATAGCAGCAGCGGAACGGTGCCGAGTTTGTTCACAGCCGGAATCAGCGAGGAAGACGCACAGGCCCTGGCGACTTCCTCGATCACGATCACGGTCGCGATGGCGTCGGCCCCGGCGCCGCCGTATTCCTCCGGAATATGGATTGCATGCAGGTCGGCCTTGACCAGGGCGTCATGAGCCTCCTGCGGAAACTCCGCGGCTTCGTCTACCTTGGCGGCATACGGGGCGATCTTCTCCTCGGCCAGGGCACGCACCGCCTCGCGGAGCGCGTCATGCTCTTCCGACAGGGCAAAGGCAGGAAAGTCATGGCTCATGGTGTCGATAGTAGGACGTCCTAGTGACCCCGCCAACGCAAGCCGCAGCCCTGCTGACGCCAGCAGGCGAGGAGCTACTCGATCGACTGCGTGGCGAGATGATCACACCTGAGCGCGCGATGCGGCTGACGGAGGAACTACGCGGCCGATATCCGGCCGAACTCGTGGCAGGCGCGCTCACGCAGCAGTCCCTGCGGATGGCTGCGCGGGAGAAGTTCAGCCGGGCCGACGAAATGTACTTCACCCGCGCGGGACTCGAGCAGGCCTCGGCCGAGGTCATCGCTCACCACAGCGCACGCCGGTATACCGGGCTGACGGCCGTCGCTGACCTCTGCTGCGGGATCGGCGGTGACTTGATCGCGCTAGCTACCGCCGCTGAGCGAGTGCTAGCCGTCGATGCCGACCTGGACACGCTGCGGTTCGCCCGGCGGAACGTCGCCAGTCACGCCATGGCTGCGGTCACCTTCGTGTGCGCGGACGTGCAGAAGCTGGCGCCCGGTTGTCTCGGTGGAGTGGCCGGTGTCTTCATCGATCCGGCGCGCCGCACGCCTGGGCGGCGGATGCGGACCGGCGACTCTCAGCCACCGCTCGAGTGGTGCCTAGGACTGACGAGCCAGGTTGCGCTTGTCGGCATCAAGGCCGCGCCAGGGCTGGCGCATGACGTGATCCCGGCCGGCTGGGAGGCGGAGTTCGTTTCCCTCGGGCGCGCGCTCAAGGAAGCGCTGCTGTGGTCGCCATCGCTCGCCACAGCGCAGCGGCGGGCTACCGTCTTGCCGACCGGCGACACCCTGGTCGCTGAGTCAGGCCCGCTGGTGCCGGTCGCTGATCCAGGCGAGTACCTGCTCGATCCGAATCCGGCCGTGACGAGAGCCAGGCTCGTTCAGGAGCTTGGTCGCAAGCTTGGCGCCTGGCAGATCGATCCGATGATCGCCTTCCTGTCCGTCGACATGCCGGTCAGGAGCCCGTTTGCCCGGACGCTGCGAATCCTGGACTCGCTGCCATGGCACGAGAAACAGGCGGCCAGGAAGCTGCGCGACCTGGGCGTTGGCACCGCGGACATCCGGCGCCGCGGCCTGGCCGGCGACGTCGAGCAGATCCACCGACGGCTCGGCCTGCGTGGCGATCGCAGCGCGACCATCGTGCTGACTCGCCGGGAAGGCAAGCCGTGGGGCCTGATCTGCGAGGACGTCGCGGTAGACGGACACCATCAGCCAACGGACCCCAGCCCTCGCTGACTCCCCCGCATGAAGGCTGCGCGGATCGACGCCACTACGGCGTCCGGCTCGCAGGTGATCTCCCGCCAGTCGAAGTGGACTACTTCGTAGCCGGCCTCTCGCAACTGCTTGTCCCGGCGTAGCTGCGCCC
>DATIOU010000054.1:0-17586 GCA_035472835.1 Streptosporangiaceae bacterium | reverse complement strand
GGCGTCGTGCTATGGGGCGTCGTACTGCTGCTGATCTGGCGACTGATCACCGAAGCGGGCCGGAGCGGGCCGTTCACGCCGCGCGCTGCGAGCATCATTCGACAACTCGGCTGGGTCGTTCTCGCCGGCAGTATGGCGGCTGGCGCTCTCAGCCACCTTGGGGCCGACCTGCTGACGAGGATGCTGATGTTCCCAGCCACGTTTGACGTCCCTGGCACCATCGGCGATGTCCTTGTCGGTGCGCCGCTCAAGGCACTCTTCCCAGTGCCAGCGCTGGCCGGCGCCGCGCTGCTGACGTTCGGACGGATGACGCAGGCGGCCGCGGTCATGGATGAAGAGCTCAAGAGCACGGTGTGATGGCCCGACGCGCGAGCCACGGCAGGCTCACGACCGGCCATGACGAAGAGCCTGACGGCTACCGAGGCGAAGCCGCCGCGATCAGGATCCGTCTCGATGAGCTGCTCAGTCAGCGTGGTATGACGCTGACAGAGCTGTCCGACCAGGTCGGCATCACGGTGGTGAACCTGTCGGTCCTGAAAAACGGCCGGGCTCGGGCGATCAGGTTCAGCACGCTGGCCGCCTTGTGTGCTGTGCTCAGGTGCCAGCCGGGAGACCTGCTGGCCTACGAGCCCGAACCGGCCGGGTGAGCCTCAGCGCGAGCGAGTCCGTCGGCCCGGGCGGGCTCGTAAGCGTCAGCACGTAAAAAAGCGTACGACCGCTGAACAATTTCCTTCGTGATCATCAGCTGGACAAACATGATCACGAATTGCGCTCTGCCGGGGCCTCCGTCGGCGCTGCCGAAGCCTCGTCGGGTGCCAGCCAGATCACGCCGAGCGCCGGGATGCTGATCGGCGCGGACGCTGGCCGCCCGTGCCAGGGCTCGTGGACCGCCTCGACGCGCCCGTAGTTGCCGATGCCGCTACCGCCGTAGGTCTCGGCGTCGGTGTTAAGCAGCTCGGTCCACGGTCCAGCGGCAGGCAGGCCGATCCGGTAGTCATGATGCGGGATCGCGGCGAAGTTGCAGACGCAGGCGAGCACGCTGCCGTCCGATCCGTACCGCAGGAAGGACAGCACGTTGCCGCCGGCGTCGTTCGCGTCGATCCACTCAAAGCCGGCTGGCGAGCTGTCCTGCTGCCAGAGGGCCGGCCGTTCGCGGTACGTCTGGTTCAGGTCCTTGACGAGCTGCTGGACGCCCGCGTGTCGCGGGTACTCGAGGACGTACCACTCGAGCCCGGTCTCCTCCGACCACTCGTCACCCTGACCGAACTCTGAGCCCATGAACAACAGCTGCTTGCCTGGATGGGCCCACATGAACGCCAGGAGGCTGCGCAGCCCCGCGAACTGGCGCCATTCGTCACCGGCCATCTTGCGCAGCAGCGAGCCCTTCCCGTGCACCACTTCGTCGTGCGACAGCGGCAGCACGTAGTGCTCGCTGTAGGCGTAGATCATCGAGAAAGTCATCTCGTCGTGGTGGTAGCTGCGGTAGATCGGATCGCGGCTGAGGTAGCTCAGGGTGTCGTGCATCCAGCCCATGTTCCACTTGAGGCCGAAGCCGAGCCCGCCGAGGTGGACTGGCCTCGTCACGCCCGGCCAGGCCGTGGACTCCTCGGCGATCATCGCGATCCCCGGCACGCGCTTGTAGCAGGTGGCGTTCACCTCACGCAGGAACGACACGGCGTCGAGGTTCTCCCGGCCGCCGAGTGAGTTCGGCGACCACTCGCCGGGCTTGCGGGAGTAGTCGAGGTAGAGCATCGACGCGACCGCGTCGACGCGCAGGCCGTCGACGTGGAACTCCTCCAGCCAGTAGATCGCGTTGGCGACAAGGAAGTTGCGCACTTCTGGCCGGCCGAAGTCAAAGATGAGCGTGCCCCAGTCGGGGTGCTGACCGCGCTGCGGGTCGGGGTGCTCGTACAGCGGCGTGCCGTCGAAGCGGGCCAGCGCCCAGCTGTCGCGTGGGAAGTGCGCCGGCACCCAGTCCACGAACACGCCGATACCAGCTTGGTGCAGGCTGTCGACCAGGTGGCGGAACTCATCCGGCGAGCCGAACCGCGACGACGGCGCGTAGTACGAGGTGACCTGGTAGCCCCAGGAACCGCCGAATGGGTGTTCCGCGACCGGGAGGAACTCCACGTGCGTGAAGCCCATCTCGGTGACGTAGCTGGTGAGCTGGCTGGCGAGCTCGGTATAGGACAGCCCCGGCCGCCATGAGCCGATGTGCACTTCGTACACGCTCATCGGGCTGGTCAGCAAGTCGCGCTGCGCTCGCTCGGTGAGCCAGGGGCCGTCACTCCACTCATAGCGCGAGTCGGTCACCACCGACGCAGTGGCCGGCGGGCGCTCCGTGGCGCGCGCCAGCGGGTCGGCCTTGCGATGCCAGTCGCCGTCCGGTCCGAGGATGTCGTACTTGTACACGGCGCCAGCGCCAATGCCAGGGATCAGCATTTCCCAGACGCCGGAACTGCCCAGCGAACGCATCGGGTGCGCCTGGCCATCCCAGTGGTTGAAGTCCCCGATAACCCGGACACCGCGCGCGTTTGGCGCCCAGACGGCGAACGAGGTACCGCCCGCCTCCGGCCGGACCCGGGCGCCGAGCACCGTCCACAGCGCTTCGTGCCGGCCCTCGGCGAGGAGGTGCAGATCAATCTCCCCGAGCGTGGGCAACTGCCGGTAAGGGTCGTCGGAGACGGATTCCGGGGTACCCCGATACGTGACGGCGATCCGGTAGTCGGGCACCGATGTGCCTGGCACCGTGGCGGAAAACACGCCCTGGTACACGTGCGTCATGGGCACGCGACTCCCGCCGGGCAGGACGATGGCGACGCTCTCCGCCAGCGGCCGTAGTGCCCGGATCGTGACGCCGTCCGGGCCGGGATGCCCGCCGAGCACCGAGTGCGGGTCGTGGTGGGTCCCCGCGATCAGCGCGTCAATCTCGGTGTGGCTGATCTGGTCGACGTGATGAATGTCCGCGGTCATGCCGCCGCCACGAAGTCGAGCGGGATGGATAGCCAGGCCGGCCGGTGCCGGGATTCGTAGACCACTTCGTACACCGCCTTCTCCAGGGTGAGCGCGTGCAGTAGAGCGCCATGGCGTTGCGGGTCGATGCCGCCGCAAGCCGCGTAGCCGGCGCAGAAGGCAGCCTGACACTGGCGTGTCCAGGCGTCGGCCAGCGGGGCCAGCGGCTCGGCATCCGGATGGCCGACAAGCTGCTGCCGCGATGCGTAGTCAAAAGAGCGGAGCATGCCGGCGACGTCACGCAGCGCCGGGGCTGGCGCTCTGCGCACCGCGAGCGGGGCGGCAGGTTCGCCCTCGAAATCCAGGGCGACCCAGCCCTGCGGTCCGAGCATAACCTGCCCGAGATGGTAGTCACCATGAATGCGCTGCACCGTCACCGGACCGCGGGCGCGGACCACGGCGTCATAGGCCGACCTGATGCGCGCCTCGTAGCCGGCCAGCTCGGGCACGACGGTGATCGCCTGCGACAGCTTGTCGTGGAGGTCGGCGGCTAGGCCAGCGAGATCGGCCGCGGTCATCTCGCGCTCGCCGAACGCGCGGGCCATGTCGGCGTGAAGTTCTGCGGTTGCCTGGCCGAGTTGTCGAGCTTCGTCGGCGAATGGCAGTGCGTGCGAGGCAACGCCGTCCCGTGCGTACAGCTGCCCGAGGCGCTCGAGCGCCAGGCTCCAGCCGTCGCGCGCGCCAGCCAGGAACTTTGACAGCACGGCCAGCAGGACCGGCTCGCTGTCCAGATCGGTTTCGATCCAGCCGTACGGCGCCGCGACGCGAGCAGAGCCGAGCCTGGCGAGCGCGTCCGCGACCTCCAGGTCCGGGTTCGCGCCCGGGAACAGCCGGCGCAGCACCTTGAGGATGGCCAAGTCGCCGAACACCAGGCTCGTGTTGCTCTGCTCCGCGCCGAGCACGCGGCTGGCCTGGGCACCGCCACCAAGCCCAGCGGACCCTAGTGTGTCGGGCTCTCGGACAAACCGCAGGGCGCCCGCCAGTCGCTGCTCGCTCAGACCGGCGAGCAGCACGTCGGCAAGCTCCGGGTCGTGCAGGGCGTCGTAGCACGCGGCTCCGTCCTGGCAGCCGATCAGTGCGCCGCTCAGCTCAGGCGGCAGCCAGGCGCGGAAACCGACCGGCACCTGGAATCTGCCGGTTGCCCCCCCGCTGAGCGGGGTTTGCACGATCAGGTGGCGCATGGCTGGGTCGCCGGCGCGCAACTGCACGTCCGAAACGATGACAAGATCGGACAGAGCCATCCCGCGGCCGGGGAACCAGCGCTGCTGCGGTAGCCACCCGGCCAGCATGCTCGTCAAGGCCGCGTTGCTGTCAGGCACGGTCACCTACTGCCCACACCTGCACCTGTTTACTCCGGATCGCGGTGGGCCACGAGATCCGGCTCTCGGCGGCTGCATATCCTCGGAACTGGACGACCTACACCGTTCTGCGCGCTCGGCTGGGTCAGGGCCCGTAGTTGGCCGGCGGCTTCAGCATCAGCCAGTAGAAGCCGTATCCCGGCAGTGTGAGCAGGTAGCTCAGCTCGCCGATCGGCGGGAAGGCGACGCCGCCCGTCGTCTCGACAGGCACCGAGCCCACGTATCGGCTCAGGTCGAGCTCGACCGGCTGCGGGTACCGCGACAGATTGTTGACGCAGAGCATCCGGTCCGTGCCCTCGCCGCCGCTTTCATCCGCCTCCGAACTCCGGTACTCCCGGACGAATGCGAGCACGCTCGGGTTCGACGAGTTCAGCTCGTGGTATTCGCCGAGCGCGAAGACCGGGTGTCGTTTGCGGATGTCGATCATTTGCCGGGTCCAGTTCAGCAGGGAACCCGGGCTGCGCTCCTGTGCCTCCACGTTCAGCCCCTGGTACCCGTAAATCGGGTCCATGATCAGCGGCAGGTAGAGCCGCGCCGGGTCACACCGGGAGAAGCCCGCATTGCGGTCGGGCGTCCACTGCATGGGGGTGCGGACGCCGTCGCGGTCGCCGAGCCAGATGTTGTCGCCCATGCCGATCTCATCGCCGTAGTACAGCACTGGCGAGCCGGGCAGTGACATCAGCAGCGCGGTGAACAGCTCGAGCTGGTCCCTGTCGTTGTCCAGCAGCGGCGCTAGGCGGCGGCGGATCCCGATGTTGGCCTTCATCCGCGGGTCACGCGCGTACTCGGCGTACATGTAGTCGCGCTCATCGTCGGTGACCATTTCGAGCGTCAGCTCGTCGTGATTGCGGAGAAAGATGCCCCACTGACAGCCCGACGGTATCTGCGGTGTCTGGGCCAGGATTTCTGAGACCGGGTAGCGCTGCTCCCGCCTGACCGCCATGAAGATGCGCGGCATGAGCGGGAAGTGAAACGCCATGTGGCACTCGTCCCCGCCGACGGACGCGTCGCCGAAGTACTCGACCACGTCGCCAGGCCACTGGTTGGCTTCGGCCAGCAGCACCCGGTCGGGATATTGCCTGTCGATCTCGGCGCGTACCCGCCTCAGGTACTCGTGCGTCTCTTTCAGGTTCTCGCAGTTGGTTCCCTCGCGCTCGTACAGGTACGGCACCGCGTCCAGCCGGAACCCGTCGATGCCGAGGTCCAGCCAGAATCGCAGGACTTCCAGCATCGAGTCTTGTACCAGCGGGTTCTCGTAATTGAGGTCGGGCTGGTGGGCGAAGAACCGGTGCCAGTAGTACTGACCCCGCACCTCGTCGTAGGTCCAGTTAGACCGCTCGGTGTCGACGAAGATGACGCGGGCGTCGGCGTACTTGTCGTCGGTGTCGGCCCAGACGTAGTAGTCGCCGAACGGCCCGTCAGGCTCGGTCCGGGAGGCCTGGAACCACGGGTGCTGGTCGCTGGTGTGGTTCATGACGAGGTCGGCGATGACGCGGATGCCGCGCTCGTGCGCCTTCTCTACCAGCTCGACGAAGTCGCCGATGGTGCCGAACTCAGGCAGGATCGCGGTGAAGTCGGCGATGTCATAGCCGCCGTCCTTCAGCGGGGAGGCGTAGATCGGCAGCAGCCAGATGCAGTCGATACCGAGCCACTGAAGGTAGTCAAGGCGCTCGATCAGGCCCCGGATGTCGCCGGTGCCATCGTCGTTGGAGTCGCCGAACCCGCGGATGAGGACCTCGTAGAACACTGCGCGCTTGTACCACTGCGGGTCCCGCGGCGCCTCGAAGGAGAACGACTCCACCGGCTCGGTCGCGGGCGAGTGGAACTCCTGCACGAGGGCAGCGTCGGCGTGCTCGCTCGCGTGGCCCGTCTGATCCACTCCCGGTCTCCCGCTCGTACCCGATGCCGACTGGCTTACCTGTCTATCGCGACGTTAGCCGACCCCGTTCCCTACCAAATAAATAGGTACGAGATGGCGGCCAGCTGTTAATCCCGCCGCGCTGCGGTCAGGCTAACGAGCGGTCAGGATGTGCGCAGGCGCGACTGCCGGGTCGAGCCGAACGTAGTTCCCTTGGCCCCAGTGGAAACTCTGCCCGGTCAGCTCGTCGGTGACCCGGAATCCCGCTCCCGCGTCCAGTCCGAGCGCCCCGCTGTCGAGCCAGATGGTGGCCTCACGCGCATTATTGGGGTCCAGGTTTACCACGACGAGAACGAGGTCGGACCCAGTGGGGAAATCTGGCCCAGTTCGCTTCGAGAAGCACAGGATGTCCGCCTGGTCGCTGTAGTGGAAGCGCAGGTTACGCAGGAAATGCAGGGCCGGGTGGGCGCGCCGGATCGCGTTCAGCTTGGTGAGCAACGGTGCGATGGTGAGGCCGAGCGCGGCCGCCCGCCGCCAGTCGCGGGGCCGGTAGGCGTACTTCTCCGAGTCCAGGTACTCCTCGCTGCCGGGCACCAGCGGAATGTTCTCGCCGAGCTCGTACCCGGAATAGACGCCCCACGACGGACTCAGCATCGCGGCGAGCACCGCCCGGACCGCGAAGGCAGGCGGACCCGCGTGCTGGAGGTACTGACAGAGGATGTCGGGCGTGTTCACGAAGAAGTTCGGCCGCATGTAAGCCGCCGCCGGCCCGGCCAGCTCGGTCAGGTACTCGGTGAGCTCGGCTGCGGTGTTGCGCCACGTGAAGTACGTGTAGGACTGGTGGAACCCGATGGCGGCCAGGGCGTGCATCATCGCGGGCTTGGTGAACGCCTCGGCCAGGAAGATCACGTCGGGATCGGTCTGGGCAATATCGCCGAGCAGCCGTTGCCAGAACGGGAGCGGCTTTGTGTGCGGGTTGTCCACGCGGAAGATCCGGATGCCGTGCTCCGTCCAGTGCCGGACGAGGCCGTGCACCTCCGCGTAGATGCCTTCAAGGTCGTTGTCGAAGTTGAGCGGGTAGATGTCCTGGTACTTCTTTGGCGGGTTCTCGGCGTAGGCGATCGACCCGTCGGCCCTGGTGGTGAACCACTCGGGGTGCTTGGTCACCCACGGGTGATCGGGCGATGCCTGCATCGCCAGGTCCATCGCCACTTCGAGGCCGAGACTGCCGGCCCGCGCGACGAAGGCGTCGAAGTCTTCCATGGTGCCGAGATCGGGGTGGATGGCGTCATGGCCGCCCGCGGGGGAGCCGATCGCCCAGGGTGAGCCCGGATCGCCAGGGCCGGCCGTGAGCGTGTTGTTCCCGCCCTTGCGGGCGGTCGTGCCTATCGGGTGTATGGGCGGCAGGTACACGACGTCGAAGCCCATGTCGGCGATCGCGTCCAGCCGCTTCGCCGCGGTTCGCAGGGTCCCGGACTTCGGCTTGCTGCGATGCGTAGGGTCGAGGACGGCGCCTTCTGACCGCGGGAAGAACTCGTACCACGCGCTGAACAGCGCCCGCTTCCGGTGCACGATGAGCGGCTGGCTTTCCGACGTCGTCAGCAAGTCACGGAGCGGGAACGAGGCCTGCGCGGCCAGCACCGCCGGGGCCAGCGCGGCCGCCAGGCGCTCAAGCGGCGGGAGCTCGGCGTCCCGGAGCAGCTGCGCCGCTGTGGTGAGCGTGGCCTTAGCGGTCCTGGCGATCCGCGCCTGCGCGGCCGGCAGCTCCTTGATCTTGCGGATCTGCGTCGCGCCGCGCTCGAGCAGCAGCGCGCCTTCAGTCAGCATCAGCTCGGCGTCCTGGCCTATCGGCACCTTGATCTCCGCGTCGTGGCGCCACCTGGCCACGGGATCTCCCCAGGCCTCGACAGCGATGTGCCAGAGACCTTCGCTGGTTGCGGCTACCTCGGCGCCGTAGCGGTCCGTGCCCTCGGCCAGCTCACGCATGGCCACGATCGGCTGTCGCTGCCCGGCCGGATCCGTGAGCACGACGCCGGCCCCGAGCATCTCGTGGCCTTCGCGGAAGATGGTGGCGCTGACCAGGAAACGCTCTTCCGGTACCGCCTTGGCGGGTGCGCTGGCACCCAGCTCGCTGGCAACCCGCACGACCGGTTGCACGTCGAGGATTGGGATCCTGCCGATCACGGATGAAAGCTACCCATCTGAGCGCAGCCAATGCTGAACCGGGTCCCCGACTGGTGGTTCCGAGCATGAACGGCTGCTGGCGCGGGCATGCAACCAGCCATCGCCGCCTGCCGGGGTCACCCGAGGAGAACCCGAAGGGCGGTGCACCCCGGTTTACACATTAAGGTCACTGTCCGTGAGAGCTATCCGCCGGTTCACTATCCATCCGGTCCTGCCCGCAGGCCTCGACCCGCTTCGCGCGCTGATGCTGAATCTGCGCTGGTCGTGGCACCCGGCGACACGCGAGCTGTTCGCGTCGATCGATCCGCCCAGCCGTGAACTGGCGGAGCAGGACCCGGTGACGCTGCTGAGCCGCGTCCCGCAGGACCGGCTGGCCAGGCTCGCCGCCGACCCCGAGTTCCTCGGCCGGCTCACTGGCGCCAGCGATGACCTGCGCGACTACCTGACCGGGCCGCGCTGGTACCAGGCCACGCCACAGGACGGCGACGGCGAGGCCCCGGCTGCTATCGCGTACTTCTCGCCCGAGTTCGGGATCACCGCGGCCTTGCCGCAGTACTCCGGCGGCCTGGGCATCCTGGCCGGGGACCACCTCAAGGCCGCTAGCGACCTCGGCGTGCCGCTTATCGGGGTAGGCCTGCTGTACCGACACGGCTACTTCACCCAGTCCCTGTCCATCGAGGGCTGGCAGACCGAGCGCTACCCGGCCTCCGATCCCAACGGGCTGCCGCTGACGCTGCTCAGGGACTCGGGCGGCGGCGCCGTCCGGGTCAGCGTCGGGCTGGCCGACGGCGCCGTGCTGGCCGCCCAGGTATGGGTTGCACAGGTTGGCCGCGTGCCGCTGCTCCTGCTCGACTCCTATGTCGAGGAGAACGGCCCGGATCTCCGGGAGGTCACCGACCGGCTGTATGGCGGCGGCACCGACCACCGGCTGCAGCAGGAACTGCTGCTCGGCATCGGCGGCGTGCGAGCCGTGCGGGCGTACTGCGCGATCGCCGGGCACCCCGAGCCGGAGGCGTTCCACACCAATGAGGGGCACGCGGGCTTCCTGGGGATCGAGCGCATCCGCGAGTACACGCGGCTCGGGCTGGACTTCGACGCGGCGCTCGAGATGTGCCGGGCCGGCACGGTCTTCACCACCCACACGCCGGTACCGGCGGGCATCGACAGGTTCCCCCGCGACCTGGTGGCGCGGCAGTTCGCCGATAGCGACCCCGCTGACGACGAGCCGGTGCGGCTGCCGCTGGACCGGATCCTGGCGCTGGGCGCCGAAACGTTCGAGGGCGGCGACCCTGACGTCTTCAACATGGCCGTCATGGGCATGCGGCTGGCGCAGCGCGTAAACGGCGTGAGCAAGCTGCACGGCTCGGTGTCTCGGCGGATGTTCAGCGGCCTGTGGCCGGGCTTCGACGTGGCCGAGGTGCCGATTACGTCGGTCACCAATGGCGTGCACGCGCCGACCTGGGTAGCGCCCGAGGTCGTCACGCTCGCACGGGAGCTAGCGGTAGTGACCGACGCCAGCACGCGCACCGACGCGATCGCCGACCCGGCCGACGACCCGGCGTTCTGGGACCGTGCCGCCAGCGACCCGGCCCGGCTCTGGGAGCTGCGCCGGGTGCTGCGCGCCAGGCTGGTGGCGGGGGCCCGGCGACGGCTGCGCGCGTCGTGGCGCCAGCGCGGCGCGTCGGAGGCGGAGCTGATCTGGATCGACAGCGTCCTGGACGACGACGTGCTCACGATCGGGTTCGCCCGCCGTGTTCCGTCCTACAAGCGGCTGACGATGATGCTGCACGACCCGGCCAGGCTGACGGCGCTCCTGCTGGATCCGGAGCGACCGGTCCAGATCGTGGTGGCCGGCAAGGCCCATCCGGCCGACGATGGCGGCAAGCAGCTGATTCAGCAGCTCGTGCGGTTCGCTGACCACCCGCAGGTGCGGCACCGGATCGTGTTCCTGCCCGACTACGACATGGCGATGGCGCGCACCCTCGTGCAGGGCTGCGATGTCTGGCTGAACAATCCGCTGCGGCCGCTCGAGGCGTGCGGCACATCCGGCATGAAGGCCGCGCTGAATGGCGGGCTGAATCTGTCCATCCTCGACGGCTGGTGGGATGAGTGGTTCAACGGCCACAACGGGTGGGCGATCCCGTCTGCCGACGGCGTGACCGATCCGGCCCGCAGGGACGAGGTCGAGGCGGCCGCGCTATACGACCTGATCGGCAAGTCCGTAGCGCCGCTGTTCTACGACACCGCTGCCGACGGCAGGCCCGCCCGGTGGCTGGAGATGGTCTCGCATGCGCTGCGGGGGCTCGGGCCGCGGGCAGTCGCGACGAGGATGGTCAGGGACTACGTCACAGAGCTTTACGCGCCGGCCGCGCGCTCCTCCCGCGTGCTGGCCGCCCCGATGCCGAGCGCCGAAGGCGCGGCGACGGGCGCCCCATTTGACGGAGCCCGGGAGCTGGCGGCCTGGAAGGAGCACGTCACCAAGGCCTGGCCAAGCGTGCGCATCGAGCACGTAGAGGCCGACGATGGCGACCTGAGCCCGGGCGGGCAGCTGACTATGCGCGCCAGCGTGGCCCTCGGCTCGCTGACGCCGGCCGACGTCAGCGTCGAGGTCATCTACGGGCGAGCTGGCGACTCCGACGAGATCATCGACCCGTCGCGGTCCCGGATGCGGCTCGACGGCAGCATCGGGCCCGACGGGGTGGCCAGGTACGCCGGCTCGGCCGAACTCGGCGAGCCTGGCCCGTTCGGGTACACGGTTCGCGTTCTGCCCCAGCATCGCCTTCTGGCCGGGTCGGCCGAGCTTGGCCTGGTCACCCTCCCAGGGGCGCCGACCGGAATGGTGAACGGCGACCTTCGCTAACCGGGCTGATGCGGTCGGTGGCTCCCGGCTGGAGCGGCCACTTGCCAGCCGGTCGAGATGAGGCAGGCATCAGGCTTGCGGCGGCCGTCGGCTGGCCGCTGCGGGTCGGCACGCGCTAGCGCGCGCAGAAAGTCGCCTACGTTCAGCAAGACTGGCAAAGTGCTGCTCTTCTCTTTGAGCATCGATAGGTAACCCTTGCCAACCAAGGCCGCCGGCCTGAGCGCGGCCGTCCTGCACGGTGGCTGCACGGCTTGCCTAACTGCGTTCCGCCCAGACGCTGCGCCCCACGCGTGCCGCGCACCTGCTGCCGGATTCGGCGGGGCGGGCGGCCTCGGGCCGGCCGGAAACGGCTGATCTGCCCATTGGCGTCGTGATACTGCCTGAAGAATGGGTAGCCAATGGAATTTCCTAGCGTGACCGTTAGAACGGCAGAAAAATCAGGGCCGCTGTGACATCCTGTGATAGAACAGTCTCGGTCAGTGACGGCCCCAGATCGTCACTGTCTGTGATCTAATCATCACTCCAACGTACGAGAGGACCCCTCGTGAGAACCCAGATCAAGCCGGACAACCGCCTCCTGACCCCTGCCGAGGTTGCCGCGATGCTGCGGGTCGACCCCAAGACAGTGACGCGCTGGGCGCGCGGCGGCAAGCTATCGTCGATCCGGACGCCGGGCGGTCACCGCCGGTACAGCGAGACCGAGGTTCGCGGTTTTCTTAATGGCTGGCAGGGCGTTTCGTACCAGCGCGTCGCCGGGGAGTGACCGAGCGGAACCGCAGTCGGCAGAACAGCAGTCAGCACAACAGCAGTCAGCACAACAGCATTCAGTGCAATAGCACTCCTACAGCAGCACGGCGAGCCTATGGCGACCGCCGTGCTGCTGTTTGATGCCCGCCCGCTCGCGTGGCCGCTCGCTGGCGGCCTGCGTAGGATCGTGGCTCGGCACAGGAGGTGCATCGTGCGTGAACTGGTGACGGTCGAGGCCGACCAGGCAGTCGCCACCATCAGGCTCAACCGGCCGCCGATGAACGCGCTCAGCGGGCCAGTCCAGGCGGATCTGGCGGCCGCGGCGGCCCAGGTCGCCGGCGATCCGGCCATGCGGGCCGTGGTGATCTACGGCGGCGAGAAGGTGTTCGCCGCTGGCGCGGACATCAGGGAGATGTCCGAGCGGAGCTACGCTCAGATGACCCAGGACAGCAAACGGCTGCAGGACGCCCTGACCGCCGTGGCCGCGATTCCCAAGCCCCTTATCGCCGCCGTCACCGGCTACGCTCTTGGCGGCGGACTTGAGCTGGCGCTCTGCGCCGACTTCAGGGTCCTCGGCGAGCACGCCCAGGTTGGCCAGCCCGAGATTTTCCTCGGCCTCATCCCGGGCGCGGGCGGCACGCAGCGGCTGCCCCGCCTAATCGGCCCGGCCAGGGCCAAGGACCTGATCTTCACCGGTCGCTTCGTGCCGGCCGCCGAAGCCCTGGCGCTCGGGTTGGCCGACAAGGTCGTGTCCGACGACCGCGTCGATGGGACCGCGCGCGAGATGGCTGCTGCTTACGCAGCCGGCCCCGCGATGGCGCTTGCCGCGGCCAAGCAGGCCATCGACGTTGGCCTCGGGACTGACCTCGCCACGGGCCTAGACCTCGAGCGCGCTAGCTTCGCTGGGTTGTTCGCCACCGAGGACGCCAGGACCGGGATGCGCAGCTTCCTGGAGAATGGGCCGGGGAAGGCCACTTTCAGTGGGCGATGACGCGCCGAGAGGGATGCGGCAGTGACGATGGAGCCAACGGACCCGGCGGACAGTCCGTCGCTGGACATGGTGACGGCTGCGCTGCGGGCGGACAGCAGCGATATCGCGATCTACGCCCGCGTGCTGACCGAATCGCTCGGCGATGCGCTTCCGCCTGACTGCGTGACCGTCGACCGCGACAGGTCGGTCTCGGACCGGATGAAGGGCCGGCCTGGCACCGTAACCAAGATCACCGTCCGGCTCGGTGACCAGGTCATGACCCTCGCTCTGACCCGCGGCAGGCCTGCGGCGGAGATCTGCCGCGAAGTCCGCGGGGTTGTCCTTTCGCGCCAGCCGGTACCGGTCGGGCAGTGGGCAGCTGAGCTGGCTCGAGCGCTGGTCGGCTACGCCGAGCAGAACGCCGCCACCGCTGACGCCCTGCGCCGGCTGGTCGCCGGCGGGTAGCCAGAACCGCGTGAGGCCGCCCGCCGCGGCAACGAGCCTTAGGCTGTTAGCCATGAGTGCCCACTCGGGGGAGGAGCGCCTCGGCCCTTACCGGCTGCGCGAGCAGCTCGGCGAGGGTGGCATGGGTGTTGTTTACCTCGGCCGTGATCCCAGCGACCAGGATGTCGCGGTCAAGGTACTGCGGCAGGGGGTGCCAGCCGAGGCAACCGCGCGCCAGCGGCTCGCCCGCGAAGTCGACACCATGCGCCGGGTGCACAGCCCGTTCGTGGCTGAGGTCCTCGACGCCGACGTCGAGGGCAGCCCGCCGTACATCGTGACCCGTTACGTGGACGGGCGGACGCTCGAGGACGTCGTCGCCGCCGAGGGGCCGTTGACCGGCCCGGCGCTCGCCACGCTCGCCCGCGGCCTGGCCGCCGCGCTCGTGGCGATTCACTCGGCGGGCGTGGTGCACCGTGACCTGAAGCCAGGCAACGTGATGCTGGTCGACGGCCAGCCGGTCGTCATCGACTTCGGCATCGCGCAGACCCCGGAGTCCACCCGGCTGACGATGACAGGCATGTTCATGGGGACGCCGGGCTACCTGGCGCCCGAGGTGATCGAGGGCAAGCCGAGCGGTCCGGCAGCGGACGTACATTCGTGGGCAGCGACGATCGCCTACGCGGCAACCGGGCATCCGCCGTTCGGGACCGGCCAGTTCGAGGCCATTTTCTACCGCATCGTGCATGGCCAGCCCGAGCTTGACACCGTCCCCGCCCCGCTACTCCCCGTCGTGCTCGCAGCCCTGGCCCGGGACCCGAGCCGACGGCCGTCGGCAACCGACCTCGCCGATCTCACCGCCGCTGTCGACCCGGCGGCCCTAGTCCGCTCGCCCGCCGGCGCCGCAGCCCAGGCCGCAGCTCTGGCCCACCCTGACCTTTCCGGCCAGATCACGCGCACCGCACTGGATGTTCCGGGCGTGGCCGGCATAGCGGCGGATGGCGCTGGCGCTGTGGCGCAGGCCGCAGGGCTCGGCGCCGCGCCGGCGCCCGCCGGGGATCTGGTGGCAGCGTCGCATTCACCGGCGCAGCTCGCGCCGCCCGAGCTAGCGCCACCGCCATGGTCCGGCACGAAGCCCATGGCTGTCCGGCCTAGCGACTTCGCCGATCTGCTGCCGCCCGTCCGCTACGAGCAGCCAGCCGCGTTCGGGCTGGTCACGGCCGCACCGGGCGGCGCCGGCGCGGTCGTACCGGCGCAGCCCTGGCCGCCCATCGGCGGGCCTAGGCAGCAGGCGCCCGCGATCGCCGGTGGCGGCGCCGGATCGCCGGCCGCGGGGCATCCCGGCGCCACCGCGCAGCCGCTTGCCCCGATCCGCCTGCTCGTCCTCGCGACGCTGGCCGCCCTCGTCGCATTCAGCATCATCCTGCCGATCGCCGGCGCGGCCGCAGCGCTTGGCGCGGTGGTGCTACTGCGCGCCGCCGAAGGCACCGCCCGCTGGCTCGATGGCCGCCGCGAACGTGCGGGCGGTCGGTCAGGCGCCGGCATTTCGGCCGCATTCTTCTACCCGTGGGCGGTCTGCCGGTCAGCGTTCGCCTGCATCCTGCTAGCACCTGTGGCGCTGCTGTTCGCAGCCGCCGCCGCCGTCCTCGCCGTGCTGGCGCTCGGGCCGGACCAACTGCCCCGGGTGGCCGGTTATACGGCCGGAGGCCTGATCGCCGGATATTGCATCGGGCCCGGCTCGGGCCCGTGCCGGCGATCCCTGAACAGGTTCTACGGGCGCGTCACGCGGTCCGCGCCGACGGCCCTGCTTGGCTCGGTCGCCGTTGCGGTCGCCGCGGTCGCCGCGGTCGCCGCCGCCGCGAGGCTGGCGCCCGGGTTCTGGCCCGCGGCCAACATCGGCAACCGGCTGCAGACGACTCAGCTCGCCCATCCGGGCATCGGCCACCTGTCCGGGAACGTGGCCGACGTCGGCAGGCGGCTGCTGCGCTGGCTCGGCCTGTAACGCGAGCCTGCCGCGCAAGGCTGTCGCGTACGCCGGCACCGGAAGGCGTCGGCGTCAGCTCGCTATCTGGGGCGGTAGCTGTGCGACGTCCGCAGGCACCGCGGGCGGCGCCGGCACTGCCGACTGCGCCCGGCTGTCCAGCGCAGCGGCCACCGGCAGCGGCCGCACGAGTCCTCGCGCCACCATCTCGTTGGCGAGCCTGACCCGGCGGTTCGGCCCCTCCGCGATCTTGAGCTTCTGGTACAGCCGCAGCAGGTGCTGCTTGACCGCGGCTTCGGTGACGACCAGGTGGGCCGCTATCTCGCGCGCCGTAGCCGGGGCGACGAACGCATCGTTGCTAAGGGCGGGCTTGCAGAGGGCCGTCACGACGTCGACCTCGCGGCGGGTCAGCTCGGGCACGGCGGACCGGCGGGGGTCGGTCTCGGGCAGCATGGCCTCGCTCGGCAGCCCGCCGACGCGGCAGCGCTGCGACCCGAA
The DNA here is from genome assembly GCA_035472835.1 of Streptosporangiaceae bacterium. Taxonomy (GTDB): domain Bacteria; phylum Actinomycetota; class Actinomycetes; order Streptosporangiales; family Streptosporangiaceae; genus JAJYUU01. Next base: position 1,677 of record DATIOU010000054.1, on the reverse strand, counting down.
GGACAACACGTCGCCGTTTTCAAGCAGTCGCTGGGCTACGACCTTGCCGTTGATGCGCGTGCCGTGCCGCGATAATCCGAGGTCGCTAACGTAGGCGTAGGGGCCGCGGCGAATGATCTCGGCGTGCAGCTTCGAGACGCTCGGGTGGTCAAGCTGGACGTCGACCGACTGGCCGCGGCCGATCGTGGTCACGTCCGGGCGCAGCCTGACGATCGCGCCGCTGCTCTCGATCCGGATGTGGGGGGTCTCCATGACGTTCCTCCGGCATGTCCGGCCAGCTAGCGAGGTGTCACCAGACCGATACCCCGTCCAGGCAAATTCCATGCAAAGCGGGGGAAGTACACTTCCGAGCGAATAGTGGCGAGGAGGTCACATGGCCGACGGGCCATCGCGGGGGCTGGCAGATGTCGTCGCGGCGTCGACCGCGCTGAGCGACATCGACGGCCGCGCCGGGTTGCTCTTCTACCGCGGCTACGACATCAACGACCTGGCTGATCACGCCCGGTTCGAGGAGATCGCCTACCTTCTTCAGCGCGGCACCGCTCCCGATCGCGGTGAGCTGGAGGGCTACCGCGCTGAGCTCGCCGCGGGCTGGCAGCTTGGCGCCCTGGCGGCCGGCGACCTCCCAGACATAGCCCGCAGTCAGCGGCCGATGGAGGCCCTGCGCAGCCTGGTGTCGCTCGGCAGCGCCGATGATCCGGACGCCGCTTCCAACGCCCCGGCGGCCAATCAGCGCAAGGCCGCACGCCTCACGGCGCAGCAGCCAGTGCTGATCGCGGCGTACCAGGCCGCCAGGCTTGGCCGGGAACTGCCAGCTGCCGATCCCAGCCTCGGCCTCGCGGCGAACTTCCTGCACCAGCTCACCGGCAGCCGCCCGGACGATCGGTCCGCTGAGATCTTCGACACATGCCTGGTGCTGCACGCCGACCACACCATGAACGCGTCGACGTTCGCCGCGCGGGTCTGCGCGGCCACCCTCGCTGACATGCACTCGGCTGTCGTCGCAGCCTTGGGCACGCTCTCCGGGCCGCTGCACGGCGGGGCGAACGAGCAGGTCATGCGCGGCCTTGAGGAAATAAGGCAAGCCGGCGGCGATCCCTTGGAGGCGGTGACGACCAAGGTCAGCAAGCGGCTCGCCCAGGGCGAGAAGATCATGGGCTTCGGGCACCGCGTCTACAAGACCGAGGATCCGCGGGCGACGCACTTGCGGCGCATGTCGGCGGAGCTCGCCGCGGCCTCCGGCGATGACACGTACTACCGGATGTCCCGCCGGATGGAAGAGGTCGTGCTCGCGGAAAAGGGCTTGTATCCGAATGTCGACTTCTTCGCCGCCACCGTCTACCACTACCTCGGCATCCCGACCGACCTTTTTACTCCGGTGTTCTCGGCCAGCCGGATGGCAGGCTGGACGGCGCACGTTATCGAGCAGCACGCTGACAACCGGCTCATCCGCCCGGACAGCGAGTACATCGGTGAGCGCGGCCAGCACTGGGTGCCGCTCGGTGCCCGGTGAGGCACTCCGCGAAAGCGATGGCCCGGCAGGACCGGGCGCGTGACGACAGCACTCAGCAACCTGCGGGCGGCCTCGGGGGGTCGTCCCCCCTGGGTAAGCGGCTGACTGCGCAGCTACCGTCCGGGATCGTGCTCGCGGGGGTGCTGGCGGGCCTGGCCACTATC
>DATIOU010000053.1:0-137476 GCA_035472835.1 Streptosporangiaceae bacterium | reverse complement strand
TCCTCGGCGACGACGATCTCGAGATCATGACTCAGCAGGCGGCCGAGCAAAACGGCTGTGTTCCATGCCGGGCTTGCCGCCCCGACAAGGTCGGTGCTCCCGGGCCTTCGGCATGATCACGAAAACTATGTGTCGCGGACGGTGGCCAGGTTCATTTGCGCACTGGCGGTTAGTGGCCTACGGAGCTCGCCGCAGCCAGAACGTCAGCCCGAGGTCCGGGCTCTGGTGCCGGAAGATCTCGCGGGCATCCGCGTCGGTATGGCCAGGCTCCGCATCCGCCCCGTCGACGAAGGCCCCTTGCGCGTAGCCGTTGCCGTCGTCGGTCGCCGGAACGAAGTCGATGGCCAGCACTTCCCGGCTGATGAGCGCCTGGTGCGCGGTAAGCGCTGCCGAGAGGTCCGGATCAGCGACCGACCAGCGCACCGAGATCCGGTCGCTCACGTCGAAGCCGTCGGCTTTGCGCGCGTCCTGGACTTGGCGGATGAACTCACGCGCCAGACCCTCGCGGCGCAGTTCCGGGGTGATGCTCATTTCCAGCGCGACTGTCTCGCCGTCGCCGGAGGCGACGGTCCAGCCCGCGATCGGCGTTTGCGTCACGATCACGTCGTCCGGCCCGATGCTGACAACATCACCACCATCGACCGCTAGCCGTACCTCGCCGCTCGTGCGCAGCTCAGCAGCAAGCGTAGTTGGGTCGGCGGCCGCGATAGCGGCGGCGACGGGCTGCGTCCCGCTGCCGAACCGCTTGCCCAGCGCGCGGAAGTTCGGCTTAACGGTGTGGCGTACGAGGGCACCATCAGAGGCATCGAGCGCCTCGATCTCCCGGACGTTCAGCTCGTCCGCGATCTGTGCTCGCAATTCGGCCGGCAGGCTGGCGAAGCCCGGCGCGGCGACGAGCGCCCGCGCGAGGGGCTGACGGACCTTGACGACCGCGCTGGCCCGTGCCGACCGGCCAAGCTCGACAAGCCGCCGGACAAGCGCCATCTGGTCGGCCAGCTCGGGGTCGATCAGCGACTCATCAGCCACCGGCCAAGCGGCCAGGTGAACCGACTCGGGCGCGTCCTCCTCGCGCAGCACGTCCCAGATGTAGTCGGTGATGAACGGCGTGATGGGCGCCATCAGCCTGGTCAGGGTGTTCAGCGCCTGCGCCAGCGTCGCAAAGGCCGCGGCGCCGTCCGGCGTCGCAGGCCCGCCCCAGAAGCGGGGCCGCGACCGGCGGACGTACCAGTTCGACACGTCGTCGATAAAGGCGGCGATGCGCCGTCCGGCGGCCGCCGGGTCGAAGGCCTCGAGCGCCGCGGTGGCATCGCGGACAAGAGAATTCAGCTCGCTCAGCAGCCAGCGGTCCAGCGGCGCCCGCTCGGCCGGTGGTGGCGGCAACGCAGCCCGCGCCTCTTCGCCCGCCGCGTTGGCGTACAGGACGAGGAACGAGGCCGTGTTCCAGTAGGTGAGCAGCACCTTGCGCACGATGTCCTCGAGGAGACCCGGTCCGATCTTGCGGGTCGCCCATGGCGAGCCCGCCACGGCGAAGAACCAGCGCACGGCGTCCGCGCCGTTGGCTTCCATGAGCTGGATTGGCTCGAGCACGTTGCCCAGGTGCTTGCTCATCTTCCGCCCGCGCTCGTCGACGAGCAGCCCCAGGCAGACGACGTTCTCGTATGCGGACTGGCCGAACACCAGAGTGCCGACCGCCATGAGCGAGTAGAACCAGCCCCTGGTCTGATCGATGGCCTCGCAGATGAACTGGGCCGGGAAGGACCGCAGGAACTCGGCCTCGTTCCGCCAGGGCGCGCCGAACTGCGCGAACGACATTGCACCCGAGTCGAACCAGACGTCGATGACCTCGGGCACCCGCCGGGCCGTCGCGCCGCAGTCAGGGCAGCGGATCTCGACGTCGTCGACGAACGGCCGGTGCGGGTCAAGCCCGCGGAGATCGATCCCGGCTAGGTCCGACAGCTCGGCCAGTGAGCCGACGCAGGTGACATGGTCCGACGGGCACACCCAGACCGGCAGCGGCGTGCCCCAGTATCGCGTCCGGGACAGCGCCCAGTCGACGTTGTTGCGCAGCCAGTCACCGTAGCGGCCATGCTTGATCGTCGGCGGCTGCCAGTTCGTCGCCTCGTTCGCGGCCAGCAGCTCATCGCGGATCGCCGTCGTTCGGATGTACCAAGAGGGCAGGGCGTAATACAGCAGCGGTGTACCGCACCGCCAGCAGTGCGGGTAGCTGTGCTCATGCACGTGCGAGCTGAACAGCAGGTTTCGGTCGGCCAGGCTCTCGATCAGCCGGGGATCGGCGGCCTTGAAGAACATCCCGCCTACCAGCGAGATGTCTTCTTCGAACCGGCCATCGGGCATGACCGGGTTAACCACGGGCAGCCCGTGCGTCCGTCCGGCCGTCATGTCATCAGCGCCGAACGCCGGGGCCAGGTGCACCAGGCCGGTGCCATCCTCGGTGGTCACGAACGTCCCGGTGACGACCCGGTGCGCGTCGGGGATGTCGATGAGGTCGAACGGCGGCTGATAGGTCGCTCCGGCCAGGTCGGCCCCGGAGAACCGGTCAGTGATGTGCCAGCCTTCGCCGAGAACGCGGGGGAACAGGGCGTCGGCGACTACCACCCGATCGCCGACGCCTGACCGGCGGGCGAGCACGTACGTCTCGTCGGGGTGAACAGCCACGGCGGTGTTCGACACCAGGGTCCACGGCGTCGTGGTCCACACGAGCAGGTCGGCTCCGGCGAGCTGCACCGGGGCGGTGGGCGGCAGCGAGCGAAGCGGGAACCGCACGATGACCGATGGGTCAGCCACCGTCCGGTAGACGTCCTGCTGGCCCATCTCGTGGTCGGAGAGCGGCGTCCCGCAGCGCGGGCAGTACGGGCTAATCCGGAAGTCCCGGACAAGCAGGCCCTTGGCGTAGATTTCCTTCAGCGACCACCAGACGGACTCGATGTAACCGGGATCCATCGTCCGGTAGGCCTGGGACAAATCGATCCAGTATCCCATTCGCTCGGTAAACTCTGCGAAAGCATCAACATGCCGCAAGACGGACTCGCGACAACGGGCATTGAAGGCAGCTATCCCATATGCCTCGATATCCCGTTTTGATGTCAGGCCGAGTTCTTTCTCGACCGCCACTTCAACAGGTAGCCCGTGGCAGTCCCACCCAGCGCGCCGCGGAACGTGAAAGCCCTGCATCGTCTTGAACCGCGGGAATGCGTCCTTGAGGACTCTGGCCTCGATGTGATGGGCGCCGGGCATGCCGTTCGCTGTAGGCGGACCCTCGTAGAAATTCCACCGCGGGCCGCTCATTGTCTGCTCTAGGGAGCGCTCGAAGATCTTGCCGTCCTGCCACCTGCGCAGGACCTCGCGCTCAAGAGCTGGCAGGTCAGCGCTGGTCGGCAGCGCGGAATAGGGGCGCGGCATGGTGGCTTTAAGAATAGCGGACAGGCCCCGGGCGGGTGGTCTGACGCTGCCGGGCTAGCCGCGCCCACAGGTGGGCCGGCCGAATATATACGGTTGGCAGTCGCCGGGCGGCGGGTATGTTTGCGCATTGCGCCAGCACCACTTATCCTCCGGTGACTGTTCGCATTGATGATCGAAAGCCCAGCACCGAGGGAGGCGGAAAATGACCGCTACCGCGCATTCTGGCGCTGCCGCCCTTCCGGTGCGGCCTGGTGAAAAGCGCTGGTCTGAACGCGAGATTTCCGAGCTGCGCGGCCAGCTGGCCACCGAGGCCGCCGCGCTCCGCGCTGACATCGACCGAGCCGAGTCTGACATCGCGAGCCGGCTGGGCGATGCCGTCGGCGACGCCGGCGACGATCAGGCTGATGTTGGTGCCAAGACGTTCGAGCGCGAGCACGAGCTCGCGCTGACCCACAACTCGCGCGAACTGCTGGCGCAGAATGAGCGCGCCATCGCGAGGATCGAGGCCGGGACATACGGCACGTGCGAGTCATGTGGCGAGCCGATTGGCAAGGCCAGACTCCAGGCATTCCCGCGAGCGACGCTATGCGTCGCGTGCAAGCAGCGCGAGGAGCGTCGCTGACCGGCCCGGTGGCAGCCGACCAGCAGCCGCAGCAGGACAAGTCCGGCGTCCCCGCCGGGCTTGCTGTTGGCACGCCACGGCGCCGGATCGGTATCCTGCTTGCCGTGGCCGTGGCGGTGCTCGGGCTGGACATCGTGAGCAAAGCTGTGGTTGTCGCGACCCTGAGCCCGCACAAGGTGATCAGGTTGATCGACGGCTTCCTTAAGCTGCGCGTCGACCGCAACCCGGGCGCGGCGTTCAGCTTTGCCCCTGGGCTCACCATTGTGTTCTCGCTCATCGCGATCACGGTCGTGGTCGTGATTCTGCGCTCGTCGCGGCGGATCCGCAGCCTGCCGTGGGCGGTCACGCTCGGGTTGCTGCTCGGCGGCGCAACCGGCAACCTCATCGACCGCATATTCCGGTCGCCAGGAGTTTTCCGCGGGTGGGTAGTCGACTGGATCCAGGTGCCGCACTGGCCGGTTTTCAACCTGGCTGATTCGGCGATTGTGTGCGGCGGGATCCTGGCTGTGCTGCTGTCCGCGCGCGGTATCAGGCTGGACGGACAGCGCGAACCCAGATGACCGCCTCTGGCGCTCGACGCGTCCCGGTGCCGGACGGACTCGACGGGGAGCGCCTGGACGCGGCGCTGGCCCGCATGTTCGGGTTCTCCAGAAACCAGGCGCAAGAACTGGTCGGGAACGGGGCCGTCCTCGTCGACGGTAGCCCGGCCGCTAAATCAGACCGGGTGCGAGCAGGGGCCTGGCTGGACGTGACGCTTCCGCCCCCGGCGGTCCCGCTAGCGGCTCGCCCTGAGCCCGTGCCAGGCCTCAGTGTCGTGTACGAGGACGCCGACATCGTCGTGGTGGACAAGCCGGTCGGGGTGGCGGCCCATCCCACCCCAGGCTGGACCGGGCCGACGGTGCTCCAGGGTCTGCTCGCGGCGGGCCATACGGTGGCGACCAGCGGCGCCGCCGAACGGCAGGGCATCGTCCACCGCCTGGACGCCGGTACGACAGGTGTCATGGTCGTTGCCAAGAGCGAGTCTGCTTACAGCGCGCTGAAGCAGGCGTTCCGCGATCGCGCCGTGGATAAGCGTTATCACGCGCTAGTGCAGGGTCATCCCGATCCGCTCCGGGGCACGATCGACGCGCCGATTGGTCGCCATCCCTCGGGCGACGGCCGGTTCGCCATCGTGTCCGACGGCCGCCCGTCGGTGACGCACTACGACACGCTCGAAGCGTTCCGCGCCGCGAGCCTGCTGGACGTGCAGCTCGAGACTGGTCGCACGCACCAGATCCGGGTGCATATGGCGGCCGTCCGGCGTCCGTGCGTCGGGGACCGGCTCTACGGCGCCGATCCCGTGCTGGCGCGGCGCCTCGGGTTGTCGCGGCAGTGGCTGCACGCGGTGCAGCTCAGCTTCGCGCACCCGGCTGATGGGCGCCGCGTCCAGTTCATCAGCCCGTACCCGGCCGACCTATCGCACGCGCTCGACATTCTGCGGGCCGAGGCCTAGGCAGCGGCCGACGTGCCGCAGTGGTCAATGGCCCGAGCCGTTCGAAGCCGTTGACCTCCGAATGGCTGGGTGAAAGGTTCATGGTTCATTTCTGCTTCATGTCGGAGCTACCTGCAGATGTTACGGTCGCGTTCGGCTAACACTGCATGCGCGCCAGCGGACCTGGCCGCGCCACCGGACGAGACGAAGGAAGCGCAACACATGAAGCGAAATCGGTACGTCATCGGCGCCAGTAGCGCCGCGGCGCTGGCGGCATTCGCCTGGTTGGCCTTGCCGGGAGTGAGCGCGGCCCAAACGGGCGCCAACAGCCAAGGCGCTAACAGCAACTCCAGCATTCCTCACTACCGGCACATCATCGAAATCATGATGGAGAACCAGACCTACGGGACGATCATCGGCAACCCACTCGCCCCGAATCTGAACCGGCTGGCGAACACGTACGGTCTGGCTACGAATTACTTCGGGGTCACGCATCCGAGTGAGCCGAACTATGTCGCGAACATCGGCGGCGACTTCTTCGGGATCCAGGACGACAACCAGTTCTACTGCAATCCCGCATATGCGGCCGCCAACCCGACCGACACCACCTGCACTGGTACCACCGTGGACCACACCATCCACGCACAGAGCCTTGCCGACCAGCTGACGGCTGCCGGGAAGACGTGGAAGGGCTACTTCCAGAACCTTCCCCCAACGCCCACGAGCCTCATCAAAACGGGTCCGACCGCCAACGGGCCATATGCGTTCAAGTGGCCGAGCAGCGCCGTCGCGCTGTATGCCGACAAGCACAACCCGTTCGTGAACTTCGTCGGCACGCAGGACGCCGTGGCCAACATGGTGCCCGACACGCAACTGTTCGCAGACCTGGCTCACAGTTCCCTGGCGAACTACAGCCTCATAGTTCCAGACCAGTGCCACGACATGCACGGCACCGGAACCTGCGGCGACCTCAACCAGCTCGTCTCGCTGGGTGACACCTACGTGGGCAACCTCGTTGACGCAATCATGGGGTCCAACGCGTGGCAGCGCGGTCAGAACGCCATCGTGATCACGTGGGATGAGGATGATTTCAGCGACGCGGGTCAGACTGGCACTGGCTGCTGCGGTGCCGATCCGGGCGGCGGCCACGTGGCGACCATCGTCATCACCAACCAGGGCGCCCAGCACATCGCCGACGGCACCGCGTACAACCACTACTCGCTCCTGAAGACCATGGAGGAGGCGTTCGGCTTGCCGTTCCTGGCACACGCTGGCGACGCGAACGTGCCCGCCATGACGCCGCTATTCAACACGGGCAACCACCAATAGCGGCTAAGCCGCCTGGGCAGTAATCCAACGACGGCTGGCGGCGCCTCCGTGGCGGTGCCGCCAGCCGTTGCCAGCGACGTGGTTGGGGCCTCCGCAAAGCCGCGGCGGGCGTCGACTAGGGGGGTCCGAGCACGTGCCGGGTCCCGCCTCACCGCGTCGCCATCGGCCAAACTGGGCATTCGTTCCTGACGATCACAACCCAGCAAGATCATTTCGCGGCTGCGTGGCCCGCCGCCGGAATTTATGGCCCCACCCGCCGGCGGTGTGTCGAAGGGCCGCGCTGTCGGTGCCGGGAGATAGCATCGGTCGATCCCAAGTGAGTGCCCTTGACGGGCGGGGCCGCTCAGATAACTAGTAGCCTCGCTCGGGCTCGTGGCAGCATGCCTGAAGGAGGCGGTGCTTCATGGCGGCAGCCCGAGCGGGCAAGGGACTGGATCGCTCGTTCGTGCATCTGCACGTGCACACCGAGTACTCCATGCTTGACGGTGCCGCCCGCCTTCCGGAGCTTTTCCGCGAGTGCGAGCAGACCGAGATGCCGGCGGTGGCGATCACCGATCACGGCAATGTCTACGGCGCCTTCGACTTCTGGTCGAAGGCGCAGGCCGCCGGCGTCAAGCCCATCATCGGCGTCGAGGCCTACGTCGCGCCCGAGCATCGGGGGCACAAGCAGCCCGTGCGCTGGGGGTCACTAGCGCAGAAAGACGACGACGTCTCCGGATCCGGCGCCTATACGCATATGACGCTGCTCGCGGAGACTACCGAGGGCATGCACAACCTCTTCAAGCTGTCCTCGCTCGCTTCCCTCGAAGGCTATTTCCGCAAACCCCGGATGGACCGCGAGCTGCTGTCCCGCTATGCCGGCGGCATCATCGCGACGACCGGTTGCGTCGGCGGCGAGGTGCAGACCAGGCTGCGGCTGGGCCAGTATGACCAGGCCCTGGCCGCAGCGGCCGAGTTCCGCGACATCTTCGGGCCCGGCAACTTCTTCGTCGAGCTGATGGACCACGGACTGGAAGTAGAGCGGCGGTCGGCGGATGGGCTCCGGCGCATTGCCAGCGCGCTCGGCCTGCCCTACCTGGTCACGAACGACTCGCACTACACCAAGGAAGCCGACGCCTCTGCCCACGAGGTGCTGCTCTGCGTGCAGACCGCTACCACGATGGCCGACCCGGCCAGGTTCCGGTTCGAAGGCACGAGCTTCTACCTGAAGAGCCCGCAGGAGATGCGGGCGTTGCGGACGGACGATGACTGGCACGCAGGCTGCGACAACACGTTGCTGGTGGCGGAGCGAGCCGACGCGTCGTTCAGCAAGTCCAACCTGATGCCGCGGTTCCCGCTGCCTCTGGGTGAGACCGAGGAGAGCTGGCTGCACGCCGAGGTGTGGCGCGGCATGGACCGCCGGTACCCGGACGGCTTCGACGAAGCACGCCAGCAGCAGGCGGAGTACGAGATGGGCGTCATCGAGACGATGGGGTTCTGCTCGTACTTTCTCGTCGTCGCCGACTTCATTATGTGGGCGAAGCGCAACTCGATCAGGGTCGGGCCCGGGCGCGGTTCGGGCGCCGGCTCGATAGTCGCGTACGCCCTCGGGATCACTGACCTCGATCCCATCGTCCACGGGCTGGTCTTCGAGCGATTCCTGAACCCCGAGCGCATCTCGATGCCGGATATCGACATCGACTTTGACGAACGCAGGCGCGGCGACGTGATCCGGTATGTCACGGAGAAATACGGTGACGACCGGGTCGCCCAGATCATCACGTACGGCACCATCAAGGCTAAGGCGGCCGTTAAGGATTCGGCGAGGGTGCTCGGGTTCCCGTACGCGCTCGGCGACCGGATCACCAAGGCGTTCCCGCCCGCCGTAATGGGCAAGGACATCCCCCTGTCTGGCATCTTCGACCCAGACCACTCACGCTACGGAGAGGCTGGGGAGCTGCGGGCGCTCTACGAGGCTGAGGCCGAAGTCCGTCAGGTTATCGACACCGCTCGGGGGCTCGAGGGCCTGATCCGGCAGCCGGGCGTGCACGCGGCCGGCGTGATCATGAGCTCAGAGCCGCTACTTGAGCACATCCCGGTCTGGCGCCGGGAGGCGGACGGCGCGATTATCACGCAGTTCGACTACCCGGCCTGCGAGGACATCGGCCTGCTCAAGATGGACTTCCTCGGCCTGCGCAACCTGACAGTCCTTGAGGATGCCGTTGCCGGGATCAAGGCCAACCGGGGTATCGAGGTAGATCTTGATCACCTGCCGCTCGACGACAAGCCGACGTACGACTTGCTGGCCCGGGGCGACACGCTTGGAGTGTTCCAGCTCGACGGCGGCCCGATGCGCGCGTTGTTGCGTGCCATGCGGGCGGACAAGTTCGGCGACATCTCCGCGGTGATCGCCCTTTACCGGCCCGGGCCGATGGCGAGCGCGCCCGTTTATGCGGACCGCAAGACCGGCCGTATGCCGGTCACCCCGATCCACCCCGAGCTCGCCGAGCCGCTCGGCGACATCCTGGGCGACAGCTACGGGCTGCTCGTCTACCAGGAGGACGTCATGTTCGCGGCGCAGCGGCTGGCCGGCTACTCGGCCGGAAAGGCCGACTTGCTGCGCCGGGCCATGGGCAAGAAAAAAAAGGAGATCCTGGACAAGGAGTACCAGCCCTTCGCCGCCGGCATGAAGGCCAACGGGTACTCGGACGCGGCGATCAAGACCATCTGGGACGTCATGGTCCCGTTCTCTGGCTATGCCTTCAATAAGGCGCATGCGGCTGGCTATGCCCTGATCTCCTACTGGACCGCGTACCTGAAGGCTAACTACCCCGCCGAATACATGGCCGGCCTGCTGACCTCGGTCGCAGGTGACAAGGACAAGTCGGCTCTGTACCTGAGCGAGTGCCGCCGGATGGGGATCAAGGTCCTGCCGCCGGATGTCAACGCCTCCAACGCGATCTTCACGCCGGTTGGACGTGACATCAGGTTCGGCATGGCGGCGGTACGCAACGTCGGCACGTCAGTAGTGGAGTCGATCGTGACGGCGCGGACCTCGAAGGGTGCGTTCACCAGCTTCTCGGACTTCCTGCGCAAGGTGCCCGTCAACGTCTGCAACAAGCGCGTCATCGAGTCGCTCGTGAAGGCCGGCGCATTCGACTCGTTCGGGCACCCCCGCCGCGGCCTGATGCTGATCCACGAGCAAGCTGTCGACGCCATCATCGACGTGAAGCGCAATGAGGCCATCGGGCAGGACTCGCTGTTCGGAGATGACAGCCAGGACGATGTCACCTTCGACGTGCCGGTGCCGGACGGGGAGTGGGAGAAGTCGACGCTGCTGGCATTCGAACGCGAGATGCTCGGCCTGTATGTGTCGGACCACCCGCTGCTCGGGGTCGAGCATGTGCTGGCGGCTGCGACTGATTGCTCGCTGGCGCAGCTCGTCGGTTCTGCCGACGACGAGCCTGATCGCAGCGCGCGGGGCGAGCGCGACATACAGGTCGTTACCGTCGGCGGCATCCTGTCCGGGGTGCAGCGGAAGGTGACGCGCCAGGGCAGCACCTGGGCAGCAGCGACGCTGGAGGATCTGGAAGGCGCCATCGAGGTGCTGTTCTTCCCCGCCACCTACGCGCAGAGCATGAGCCAGATCATCGATGATGCGATCGTGGTTGTGCGTGGCCGCCTGGACAAGCGCGAAGAAGTCCCGAAGCTGGTGGCCATGGAGGTAAGCACACCGGAGATCACCTCGGGCGACGCCGGCCCTTTCGTGGTGTCCATGCTGGAAGGGCGCTGCGTCCCGCCGGTCATCGAGCGACTGAAGGAAGTACTCCGGACCCACCCCGGCCCGACTGGAGTGCACTTGCGCCTGGTGACCGGCGACAGGATCAAGGTCCTCCGCCTGGATGACAAGCTCCGGGTGAAGTCGTCGCCGTCCTTGCTGGCGGACCTCAAGCAACTGCTCGGGCCAGGCTGCGTGGGCTGACCTGGTGGTTGGCTAGCATCGTGTTCTGAGGTGAGCCGGGAAGCCTGGTCGGCATCCGGTCCGTCGCTGGAGGCTCGCCATGGCCATGAATCAACAGCACCGGGGGCGGGGGCCAGTGGTCCGCAGGCTGCTACGCGGGTCTGAATGGCGGCGGGAAGTCCTGCGGACCAACCTGTGGCTAGTGCCTGCGATCGAAGTCCTCGGCGCGGGCGTGCTGTTCGCTGTCACGTATGCGCTGGATCGGGCCGCCTACAACGGGGTGTTCCAGGTGCCAGGCTGGGCCATCAGCGGTGGCCCGGACGTGGCCAGGACCGTGCTGACCGCGATCGCGGCTGCTGTCATCACCGTTGTCGGCGTCGTGTTCTCGATCGTCATCGTGGCGCTGACGCTCACGTCGACGCAGTTCGGTCCCCGCATGCTGCGCAACTTCATCCGGGATCGGGGCACCCAGCTGACGCTGGGCACGTTCGTCGCCACGTTCGTTTATGCCGTGCTGACGCTCGGCTCGGTCGGCCAGGGCCGGCACGGCGCCTTCGTGCCGCACATCAGCGTGACCGTGACCCTCGCGCTGATGCTGGTCGACCTCGCCGTGCTCATCTACTTCCTGCACCACATCGCGCTCCAGATCCAGCTACCGCAGGTCATCGCCGGGATCGCCGGGGACTTGCAGAGTGCCGTCGAACTGCAGACCGGCGATCCCTCCGAGGGGGCCGACGCCGAACTGGCGAGCGCTGTCATCGGGAGCATGCGCGGTGAAGGCGGCGTGGTCACGGCGCCGCGCAGCGGCTACCTCCAGTACCTCGAGCATCACACCCTGGTCTCGATCGCGACCGAGATGGACGCCGTGATCCACGTGCTGTTCCGGCCCGGCCACTTCATCGTCCAGGGCCAGGAGTACGCGTCCGTCTGGCCGGCGGCAGCCGCCGACAGCGTGGCCCGCGAGCTCGCGAGCGCGCACGTGACCGGCCCGTACCGAACGCTGGCGCAGGATGTCTCGTTCGGCATCGACCAGCTCGTCGAGATCTGCATCCGGGCATTGTCGCCGGCGGTGAACGACACGTTCACGGCGCTGACGTGCATCGACTGGATCGGAGACAGCCTCGTCAATGTCACCGGCCGGTGGCAGCCGACCAGGGTGTACCGAGACGGCGCCGGGGCGGTGCGGGTGATCACGACCGAGGTCACCTGGGAGCGCCTCGTGCAGCGGTCCTTCGAGCAAGTCCGCCAGGCCTCACGCGGCATGCCGGCCGTCATGATCAGGCAGCTCGACGCCCTCGCCAAGATCATGGAGCGAACGACTAATCCGGCCGACCGCCAGGTGCTGCTCGATCAAGCCGCCATGATCGAACGCCTCAGCGCTGGGACGGTCGACGAGCCCGCCGACCGAGCCGACATCAGCCGCGCCTATCAGCGGGTCGTTGCGGCCAGCCGAGAGACACTAACCGCGCCCATGCCGGACCAGCCCGGCACACTTCGCTGACATGTCCGCAGAATCAGGCGTCCCGCCGCCTGAGCAGGTACGCACCGGCCGCCAGGAGCATCGCCGTCCAGCCACAGAACACCGCAAAGCCCTGCCAGGGCGTAAGCACCTGATCTGACGCCTGGTGGATACGCGTGATGTACTCGCCGGCCTGAGTAGGGAACCAGTCGTGCACGTGCCGCCCCCAGTCATAGCTGTCGAGCAGGCCCAGCAGCGGCCCGACGACGAGCACCAGGCCGATCACCGCCGCGATGGCGCCGGCGCTGTGCCGGATGAGAGCGCCAATCGCGAGGGCGAACAGGCCGAGTACCGTGAGGTACAGGCCCGCGCCGATCACGGCCCGGGCGACACCTGACTGGCTAAGCGAGACATCGACCACGGGGTGGATGACCGCCTTGCCGATGAAGAACGAAACTAGCGAAACGATCTCGGCGATCACGAAGATCAGCCCTGCGAAAACCGCACACTTAGCGGCCAGCACAGGCAGTCGTTTCGGCACTGCAAGCAGCGACGCCCGGATCACGCCGGTCGAGTACTCCGTCGTCATCGTGAGGGCGCCAAGCACGCAGATCGCCAGTTGACCCAACCCGATCCCAGTCTGGAGGATGAAGGACACCGGATCGGCCAGCAGGTCGGCTGACCGTCGCGGCGCACGCCCGGTCTGAATCGCGTGCACCGTCAGCCAGCAGAACAGCGCCGTCAGACCGAGCGTCCCGACCACGAAGATCACCAGCGACCAGACGGTGGACCGCACCGAGCGAATCTTGGTCCACTCCGCCAGCATCAAGTGACCGAAACCGGCCTTTACGCTAGCTTCGGCCTGACCGGAGGCGAGCTCGCCGGAAGCTGCGGTCGTGGTCATCGGACGCTCCCGTCGGCGGACTGGGCAGGCTCGGGCTGTCGCCGCCCAGGCTCTGGTCGCATTGTGACGGGCTCGGCGTCCAGATGGCCAAACTCGAGACTGTCCGACGTGAGCTCCAGGAAGGCATCCTCGAGCGAGGCAAGTTGGGGCGTCAGCTCGTGCAGGACGACCGACGCGGACGCAGCCAGCTCGCCGACCCGGGCGGCTGGAATGCCGGTAACGGTAAGCGCTGGGGCCTGGTCGTCGCCATTGCCGTTCTCGGTGGCGGTGGCCGGCGCCACCTGGCCGCCCTCGGCGGCGATCAGCTCCGTCAGGCGCACCGGGTCCGGAGTGCGCACCCGGACTGACTGGCCAGACCCGCGTGCGACGACCTCTTCGGTAGGGGCATCTGCGAGCAGCCGGCCCCGGCCTATGACGATGAGGTGGTCAGCGGTCACCGCCATCTCGTTCATGAGGTGGCTGGACACCAGCACCGTCTTGCCCTGGCTGGCCAGGTGCTTCATGAGGTTCCTGATCCACAGGACGCCTTCCGGGTCGAGCCCGTTCACGGGCTCGTCGAGCAGCAGGACCTGCGGGTCGCCCAGCAAGGCGGCCGCCACGCCGAGTCGCTGGCTCATGCCGAGCGAGAAGCCGCCCGCCCGCTTGTTTGCTACCGGGCGCAAGCCGACGACATCCAGCATGGCGTCGACCCGGCTGCTGGGCAGGCCCTGGGTCTGGGCCAGGAAGAGCAGATGGTTGCGGGCGCTGCGGCCATTGTGCACGGACTTGGCCTCTAGTAGCGCGCCGACGGTGCGCAACGGCGTGGACAACTCCGCGTATGGCTTGCCATTGATCGTGGCCGAGCCGCTGGTGGGGTGGTCGAGGCCCAGGATGATGCGCATGGTCGTCGACTTGCCTGCGCCGTTCGGCCCGAGGAACCCGGTGACCCGGCCCGGCTGGACCGTGAAGGACAAGTGATCGACCGCGAGCGTGGTGCGGAACTTCTTGCTCAGGTCTCTGGCTTCGATCATCGGCGGCTCACTCAGACGAAGCTGGCAGTTGCGTCCTATCGCGACGCGAGGCTATCAGAGCAGGACTGGCGGGAGCCGAGCCCGTTCCCTGAAAAATGCACCTTGGCACGCCAGCGGTAGCCTGAGACGATCATGAAATCGGACCGGATGGTCAGGCCCGGCGGAATGTCCCGTACCCTGCTACGAGGCCATGAGTGATAACAGCATGCTGGTCCCGCCGGGCGGCCCAGCACCCCACGTGCAGGCGCGGCCAGGCCGACAGGGCCCCGCGCTCCTGACGGCTGTCCTGATCGCCCTAGGCGGGGTCCTGTTCGGTGTGGCCACAGGGGCCATCTGGGCGGCTGCCGCGCCGCGGGTCGTATACCAGGTCTATACGCTGAGCCCGCCGACTGCCTATGCGACTAACCCGGAGACGAACGCGTTCATCGCCGCCGACGGCTGGTACTGCTTCATCGGACTTGCGGGGGGCGCGCTGATCGGCCTGCTCGGCTACCTCTTCGGCGTGCGCCGCTACGGCCCGCTCCCGATGGCCGGGATCGTCGTCGGTTCGGTGGGCGCGGCGTTCACCACGGCGTGGGTCGGCCATGAGCTGTCCGGCGGGCCAGGTTTCGATCACATGCTGGCGACGAGCAGGCCAGGGACGTACATATACGCCCCGATCACGCTGGGCTCGCACGGAGCACTGGGGTTCTGGCCATTGGCCGCGGCGGGCGTAGCGGGCGGGATTGAACTGGTTCGGGTGCTGAAGGCGCGGCATCAAGCGTCCGATGAAGGAATGCCGATGCCCGGCATGGACACGTTCGGCACGCGTACCTACCTGGCACGACCCGCCAATAGCCAGACCTATCAGGGCCGACACGGGAACGGGCAGGCCCCGGGTATGCGCCCGCGGGAGGCGCGCGGTGGGTCGGGCAACCCGGAAGCGCAAGACGGCGGCGCTGGCCGGTAGGGCCTACACGCGCAGCGCGGTGAGATTCTTCGCCGCGTCGGCGGCCATGGCCGCGCCGACGATGCCGGCGTCGTTATGCAGGGCCGCCGGCACGACCTTGGCCCGCAGCTGCGTCAGGAACGGCAGGAACTTGTCGGACTTACGGCTGACGCCGCCACCGATGATGATCAGACTGGGGGAGAGCAGCGCTTCCATCTGCTCCAGGTACTCATCGACCCGGCCTGCCCAGTCGCCCCAGCTGAGGTCGTGCTCCTCCCTGGCGTGCTCGGAAGCACGCTTCTCCGCGTCCTTGCCACGGATCTGGATGTGGCCGAACTCGGTGTTCGGCACCAGCATCCCGTCGATGAACAAGGCGCTGCCGATGCCAGTCCCGAGCGTCAGCAACAGCACGGTTCCTGAAACGCCTTTGCCCGCCCCGAAGCGCATCTCGGCGAGGCCTGCGGCGTCGGCGTCGTTGAGCACCGTGACGGGCATCTTCATCTCAGACCCGAACAGCTTGACCGCGTCGACCCCAATCCAGGAAGGATCCATGTTGGCTGCCGTGTGTACCGTGCCAGCCACGACGACGCCCGGATAAGTGATGCCGACGGGCCCCGTCCAGTCGAACTCCTGAACGAGCTGCGCCGCGATTTTGGCAAGGGCTGCCGGCGTGGCCGGCTGGGGTGTCGGGACTTTCTGCCGCATGGCCGTTAGCTGGCCCGTCGCCGTATCGACCGGCGCCGCCTTAATCCCGGTACCCCCGATGTCGATCCCAAGCACGTGCGCCATGCATGCCTCCGGTTAAGGCCCGACGCCGTTGGTATGCCGGGCAGCCTGAGCCTCCAGGCCTGAGCCTCCAGGCCTGAGCCTCCTGGACCAGCCTAAGGCCCGGAGGTCAGCACGCCGCACGTAATAACATCCTCAGGTCGACATGCGCTCCCCGCGTATGGTCGCGAAGGCGCTGTCTCGGGCATTGGCGCGAGCCGCGGCAGCGGCCGCTTCGTCGTCCGGGTCCATCTCGGCGCCGGTGACGGCATCGGCTGAGTGACCGTCGGCTGCATCGTCCTCGGGGCCGTCGTCCTCGGGGCCGTCGTCCTCGGCGCCGGTGTCTTCTGCGCCGTCTTCGCTGGCGGCCACCTCATCCTCGTCGCGGTCATCCTCGTCGCGGTCATCCTCGTCGCCGTCATAGGCAACCAGATCAGCCTTCTGCCGGTAGGCGTAGTCGGACCGGATCAGCTCGCGCAACTCGCTGCAGGTGTGGGCGCGCAGCTCATCCGCAGACCTGCGGTATCGCGCAGACCAGATGTTGCCGTCGAGACCGATCACGTAGGCCTCATCCCAGTGCATCTGCAGGTCCGCGAGCGCGGACGCGTCACTCCTGTCCATACCGCCTCCACCGCCGGCCCTGTCCGGGCGCTCCTGCGCGCACCGTGAGGGGAGAGCCAGAGCCAGCTTCAGCTTCATCATAGCGCACTATAGAGCGCTGTGACGCAGCAGAGCGCGACCTGACCGTTTGCGCAGTTCACAAGCGTTCTAGGGTGATCTTCGTGGTGAAGGTGCCCAGGTTCGATGCGAACGCGCTGGGGCCGGTCTATGTCTACATTGGCGTGGCCGACCATATTGCCGCGAGGATCGAAGCGGGGGAGCTGCCCGCGGGTGCGAGGCTGCCCGCGGAGCGGGACCTGGCGGCTGACTATCAGGTCGCGGTCGGCACGGCCCGCCGTGCGGTCGAGGAGCTAAGGCAGCGCGGCCTGGTCGTGACCCTTCCGGCGAAAGGCACCTTCGTCACGTGAGGAGCTCGGGTGGACAGAGTCGTCATCGTCGGCGGCGGCACACTCGGGACAATGCCCGCGGTGGCTGCGCGCCTGGGCGGCATGGACGTCGTCCACATGCAACGCGAAGCCGGGTATCGGGCGGCGAGCTTTACCACCGCTCGCAGGTCGCACCCGGCGTCATCCTGGTCACGGGACCTGGTGGCAGGGGCATGACATGCTCGCCGGCTATCGCCGAGGAGACGTTCGCGGCGTAAGCGTGGTTGCCTAGCTCCAGGACCAATAACAGGAGAGCTTCATGCGGAATATCACGGTCGCTTGCCTCGACATGGCGGGCACCACAGTCGCTGACGATGGCAGCGTGATGGCCGCATTCCGCGCCGCGGCGGCCGAATTCGGGCTCGTGCCCGATGCACCTGGCTTCGCCGGCGCTATTGAGTTCGTCCAGGCGACGATGGGCCAGTCCAAGATCGAGGTGTTCCGTCGGCTGCTCGGTAGCGAGGAGCGAGCGCAGCAGGGAAACCGGATCTTCGAGGAGAGCTACGCCGAGTCGGTGCGCGCGGGCCTGGTCGCGCCGCTCCCAGGCGCCGTCGAGACCATCACGGCGCTTCGCGCGGCCGGCATAAAAGTTTGCCTTGCCACCGGGTTCGCGCCGGTGACCAGGGATGCGCTGCTGGACGCGCTCGGCTGGCGGCCGCTGATCGATCTGGCCTTGTCGCCAGCGGATGCAGGCCGCGGCCGTCCCTGGCCCGACATGCCGTTGACGGCGCTGATCCGGCTCGGCGGCGGCTCGGTCGCCGAGCTGGCTGTCGTCGGCGACACCGCGAGCGACGTCGAATCGGGGCTGCGAGCCGGTGCTGGACTGGTGGCGGCCGTGCTGACCGGGTCAGGAAGCGCGGAATCGCTGGCAGCCTCCGGCGCGCCCCACGTACTCGACTCCATCGGCGGTCTCGTGCCGCTCGTCGGCCTCGGATCGGGCGTCCTGCAGTAGCGCGTCGGTCCTAATGTCAATCGAGCCGCTGCTCAGCCTAGGGTGGGAATGCTGACTACCTGGCTGGCCGCCGGGGCGGCCGGCAACGTGACCGTGTTCCAGTTGCTGAACGCGATGAACTCGCCGTGCGGACCGCTGAAGTAGACGATGTACGGCTTGCCGTGCGCGGTCACGTCGATTGTGTACGGGCCCTGGCGACACTCCAGGACCGCTTGGCCATTGTGCGTGGCCGGCGAAAAGATGCAGCCGCTGCCTGCGGCTGAGCTCATGTTCTTGTTGTTGAACACCTGCGTGATGAGCTGATGCAGGCTGAGCGAGCCGGTGATCTGGCTGGCGCTAGACGCGGGTAGCTCTACGTACTTGCCGCAGACTTTGGCGCAGACGCCCGCCGGAGCGTGAGCCGCCTTCAGGAACGACTGGTCGAGCTTGATGTAGGTCTTGCCGTTCAGTGAGAGCACATCGACGCTCTGGCCATTGATTCCGATCGTGCCGGCCACGGAGCTACCGCTAAAGCTTACGTTGATCGTCGCCGTCTGTGAGCCCTGCGTAACCGTGCCCGTCATATGCACGCTGGTAGCGCTCCTAGCAGCGGCTTGCACTTGGGGCATGAGCTTTTGTGAGGTCTTGCTGCCCGGAGGCGCCGGAGTGCACGCCGCCAGAGCGAGCCCGGCTGCCAGTGTGACCGCCAGCACACTGACGCGGAACACCCGATTGCTCATGACCGCCTCCAGTTATGGCTGACGCGGAGCCTGCCCGCGCACAAGATGCCGCTGGCAGGCTATAGCAAGGCCATTGGCCCGCTCATACAGATAAGTCTCGTTCGCGTCACGGTCCGGGTTGCTGGCCACGCGGTGGCGCGGCGGCGCGGTGGCGCGGCGGCGATGGCCGATGCCGATCCGCCGCCGCGCCAGCCAGTATTTTGTCGCGGCGTTGTGGCTTGGCCGGGGGGTTGTGGCTAGGCCGTGGGGTTGTGGCTTGGCCGTGGGGTTGTGGCTAGGCCGTGGGGTTGTGGCTAGGCCGCGGCGACTGCGGCAAAAGCGTCGAGGCTCCAGCCTTCCTTCACTGCGTCCCGCATGCTCTCCCAGCCGTCGCCGTGCCGGTCGAGATTGCGGTGCGTCAGCGCGACCCGAGTGCGCGCAGGCCCGTCCGGCGTGAAGGTCACCTCGATCTCGCTCGTCCTCGCCGGATCTGTCTCAAGCTGCCAGCTCAGGCTGATATCCCAGCTGAAACACACCAGGCGCGGCGGGTCATAGGCGAGCACTCGGGCCCAGCGGCACTCGCTTCCGTCAGTGCCGCGGTCGATGATGTGACCGCCGACGTAGGGCTCGAATACCATCTCAGCGAGTTCGGCCTCGAGGATGTGATGGCTGGGGTTCCACCAGGACCCGATGCCGTCGGTAAACACTCGAAATGCATGCTCCACTGGCGCCTCGACGTCGATCGCCGTCGTCACGGACGTGGCATCCACTTGTGTAGTCACTCTTCCTCCTGAGTTGGCTGGGTAGCCGCTATGCGGAACCTGACAAGGGCTTGCTGCCAGAACTGCTCGAAGTAGTCCCGGATCGTGCCGATTCCGGCGGGATCCACGGAGTAGACGCGACGTGTTCCCGCCGGCCGATCCACCACCAGTCCCGCCTCCTTGAGCACCTTCAGATGCTGCGACACGGCCGGACGACTGACCGGCAGCTTGCGCGCGAGCTCGCCGACGGCACTCGGCGACTCGGCAAGTCGCTCGAAGATCGCTCGACGAGTCGGGTCGGCGAGCGCCGTGAGCATCGCTGCATGGTTAGTCATGACTTACGGTAAGTTATAACTTACCAATGCGCCGCGTCAAGTCGCAGCGCGCGGCGGCAGGACACGTCGCCGGCAGGGAACGCACTGCTGTGCGTGATTCTCGATGACCGCGGCGCGGTGGTCGGCCGGATCACGCTCAACGGCATCGTCCGCGGCGCCTTCCAGTCGTGCAGTGTCGGCTACTGGTTGGGTGCGTCCGCGTGCGGACGCGGCATGGCATCTGCCACCCTGCGCGATATCAAGGCGGCCGCGTTCGGCGAACTCGGGCTGCACCGGATCCAGGCGAAACGTTGCTCCGCAATCTCCCGTCGCAGCGAGTCTTCGAGTGCGACGGATTCCTTCGCATCGGCTTGGCACCGACGGCGCGCGCAGTCGAAGGTACCGAGCCGGCTTGCGAGCGTAGCTATTTCTCCTGCAAGGTGTGCACAGGCCTTTGCCGTGCGTATGAGCCACTCCGACGCTGGAGCTAGACGGACGTGACAGCCCGTGACACCCAAGAGCCGGGGCCCTCAGAAGCTGTGGCTAGACCTGTGGGACTTCGCGATGTCGCCAAAGAGGCGGGCGTATCGGTAGCTTCGGCGAGCATGGCGCTCAACGGCCAGCCCGGCGTCTCGAACGAGACGCGTCGGCGGATCGCCGATGCCGCCGACCGTCTCGGATATCGCGCCAATCCGCAGGCTCAGGCTTTGCGAAGCGGGCGCAGCACGATGTACGGCTTCGTGGTTCGCAATCTTGCCAATCCATTCTTCCTCGACGTGATGAGCGGCGCTGAGCAGGTCGCTAGCGAGGCCGGGGCGACGCTGCTTGTGCTCGATTCCCAGTACTCGACCGATCGCGAAGCGCAGCACATCAGGAACATGGCTGCGCAGCGTATGGCCGGGCTGGCCATTGCTCCGGTTGGGGCTGGCAATTCGATCCGGCTTTGGCAGCAACTGCGTCCTGGTACCCCGGTCGTCGCACTGAACGCGTCGCTGCCTGGCCTCAAGGGGCTGTCGCAGGTATCACCTGACAACCGGGCGGCTGTCGCGCTGCCCATGCGGCGTGTCGCCGAGCTAGGGCACACGTCTGCCGCGTTTGTTACGGCACCGCGCGGCCTCATGGCCGATGCCGATCGGCTACGCCACTTCCGTCGGCAGTCAGTGCTGCTTGGCATCCGAGGGTCGGTGATCTACACGCGGCTGACCCTAGAGGACGTCGAACGGACGACGGGCGTCGTCCTCTCGAACACCAAGCGGCCGACGTCGATCATCACGAACTCCGATTACACAGCGCATGCCATATATAAAGCCGCGCGCGACCTGTCGTTGCCGATCGGACCTGTGATCTCTGTTGTTGGACACGATGATCTGCCGACGTCCGAACTTCTAGATCCGCCCCTCGCTACGATTCGCGTGGACAGGCGACAAATGGGACAGGCGCTAATGGCGCGATTGCTGGCCGGCGAGCCGCATGACGACTTTGTCGCACCGATTGAGCTCGTCGAGCGCGCCTCTCTTCAGGCACCGATGACCGGCTTGGCAGACGGCGCCTACCTGCGCTGATGGCCAGGACGTGGCCAGGGGGCGTCAAGTCGGTAACGAACCTTGACACGTGCGGAGCGCCTGCGTCAGCATGCCAAAGGCTAAACGTTTCAGACATTTGGACGTCTCCGTTCGCGGATTGGCAGGCTGGCGATCAGCGAGCGCGGAGTTCGCCGATTTCTGACCGGTGCTCGCCCGGTCAACCAGGTGGGGAAGCCTCAGGAGGCACTAGTGAGAACTCCGTACCGACTCAGCGTCGCCGGCCTTGCTGTGCTGGCGCTCGTTACAGCAGCAGGGTGCGCAGCGAAGTCGTCGCCGTCGTCATCGTCGAGTGGTTACGACTGGTCGAAGGCCACATCGGCAGGATCGGGCGGCGGATTGAACGCCCTCGTGGCCGCGGCAAAGAAAGAGGGAACGCTCAACGTAATCGCCCTGCCGAACAATTGGGCGAACTATGGCACCATCATCAAGGACTTCGGCGCGAAGTACGGGATAAAGGTCAACTCGATCGCGCCGTCCGACAGCAGTGCCCAGGAAGTTACGCAGATCCAGCAGCAGAAGGGCACCTCGCTTGCCGCCGATGTGCTCGATGTCGGCGGCTCGGTAGCGACAGCCAGCACCGGCCTGTTCGCGCCGTATCAGGTCGCGACCTGGTCGTCGATCCCGGCCGGACTGAAGGAGCCTAGTGGTTTGTATGTCGGCGACTATGGCGGTTACATGTCGGTCGGCTACGACTCAGCCAAGTTCGGCACGATCACTTCGCTGACTCAGCTTCTGGGCAGCAAGTTCAAGAACGCCGTCGCGCTGAACGGCAACCCGACGCAAGCGAACGCTGCGCTCAACGGCGTGATGATGGCGAGTCTGGCCGCGGGCGGTTCCGCTGGCGACATTGCGCCCGGCGTGAATTTCTTCCACAGGCTGAAGGCGGCGGGCAACTTCAACGCCACGCAGGCTACGCCCACAACCATCAAGGCAGGTACGACACCGGTTGTGTTCAACTGGGACTACCTCAACACAGCGTCGGTCGTTGGCCAGCCGGCTTCAACGTGGAAGGTCTTCGTTCCAGCTGGCGCAACCTTGGGCGGCTTCTACTATCAGGCCGTCAACAAGGGTGCGCCGCACCCGGCCGCGGCGCGGCTGTGGGAGGAATTCCTCTTCTCTCAGACTGCAGTCGGCGGGCAGAATCTGTGGCTGGTCGGCGGTGCGCGCCCGTCTGAGCAGATCGCGATGACAAGCAACGGCAGCATCAACAAGTCGGCTGCGGCCGCTCTGCCGCCAGTCGCTGGCACGCCGACCTTCATGACACAGTCGCAGGCCACCGCTGCTGCCACCTATCTGGCGGCCAACTGGCCAAAGGCGATCAGCTAGGTATTTCGTCGTGGCTGCTGCTACCGCCGCAGAGGCCGGCGCGCCGCGCGTAAGCGCCGCGCGCCGGCCTCCGCTTGCCTGGGTCGGGACGGTGCCGTTCTTGGCGTACACCGGGGTATTCCTGCTGTTGCCAACCGGCATTGTGATTTGGAACGCCTTCAAGGCAAACACGGGGAGCTGGACGCTCGCCAACATCAGCGCACTTAATACTGGACCGGTTCGAAGCGCTTTCAAGGGCTCTCTGGAACTCTGCGTTATCTCGTCACTGATCGGTGCAATTTTCGGCGCGATCTTGGCTTATGCCGTGGCGTCTGGAAGCCCTGATGGCATGATCCGTCGGCTATATCTGGCGGGGTCGGGAGTGCTCGCGCAATTCGGCGGTGTCACGCTGGCGTTTGCATTCCTGGCGGCCATCGGCCCGGCCGGCTTCCTCATCCACGCAAGCTGGTACAGCAATTTTCCGTTGGGCATCGGGCTGATCTACTGCTACTTCCAGATCCCGCTGATGGTACTCGTCTTCCTGCCCGCGATTGACGGGCTGAGGATACAGTGGCGTGAGGCGGCCGAGAGCTTGGGCGGATCGACATGGCACTACTGGCGCTACGTCGGCGGGCCGCTGCTAGCGCCGGCCTTCAGCGGCGCAACTCTCCTGCTGTTCGCCAATGCACTATCAGCCTTCGCCACGATCCAGGCCTGGGAAGACCAGATCAACTACGTGGTGCCGCAATCGATCGGCGCCTCATTCATCAGTGAAGTCGGTCTGGCCAACGCTCATCAGGGCGACGCCCTTGCACTGGGAATGATCGTCATGGTGGTGATCGTCATGACCGGCTACGTGCTACTGCAGCGGCGGGCGGCGCGATGGCAGCGCTAGATCAGCCCCTCGACATCGCAGCGGACCTCGCGGGCCCGGCCGCAGCGAGACGGCCAGGCGGTTTGCGCGCCAGCAGGCGCAGGCGGCTGAACCTTTTCAGGTGGGTAGTCTTCGCGATCTTCGGTCTGTTTTTCCTAGTGCCGTTGCTGTCCATGGTCAGGTTCTCGCTGGAAGGCACGACACCCGGCAGCTGGTCATTTTCCGCTTGGACGCAGATCGTGTCTTACCCTGGGCCGCCGCCGCTGCTGTCCGCCATCGAGATCACCCTGGAGCTGGCCGGCATCACGAGCGTTGTGATGCTGCTGCTCGTGGTACCGACCATGATCTGGATCAAACTGAGGGCGCAGTGGTTCAGCCGGATTATGGAGTTCTTGTGCCTGCTGCCACTGACCATTCCGGCGATCGTGCTCGTGGTTGGCCTCGCCCCGATCTACAACAGGATCGAGCGGTACAACACGTCAGCACTGATGTTGTTCTTTGCGTACGTCATCCTCGCGCTGCCCTACGCCTACCGGGCCCTCGCAGCGGGCCTGAATGCCGTCGACGCGACCACGCTGTCCGAGGCTGCCAGGAGTCTCGGTGCGCGGTGGATTACCGTCATGTTCCGGATCATCGTCCCGAATATGTGGCAGGCGATCCTGAATGCGCTGCTGCTCACCGTTGCCCTGGTGCTCGGCGAGTTCACGGTCGCCTATCTGCTGACGTTCGTCAACCTGCAGGTGAACCTGTTCGAGATCAGCAGGAGCACGACGAACGCAGGCGTCCTTTTCTCGGCGTCGGCGGCCACGCTGCTGTTCGCGTTCATCCTGCTGTTGATCCTGTCCTACGCCGGGCGCAGGCTGCGCCGCGGCCGGCCGTGAGGTGAAGACGTGAGCTCGCCCATGACGAGTACAGCTTCCGGGGTGACCAGGACCGCGGTCGAGGTGCGGATGGAGGGACTGAGCCGGCGTTACGGCTCGGTGGTCGCACTCGACAATCTCGACCTGACCGTGCAGCCTGGTGAACTGATCGCGCTGCTCGGCCCCTCGGGCTGCGGCAAGACCACCACACTCAGACTTCTCGCTGGCCTCGAGGATGCGGACCGGGGCCGCATCGACGTCGCGGGCCGCGACATCACCAGGCTGCCAGCCAGCAAGCGCGACATGGGCATGGTGTTCCAGGCTTACTCGCTATTCCCGCACATGACAGTGAAAGAGAATGTCGCGTTCGGCCTGCGGCTACGCAAGATCAGCCCGGCGAAGCGGGACCAACGTGCGCTGGAGATGCTGGATCTCGTGGAACTGGTGGCCCAAGCGGGCCGTTACCCGCATCAGATCTCCGGCGGTCAGCAGCAGCGGGTCGCGCTTGCGCGGGCGCTCGCGATCGAGCCGCAGGTGCTGCTGCTCGACGAGCCGCTGTCGGCGCTGGACGCTAAGGTTCGGGCTCAGCTGCGCGACCAGATCCGGCGGATACAGCTCGAAGTCGGGATCACCACGCTCTTCGTCACCCACGATCAGGAAGAAGCGCTGGCTATCGCCGATCGGGTCGGCGTCATGCAGGCCGGCCGCCTTGAGCAGCTCGCATCGCCAACTGAGGTGTATTCGCGGCCTGCTACTCCATTCGTCGCCGAGTTCGTCGGCCTGAGCAACCGGCTGGCCGGCACCGTGATCGGGTCAGTCGTGACGGTTCGCGGTCACGATCTGCCGCTCGTCGACACGTCGATACCCGCCGGGGCGGTGACGGCGATTGTACGACCTGAGGCGGTCACGATGGCCTCGGATGACTCGGGAGAAGCCGGTCCCATGACGGGAACGGTTATCGCCTCGACGTTCCTGGGCGCGACCAGCCGGGTCACGGTCGACCTTGGTGATACGACGGTCATGGCGCAGTTGCCAACGTCCGAGGCGGCGACCTTGTCAGCTGGGAGCCGGGTGACGTTGACGATTCGGCCTGACCCGGTCCTGGTTTCAGCAGATTCCGCGGTCGCGAGCGAGGAGTGAGCGGACAAGATTCGCCGCTCACGACGACCCGTCGGCTTGGTGCCGGTCCGGTGCAGCGGGTGGGCTCACTCGCTCCCTATCGCTCTGTCCAGATCATTGACGGTGAGTCGCACTTGGTCCGTCCTGACTTGGTCACAGCAGGGAGCGGGGCCGGCGCCGGAGCGCGGCCGCTCCTGACCTTGGTCCACCTCACCGACCTGCAGCTCGCGGACGTGCAGTCGCCGACGAGGTTCGAGTTCCTCAATCGCCAGTTTGCTGATCCGAGGTACGCCGAGATCATTCCTGTGCAGCGGCCACAGGAGACACTGAATGCGCATGCTGTCAATGCGATGCTGCGTACGGTCAATGCCTGCGTCGGACCAGTTACCGCGGCGACACCAGAGCTGGCCATAACAACCGGCGATGCCATCGATAATGCGCAGTGGAATGAGCTGCAGGCCTTCCTGTCGCTGTTCGACGGCGGTCGCGTCGTCATGAATTCTGGCGGCCCGCATTACCAGGGAGTCCAGGCTCTGGACTGGCCGGACGATATTTTCTGGAAGCCTGATGGCGTTGCTGACAATGGACCGGATTTGTACCGCGCAGCCTTTGGCTTTCCACATTGGCCGGGACTCCTGCGCCGAGCGCTGGAAGAATTCACCGCCTCTGGGCTACGCATGCCGTGGCTATCGTGTTTTGGCAATCACGAGGCGCTAAATCAGGGTGTCGGGGTGAGTAGCGCCGACATCGCTGCGGCGCTGGTCGGTAACCGCAAGCCCTGGGCGCTACGAGACGATTTCGACCACGACCGCGCGCTTGAGCTCTTCACGGATTGCCCCGAGGTATTCACTGCCGGGCCGACTGTGCAGGTTGTCGCCGACCCGAGCCGCAGGCCCATAACTCGCCGAGAGTTCGTGGAATCGCACTTCCGAGCGACGGCCCGCCCGAGTGGGCACGGCTTCACAGAGCGGAATCGCATCGATGGCACGGCCTATTACGTTCATGACACTCAGGCAGTCAGGCTCATCGCGCTCGACACAAACTGCCTCGCCGGCGGGGCGTCCGGCTGCCTGAATCACGACCAGGCCAGGTGGCTTGAAGCGCGGCTCGCCGAGGTGCACTCGAGGTACCAGGACGCGGTCGGCAACCTTGTGGACACCGCGAACGACGATCGGCTCGTGGTGATCTTCTCGCACCACGGTGTCGAGAGTCTCGTTCATCCGCTGACTCGGCACTCAGGGCCCGCCGGCCAGCCCCTGCTCAGCGGTACGGACATCCTGGCGCTGCTGCACAGGTACCGGAACGTGGTCCTGTGGCTCAATGGACATACACATCTCAACGCGGTCCGGCCACGACGTGACCCGCGCGATCCCAGCCGCGGTCTCTGGGAGGTCACCACCAGCAGCATCGTGGACTGGCCATGCCAAGCGCGCTTGGTGGAGATCATCGATCGCGACGGGCAGCTGTCGATCTTCTGCACCATGCTCGACCACGACACGCCGATGAGCCCCCAGTCGCTAACTGACGCTGCCGATCTGGCGGCACTGCATCGCGAGCTCGCGGCCAATATGCCGTTTGCCGGGCTAGACTCCACCCGGCCCGGGACTCATGCCGATCGCAATGTCGAGCTCCGGATAGCGACGCCTTTCCGGCTCGGCAGATGATCGGGAGCTCGCCGGTCAGTGGCGCCAGTGATCAGAACGCAACGCGGCGACGTCAGCGTCGGCGCCATCGAGCTGCACTAGGGCGGCGCCAGTGCGGCCCATCGTCCAGAGGGTGAGCTCGACCGGGTCTCCGGTGACTGTGACTACCGGCGTTCGCTTCTTTGCAGTTATGCGCACGCGGCCGCGGCCCGGGTCGGCGCGAACGAGTTCAACGCCGACCGGTGCCTTGCGCAACATGAACCGAGCCACGCTCAGCCTGTCCCACAGCACGTCAACGAGTTCCGTGTCGACCTTGCGCGGCTGCCACTCTGGCCGGGCTCTGAGCACGTCTTCGTGATGCACGAAGTACTCCACGAGATTTAGCTTCTCGTCGGCGCCTGGCAGCCCGAACACCGAAAGCCGGGGCGGACCAGTCCGGATGAGCTCGATCAGCTCCGGGAACGAGTGCCGACCGGTGATGCGTGCCTGGACCCGCCGGGTGTACCTCGCTACCGGGCCGCCCATGACACCGGCGCCGGCGTCAGGACGCCGCTCGCGCAGCACCAGGTGCGCGGCCAGGTCGGCCGTCTGCCAGCCCGCGCAGAGTGTCGGCTGGTCGGGGCCGACGTCTGCGAGCAGGGCACAGAGGGCGTGGCGCTCGTCCTGCGCGTGAGTCACGAGTCTGCTCCTAATGTCAGCCGGCCTGGCTGGATCATCGCAGCGTTGCCGCCACGCTGCCAGGGGGGATTGCGGGACGGCAAGCGTGACACTGCAGCGATCGTAAGTGATGTCTGCCGTGGCCGTGGGTGGCAGGTAGGCCGGGTCCTGGGCAAACGGCAGCGGAAGTGGCGCTAGCCTGCAGGGGAATGACCAATCGGGAGGCAGCATGATCCGCGGGGCGACGGCCCAGTCTGGCGGCCTGCGCGTAAATCGCGGTTCAGGTCGCCGCGAGATCGTCGTCACACTGCTGCTGGGCGCCGCCGGTGCCGGTCTCGTTGTTCTTGCCACCCGCCAGGGGTGGGCGCAGGTGCGCACGCTCCCGCCGAAGCCGCTGCCCGCGAGCCAGGTGACCGTCACCGGCTCGGCGCTGGTTCCCTACGCTGACGCCCTCGCGCTGGCGGGCCTCGCGACGCTGGCCGCGGTGCTGGCAACGCGCGGGCTGGCCCGGCGGCTCATAGGCCTCCTGCTCGCACTCATTGGCGCCGGTGTGGGGGCCGCCGCGTTCACCGTGACCAGCGCGGGCGCCATCTCGGCAGCGAACGCGAGCGTCGGCCCGGCTACGGCGGGGGCCGGCTCGGTCGTAGACGGCAGCGGGTCGGCGCCGGCCGCTGTCCCGAACGTCGCCGGCTTGGCGCCGCACGTGACGCTTGCGGCCGGCGGGTGGCAGGCGCTCGTCATCCTCGGCGCGCTGGCCATGATCGGCGCTGGCGCGCTGGTCGTGTGGCGGGCCGGCCGGATGGCCGTGATGTCCGCCCGGTACGACTCGCCGACGGCCTCGGCGGGCCGCTTCAGGCCGGGCAGCCGGTCAGGCAGGCTGGCACGCTCAGGAGCGGCCGACTCGGCTTCGATCTGGGAGGCTCTGAGCCGCGGCGAAGACCCCACTACGGTGGACACCGGCTCCCATAGGCCTGAATACCCCGTTGTGGGATAAGTCAGGCCTAATCTGCTGATTCCCGAGGCCAAGCGGCGTAGGCTTGGCCGGCAGCGCGCGGCTGACGGTAGTAATCGATCCTCGTCCGGACGGCGTCGCCGGAAGGCCCAATTATTTGCGGAAAGGCGGCAAGCATAATGGCTTGGGAGACGAGGGCGGCGACAAGTCGGCGCAGCGGCACGGGCGTTCGAGCGCCGCAAGCGCTCGTTCACCTGGCTAGCCGCATGCTAGTGGCGCAGGCGGGCGCGTCGGCCGCGATTGGCGTGGGGTACTCCCGCCGGAACGCGCCATGGCTTCTCCTCACCATCGTCGCGGCAGTCGTCTTGTGCGCACTCGCAAGCGTCGTCAGGTCAGGCAGCCATGCCGCGTGGCTCGTCGCGGTGAGCGTCGAGGCTGGCCTGGTCGCCACCGGGCTGTTCAGCTTCGCTTACGCCCGCTACCTGGGCGGGTCGCTGCTGGCGATCGTCACCCTCGGCGTTCTCCTGCATCCCGCTGTGGCTGGCGCTTTCGCGCGCGTTCGGCAACGGGAGCCTGCCCTTGATGATGCGGTGCTCGCGGACGCGTTCCACGACCCCACACGAGGGGGCGGCCGGCCAGCCGACGGCACGCTCGCTACGATTTTGACTCAAGGCATCCCACCCGAGGGGGCGGCGTTATCGCGTGAGCGTGCTTGACGACATCCTCGATGGAGTGCGCGCCGACCTGGTCGCTCGCCAGCAGGAGACACCGCTAGAGCGGCTCAAGGAAATGGCGGCCCGGGCACCAGCGCCAAAAGACGTGATGGGGGCTTTCGCCGGCCCGGATGTTGCCGTCATTGCCGAGGTGAAGCGGGCCAGCCCGTCTAAAGGTGCCCTCGCGGCCATCGCGGACCCCGCCGCGCTGGCCGGGGACTATGAGGCCGGCGGCGCCCGGATCATCAGCGTGCTGACGGAGCCGCGGCGCTTCGGCGGGAGCCTCGAGGATCTCGCTGCGGTCCGCGAGGCGGTCGGAGTCCCGCTGCTCCGCAAGGACTTCATTGTCAGCTCGTACCAGCTCTGGGAAGCCAGGGCGTATGGTGCGGACCTCGTGCTGCTGATCGTCGCCGCACTCGAGCAGATTGCGCTTGTCTCGCTGGTGGAACGCGCCGCCTCGATCGGCCTGGTGCCGCTCGTCGAGGTGCACACGAAGGCGGAGCTCGATCGCGCGATCGACGCCGGCGCTTCCGTGCTCGGGATCAACGCCCGCAACCTGGCGACGCTCGAAGTCAACCGCGGGGTGTTCGCCGAGCTAGCACCGAGCGTGCCGGAAGGCGTCATCAAGATCGCCGAGTCGGGCGTGCGCGGCACGCACGACCTGCTGGCGTACGCCGGCGCGGGCGCGGACGCCGTGCTTGTCGGCGAGAGCCTGGTGACCGGCAAGGACCCGCGCACAGCAGTCGCCGATCTGGTGACGGCCGGCTCGCATCCTGCGCTGCGCTCCGGCCGCAGTCACGGTGGGGCCAGTGGCCAGCGACCGGCCGGCGGCAAGGGCCCCGCCGGCGGCCGGGGCCCGACTGACGAGGAAGAGCGATGACCGGTACACCCCCGGGCCCAGCCGCCGTTCCTGACGCCAGTGGCTACTTCGGCGCCTTTGGTGGCCGGCTGGCGCCTGAGGCGCTGATGGCGGCCCTCGACGAGCTGACGACCGCGTACTTCGAAGCCAAGGCTGACCCGGCGTTCCAAGCCGAGCTGACCGCGCTGCTGCGCGGCTACGCCGGCCGCCCCACGCTCCTGACCGAGGCGCCGAGGTTCGCTGCACAGGCCGGCGGGTGCCGGGTCTTCCTCAAGCGCGAGGACCTCGCGCACACGGGCTCGCACAAGATAAACAACGTGCTCGGGCAGGCGCTGCTGACCAAGCGCCTCGGCAAGACGCGGGTCATCGCCGAGACCGGAGCCGGCCAGCACGGCGTGGCCACGGCGACCGCGGCTGCCCTGCTCGGCCTCGACTGCGTCGTTTTCATGGGCGAGGAAGATACGAGGCGGCAAGCTCTCAACGTCGCCCGCATGCAGATGCTGGGCGCCGAGGTGGTGCCCGTGCGGACCGGCAGCCGGACGCTCAAGGACGCGATGAACGAGGCGTTCCGCAACTGGGTGTCGACCGTCGACAACACGCACTACTGCATTGGCTCCGTCGGCGGGCCGCATCCGTTCCCGGTCATGGTGCGAGATTTCCAGCGGGTGATCGGCCTCGAGGCGCGGGAGCAGATCCTCGCGGCCGTCGGCCGGCTGCCCGACGCGGTGATCGCGTGCGTTGGCGGCGGCTCGAACGCGATCGGCGCCTTCCACGCGTTCATCCCGGACGCCAACGTGGCGCTGATCGGCTGCGAGGCGGGCGGCGACGGGCTCGAGACCGGCCGCAACGCGGCCACGCTGACCTTTGGCTCCGCGGGCGTGCTGCACGGGATGCGCACTTTTATTCTTCAGGACGCCGATGGGCAGACGATGGAGACGCACTCCATTTCGGCTGGCCTGGACTACCCGGGCGTGGGTCCGGAACACGCTTGGCTCCAGCAGACCGGCCGCGCCAGCTACCAGCCGATCACCGACGCGGAGGCCATGGACGCCTTCTCGGCGCTGTGCCGCACCGAGGGCATCATCCCGGCGATCGAGTCGTCGCACGCACTGGCGGGCGCGCTCAAGCTCGGCCGCGAACTGGGCCCGGACGCCGTCCTGCTGGTCAACCTCTCGGGCCGCGGCGACAAGGACGTGGACATCGCCGGCCGCTGGTTCGGCCACCTGACCGGCGAAAACACAAATGACGGGAACGGAGTCGCGCAGTGACCGCCGTCGGCGACGCGTTCGAGGCCGCGGGAGTGGAAAACCGGGCCGCCCTCGTTGGATACGTGCCTGCGGGGTTCCCGTCGGTAGACGGCGCCATCGAGGCGGCCCTAGCCATGGCGCAGGCGGGCGTGGACATCATGGAGATCGGCCTGCCGTACTCCGACCCGCTGATCGACGGTCCCGTGATCCAGGAGGCCGTGCACCGCGCGCTCGTCGGCGGCACTCGCGTCAGTGACGTGTTGCGCACCGTCGAGGTCCTCGCGGTGAGCGGCGTGCCGACGCTGATCATGACCTACTGGAATCCGGTCGAGCAGCACGGCGTCGCGGCGTTCGCGCGCGACTTGGCCGCGGCTGGCGGCAGCGGCCTGATCACGCCCGACCTGACCCCCGAGGAAGCGGGCGCGTGGCTAACGACGGCCGCCGAGCATGACCTCGACCGGGTCTTTCTGGTCGCGCCCAGCTCCTCGAAGCAGCGGATCGCGCTCGTCACATCCGCCTGCGGCGGCTTCGTCTACGCGGCCTCGGTCATGGGCATCACCGGGGTTAGAGAATCGGTTAGCAATCAGGCGGCCGGCCTGGTCCATCGCACCAAGGAGGCCACCAAGCTGCCGGTCGCGGTCGGGCTGGGGGTGCGCGATGGTCGTCAGGCCGCCGAGGTGGCCCGTTTCGCTGACGGGGTCATCGTGGGCACGGCGTTCGTGCAGCGGTTGCTGGACGCCGACACACCGTCGGCGGGCCTGGCGAGTGTCGAGGCGCTCGCGGCTGAGCTGGCCGACGGAGTCCGGGACCGCCGCTGAGCAGGGCGTCCGTACCTCGCCCGGATGATCTTGTGCAGGGTGGGCAGGATCGGTACACGCGGTGCCTGATCCTTCGCCGACCCGTTCGTTATACTGCTGGCTAGTGCTGGGCAAGCGTCTACGCATCAGCAGGGCCAGTGTTGTCCCGCGTGACAGGGCCAATGTCGTCCCGATTCCACTACCGCTCCATTGGCGATGGCGGCGGTCGAGACGACAGGAGCGCTCTGGATGGCATCTGCCTCCCTACCGCCGCCAGCTAGGCGGCCTGGTACCGGGCAGCACACCGACGGTCTTTACAACAGCCAGTACGAGCACGACGCATGCGGGGTCGGCTTTGTTGCCGACCTGACCGGCGAGCGCCGGCACGAGACGGTCACCAGTGCCCTGACCGTGCTGCGCAATCTCGATCACCGCGGAGCCAAAGGCGCCGATCCGGAGTCCGGAGATGGCGCGGGCATTCTCACCCAGATGCCAGACGAGCTGCTGCGTTCCCAATGTAATTTTGATCTTCCTCCGGCCGGAAGCTATGCGGCTGGGGTGGCCTTCGTGCCGACCGGCTCGGACTGGGCTACGGTCCAGGCTGGCATCGCGCGGATCGCCGCCGCCGAAGGCCTGCGGGTTCTTGGCTGGCGTGAGCTTCCGCACGACCCGAATTCTTGCGGGCGCGAGGCCCGGGCGTCGCTGCCGCGGCTAGTGCAGCTTTTCGTGGCAGGCCTGGCGGGGGAGTCGGACCCGGCGCTCGAACGCAAGGCGTACTGCCTGCGCAAGCGGGCCGACCACGAGCTAGGCCTGTACCTGGCGAGCTTGTCCAGCCGGACGATCGTCTATAAGGGAATGCTGACCGCGCTGCAGCTGGAACCCTTCTTCCCCGACCTATCGGACGCGCGCTACCGGTCCGCGATCGCCCTGGTGCACGCGCGGTTCTCGACGAACACGTTCCCGTCCTGGCCGCTAGCACATCCGTACCGGCTGGTCGCGCACAACGGCGAGATCAACACCATCCGCGGCAACCGGAACTGGATGCGAGCGCGGGAAGCCCAGCTCGCGAACGACGTGCTCGGTCTCGACGCCGACGGGCGCGGTATCGAGCGGCTGCTGCCGATCATGACGGATATATCAAGCACGGCCAGCGTCAGCGACTCGGCCAGCTTCGACGCGTGCCTGGAGCTGCTCCATCTCGGCGGCAGATCCCTGCCGCACGCAATGCTGATGATGATCCCGGAGCCGTGGGAGAACAACCCCCACATGGATCGGGCCCGGCGGGACTTCTACCGGTTCCACGCCTCGCTGATGGAGCCGTGGGATGGCCCGGCCCTGATCGCGTTCACTGACGGCACCGTGATCGGCGCGGTGCTCGACCGCAACGGACTGCGGCCCGGGCGGTACTGGGTCACCAGCGACGGCCTCGTCGTACTGGCCAGCGAGGTCGGCGTACTCGACATCGACCCGGCCCAGGTCGTACGCAAGGGACGGCTGCAGCCGGGCCGCATCTTCCTCGCCGACACCGCGGCCGGGCGGATCATCGAGGACGAGGAGGTCAAGTCTGCCCTCGCGGCCGAGCATCCGTACGCTGACTGGCTGCACGCTGGCATGATCCACTTGCGCGACCTGCCGGACCGGGTGCGCGAGCTGCCCGACAGCCGCGTTCTGCTGGTGCAGCAGCAGATGTTCGGCTACACCGAGGAGGATCTGCGCGTCCTGCTCGCACCCATGGCCCGATCTGGCGCCGAGGCGCTGGGCTCGATGGGGTCCGACACGCCGCTGGCCGTCCTGTCGGACCGGCCACGGTTGCTGTACGACTACTTCAGTCAGTTGTTTGCCCAGGTGACGAACCCGCCGCTGGACGCGATCCGGGAAGAGCTCGTCACCTCCCTCGGTTCAGCGACGGGGCCGGAGTACAACCTGCTCGAGCCTGGCCCAGCGTCGTGCCGCCAGGTCGTTCTGCCGTTCCCGGTGATCAGCGACAGCGACCTCGCGAAGATCGTGCACATCAACGACGACGGCGACATGCAGGGTTTCGCTTCCCACGTCGTCGACGGCCGGTACGAAGTTGCCGGTGGCGGCGCGGCGCTAAAGGCCCGGCTGGACCAGATCCGCGCCGAGGTGTCGGCCGCGATCGCTGCTGGCGCCCGGATCATCGTGCTGTCCGACCGCGGCGCCGAGGCCGGCGGCGGCCAGGCCGGAGTGAGTCTAGCCAGTGCGCCCGGGTCGGCGGAGCTCCCCGACGAGCGCCTCGGGCCGATCCCGTCGCTCCTGCTGACCGGCGCAGTGCACCATCACCTCATCGCTGAGCAGACCAGGACGATGGCCGGCCTGATCGTGGAGTCCGGCGACGCGCGTGAGTGCCACCACATCGCGCTGGTCCTCGGCTACGGGGCGGCGGCGGTGTGCCCGTATCTGGCCATCGAGTCGGTGGAGGAACTTGTCCGTCGCGGCACGCTGCGCGATGTCACCGAGCAGAAGGCAGCCGCCAACCTGGTCAAAGCGCTCGGCAAAGGCGTCCTGAAGATCATGTCGAAGATGGGCGTGTCCACGGTCGCGTCCTACACCGGCGCACAGTTGTTCGAAGCCGTCGGGCTGGGCCCCGAGGTGATCGACTCCTGCTTCGCTGGCACCGCGTCTCCGCTCAGCGGCGTCGGCTTCGACCAGATCGCCGAGGAGATCAGCCAACGGCACGGTGTCGCGTACCCGGCGCGTGGCGGGAGGCCGCATCGGCGGCTGGAGACCGGCGGCGAGTATCAGTGGCGCCGCGACGGCGAGCCGCACCTGTTCAGCCCGGAGGCCGTGTTCAAGCTGCAGCACGCGACGCGCAGCGGTCAGGAAAAGGTGTTCCGCGAGTACACCAAGCTCGTGGATGATCAGTCAGCGAAGCTCATGACGCTGCGTGGACTGCTACGCATCCGCGGGGTCGACGACCAGCGGGCCGGCGACCGCGCGCCCGTGCCGATCTCTGAGGTCGAGCCGGTTGCGAACATCGTGAAGCGGTTCGCGACGGGTGCCATGTCCTATGGCTCGATCTCGGCCGAGGCGCACGAGACCCTGGCAATCGCGATGAACCGGCTCGGCGGCCGGTCCAACACCGGTGAGGGCGGCGAGGATGCGCGCCGCTTCGTTCCGGACGAGAACGGTGACCTTCGCCGGTCGTCGGTGAAGCAGGTCGCCAGCGGCCGGTTCGGCGTCACCAGTGAGTACCTCGTCAACGCCGACGACCTGCAGATCAAGATGGCGCAAGGCGCCAAGCCGGGCGAAGGCGGCCAGCTACCGGGCCACAAGGTGTACCCGTGGATCGCCGCGACTCGGCACTCAACGCCCGGCGTCGGGTTGATCTCGCCGCCGCCGCACCACGACATCTATTCCATCGAGGACCTGGCGCAGCTCATCCACGACCTGAAGAACGCAAACCCGCTGGCCCGGGTGCACGTGAAGCTCGTGGCTGAGATGGGTGTCGGCACGGTCGCGGCGGGCGTGTCGAAGGCGCACGCCGACGTGGTGCTGATCTCCGGGCAAGACGGCGGCACGGGCGCCGCGCCGCTGACGAGCATCAAGCACGCCGGGGGCCCGTGGGAGCTCGGCCTCGCTGAGACGCAGCAGACCCTGCTACGCAATGGCCTGCGCGACCGGATTGTGGTTCAAGTCGACGGCCAGCTCAAGACGGGCCGCGATGTAGTGATCGCGGCACTACTTGGCGCGGAGGAGTTCGGGTTCGCGACTGCGCCGCTGGTGGTGGCCGGCTGCGTGCTGATGCGTGTCTGCCACCTAGACACCTGCCCGGTCGGTGTGGCAACCCAGAATCCCGAGCTCAGGCGACGGTTCACCGGTAAGCCGGAATTCATCGTCAACTTCTTCGAGTTCGTGGCGCAGGAGGTGCGCGAGTACCTGGCGCAGCTCGGCTTCCGCACACTGGACGAGGCCGTCGGCCAGGCCGGGCTACTGGACGCGACCGCAGCGGTCAGCCACTGGAAGGCAGCCGGGCTCGATCTTCGGCCGGTGCTGCACGTTCCTGAGCTTCCGCCGGGCGCCGCCCGCCATTGCATCTCTGGCCAGGACCACGGCCTGGATAAGGCGCTCGACAATACCCTGATCTTGCTGGCGGAGGGCGCCCTCACCGAGGGCACGCCGGTTCGGCTCGAGCTGCCGGTCCGCAACGTCAACCGGACGGTGGGGACCATGCTCGGGAGCGAGCTGACGCGGCGCTGGGGCGGAGCCGGCCTGCCGGACAACAGCATCGAGGTCGCGCTGACTGGCTCGGCTGGACAGTCACTGGGCGCGTTCCTGCCGCGCGGCATCACTCTGCGGCTTCGCGGCGACGCCAACGACTACCTGGGCAAGGGCTTGTCTGGCGGGCGAATCATCGCTGCGCCTGACCCGGCGGCGAGCTTCGCCGCCGAGCGGAACGTGATCGCCGGCAACGTGATCGGATACGGCGCCACGAGCGGCGAGATGCTGCTGCGCGGCGTCGTGGGCGAGCGGTTCTGCGTGCGGAACTCGGGGGCCACGGCCGTAACCGAGGGCACTGGCGATCATGGTTGCGAGTACATGACCGGCGGCCGCGTCGTCGTGCTCGGGCCGGTGGGCCGCAATTTCGCGGCGGGCATGTCGGGCGGCATCGCTTACCTGCTTGACCCCGATCCGCGGCGGGTCAACACCGAGATGGCCGACCTGGAGCCGCTGACTGCCGAGGACGGCGATTTCCTGCGCGAGCTGATCGGACGGCACCAGGCCGAGACGGGGTCCACGGTGGCTGCTGCGCTGCTGGCGGACTGGGAATCCGTGCTCCCGAGGTTCGCCAGGGTGATGCCGCGCGACTACAAGCGGGTGGTGGCCGCTGCGCGCCGGGCGGAGCGGGATGGCCTGGACGTCAGCGAGGCCGTCATGGCCGCGGCGAGTGGCTGAGGGCGGGCGACATGGCTGATCCAAGAGGCTTCCTGACAACGCCGCGACAGACGCCCACTCGCCGGCCGGTGGACGTGCGCATCACCGACTGGCGGGAGGTGTACACCGAGTTCGGGTCCGACCAGCTCGAGCGCCAGGCTGGGCGGTGCATGGACTGCGGCATTCCGTTCTGTCACTCGGGTTGCCCGCTTGGCAACCTGATCCCGGAGTGGAACGACCTGGTCCACTCGGGCGACTGGCGGGCCGCCGCCGAGCGGCTGCACGCGACCAACAACTTCCCCGAGTTCACCGGGCGGCTATGCCCCGCGCCGTGCGAGTCCGCCTGCGTGCTTGGCATCAGCGCCGACCCGGTCACCATCAAGCAGGTCGAGGTCGAGATCATCGACCGGGCGTGGGCGGAGGGCTGGGTGCCCCCGCGGCGGCCGGCTCGAGCCGCGCTGGCCGCCGGGCGGAAGGTCGCCGTGATCGGCTCTGGCCCGGCTGGCCTGGCCGCGGCCCAGCAGCTGACCAGGGCCGGGCACGCGGTCACTGTGTTCGAGCGCGCGGATGCGCCGGGCGGCCTGCTGCGCTACGGGATCCCCGAGTTCAAGATGGAGAAGCGGCACCTGGACCGGCGCCTCATCCAGATGCTGGCCGAAGGCACCGAGTTCCGGTGCGGCGTCGAGGCTGGCCGGGACGTCACCGCGGCTGAGCTGCAGGCCGAGTACGCGGCCATCGTGCTGGCCTGCGGTGCGACGGTGCCACGCGGGCTGCCCGTGCCTGGGGCTGACCTGGCCGGCATCCACCAGGCCATGGATTACCTGCCGCTGGCCAATCGGGCAGTCGCGGCTGCGGACGGCGCGGGCGGCGGCCGGGCGGGCGATGGGCGCCGACGGCGTAGCCGCGACCGGGCGGCTGCGAGCCAGGCCGCCGCGAGCCGGGCGGTCAACGGCCGCGCGCTTGACGGCAGGGTTGCCGACGGCCGGGCGGTCGACGGCCGCGAGGTTGACGGCCGGGCCACACGCGGCCGGCCACTCGAGGCTCGCGAGCCCGGCCCTGCGCCAGTGGCCGAAACGGCAATCTCGGCGCGCGGGCGGGACGTGGTAATCATCGGCGGCGGCGACACGGGCGCTGACTGTCTCGGGACCGCTCTGCGGCAAGGCGCCGCGTCCGTCACCCAGCTCGAGATCTTGCCGCGACCGCCGGGCGGGCGGCCAGCCAGCCAGCCGTGGCCGGTACACGCAGCGATCTTCCGGATCTCTAGCGCGCACGAAGAAGGCGGCGAACGCGTCTACGCAGTTTCGACGCAGCGGTTCCTCGGTGACGAGAGCGGCCGGGTATGCGGCCTGGAGCTGGTCGAGGTCGAGTCAACCCCAGGCGGCTTCCAGCCGGTGCCCGGTACCGAACGAGTACTGGCCTGCGACCTGGTGCTGCTGGCCATGGGCTTCACGGGCGCCGAGCCAGGGCCGCTGGTGACAGACCTGGGCGTCGAGTTCGACAACCGCGGCAACATCGCCAGGAACGGAGCGTTCG
The DNA here is from genome assembly GCA_035472835.1 of Streptosporangiaceae bacterium. Lineage (GTDB taxonomy): Bacteria > Actinomycetota > Actinomycetes > Streptosporangiales > Streptosporangiaceae > JAJYUU01. The sequence goes on along the minus strand of DATIOU010000053.1, from coordinate 98,822 downwards.
CGACCTCGGTGCCTGGCGTGTTCGTAGCCGGGGACGCCGGGCGGGGGCAGTCGCTCATCGTCTGGGCGATCGCGGAAGGCAGGTCGGCCGCTGCTGCCGTGGACACCCACCTCTGTGGTGATACGAGCTTGCCGGCGGCGATCAGCCCCACGGCCCTGGCGCTCAGGTGAGCACGGAGCGCCAAGAACCAGGGCAGCAGTACCGGGCCGACTGGGCCGGCAGGTACCTTTCTGATCATGCCAGCCGCTTATCTCCCGACGCCGGGCAGCGCTGTCTGGCACCTTGGCGTGCTGCCGGTTCGGACCTATGCGTTGTGCATGGTGGCCGGCGTGCTGGCAGGACTGTGGCTGACCGCACGCCGCTATCGGAAGGCCGGCTACCGGCCTCGCGTGATCCTGGACATGGCCACCATTGCCGTCCCGGTGGGCCTGGTCGGCGCTCGCATTTACAGCCTGCTGACCAATTCGGACCGCTACTTCGGCGTGGGCCGCGACTGGACGGACGCGCTGCGGGTCTGGGACGGCGGTATGGGCGTGGCTGGCGCCGTGGCGGCTGGCGCGCTCGCCGCCTGGGTGTACTGCCGCCGCACCGGCATCGAGATCGGGCCGGTTGCGCTGGCGGCTGTTCCCGCGCTCGCGGTCGCGCAGGCGATCTCGGTCTGGGGCAACTGGTTCAGCCAGGAACTGTATGGCCGGCCTTCTGGACTGCCGTGGGCGGTCGATATCTCTCCGCAGCATCGCGTCGGCGGATTCCAGGCCTTCGCCACGTTCCAGCCGCTGTTTCTGTATGAGTCGCTGTTCGACATCTTGATCGCAGTTGGGCTCGCCCTTGCAATTCGCCGGTACGTCCTGTCCGGCGGCCAGGCGTTCGCGCTCTACGCCGCGTTGTGGGCGGTGGGCAGCGCCGCTATCGAGAGCCTGCGGATCGACTACTCGGCTCGGATGTTCGGGCTGCGGACCAACATGATCGCGATGGCAGTCGTGTTCATCCTCGCTTGCAGCTATCTGTATGCACTCAGGCAGCGCCGGCTCGTGCGGGTCGCAATCCAGCGGGCCGAGCCATCGACAACGCAGCGCGCGTTGCGGCCGCGCTCCAGCAGGGCCACATCCGGCAACATTGGCGTCGCGTCCGCCGATGACCAGCCCGACACCGCGCCGGGACAGCTGCCCGGCACCCGGCTGTAGTCCCGGACCACCGGCCCGGCCGCAATGGTGTCGAGCTCGACGGGGTCACAGGTTGGTGACTTGCCGGCGAGAAATCAGACGTCGCCAATGGCCCAGACGGCGGCCTCCGCGTCCGGCAGGTCGGCAGGCATTATGAAGAAGTTGACTTGGTGACCCACCGCCGGACTCCAGATCTAGTGTCTCGTGCGCCTCACTTTACGGGACAGGATTAGTGCGCAACTTCACCTATAGCTAGCAACGAAGCCGCGGGTCAGCGCCATGCAGAAACGATGCAGGCCAAATCTGGCCCGAGTCGGGGCGAGCGCCTTTTAGCGCCGCTGTATCGATGGGAGGCTGGTTTGCGGCTCGTTTAGCAGTTCGCGGGCAATGATGAGCTTCTGGATCTCGCTCGTTCCCTCATAGAGCCGATACAGGCGGGAGTCGCGGTACATGCGTTCTACCACGGTCGAGCCCATGTACCCGAGCCCGCCATAGACCTGGACGCCGCGGTCGGCGACGCGGGAGACCATCTCGCTGCAGAAAAGCTTGGCCGACGACGGCCCGGCGGCTATGTCGGTGCCCGCGTCGTAAGCAGCGGCGACCGATAGGACCAGGCTCCGGGCCGCGGCGATCTCGGCGTAGGACTCCGCCAGCATCGCCTGGACGAGCTGATAGTCCCCGATCGGGCGGCCGCCTTGCTTGCTGACCGAGGCGTGCGCGACTGACTCGTCGAGTATCCGCTGGGCGGTGCCGACGCACATGGCGGAGATGTGCAGCCGGCCGCGAGCCAATACGGTCATGGCGCTGCGGTAGCCGCGACCCTCAGCGCCGATCAGCCGGCCGGGCGGGACCCGGACGTCGTTGAAGTTAACCTCGGCAGTCCAGGCGCCGCGCTGGCCCATCTTGTGGTCGCGCGGGCCGACGGTAAGGCCCGGGCTATCGGCGTCCACCGCAAACGCCGAGATGCCGCGGCCGGCCTCGGCGTTGGGGTCGGTGCGGGCGAACACCACGAACAGCCCGGCGAGCGGAGCGTTGGTGATGAAGCGCTTGGTGCCGGTGAGGATCCAGTTGACGCCGTCGCGCCGCGCAGATGTCTTGAGGCCGGCCGGGCTCGAGCCCGCCTCGGACTCGGTCAGCGCAAACGAGGCAATCATGTCGCCGGCCGCCAGCGCCGGGAGCAGGGCCCGCTGTAGATCCGCGGACCCGAACTTGGCGATGACCTGCCCGGCGATCCCGTTGTTCGTGCCGAACAGTGACCTGAATGCAGGGGTGGTATAGCCGAACTCGAAGGCGAGGCGCACGTCCTGGAGCATGGTGGCACTCGCGCCGCCAAACTCCACTGGCAACGCATAGCCAAACAGGCCCATCGCCGCGGCCGCGGCGCGCAGATCGTCCGGGACGGCGTCGGTGCTTTCGATCTCGTCCTCGCGCGGTATGACCTTCTCCCGGACGAACTGACGCACTGCCTCGAGCACCTGATCGAAGGTGCTGTCATCCATCTGGCCTCCCCCCCTAAGCCGCTCGCCGTCGGCCGCCGATCTGTAAGAGACTAATTCTGCGGATTCCGCGGCGCGTCAATACTTCGGCCCTACATGAACATCGAGTAGCGCAACGGCCTCACGTGGCGCGACCGAGAGCATGTTTCTCCGACACAAGCGCCAGCTAACTCCAAGCTCCTCAAGAGCCACCGGGCACAGATGCAGAATGTCAGCCGATTCATTGGAAAGAAGTAGCGCGGATACACGCCCATAGCGTGACGGACGCGGCCGCCAGTCCGGTGCGTATGTGATCGCCAGCCCATTGGAGGTCAGCAGTGCCGAGAGCGGGATTCGAACCCGCATGTCCTTTCGGACAGATGCTTTTGAGGCATCCGTGTAAGCCTGTTCCACCATCTCGGCATATTTCGGAAATTATCCTTTTGTATCCGCTTACCCGACGCAGCCACTTCGTCTGCCATGCGACTCGACTAAGGTCATCCAGCGGAGCTCATGAGTCTCGGCTGCCGGGACACTCGCAGGGCGGCCGGCGGCCACCAGGGAGGCGGCGAGCACCAATGTACTGGGTTTTGGATACGCTCGCCTCGTGAGCAAGACCCCGTTCAACGTCGTGATCGCCGAGGACGAGGCGCTGATCCGGCTCGACCTGCGCGAAATGCTGGAAGAGGAAGGCTACGTCGTCGCCGGTGAGGCCGCCGATGGCGAGACGGCCGTGCAGCTTGCCGAGCAGCTGCGGCCCGACCTCGTGATCATGGACGTCAAGATGCCCGGCCTGGACGGGATCTCGGCAGCCGAGCGCATCGCCGCGAACCAGGTGGCCCCGGTGATCATCCTGACCGCGTTCTCGCAGCGTGACCTCGTGCAGCGCGCGAGTGAGGCCGGCGCGATGGCCTACCTCATCAAGCCGTTCACGAAGGCCGATCTCGTCCCGGCCATTGAGGTGGCAGCGAGCCGGTTCGCAGAGATCGCGGCACTGAACTCCGAGGCGGCGAGCCTTCGCGACCGTCTCGAGGTGCGCAAGCTGCTTGACCGCGCGAAGGGCGTGCTCCAGGATGGGCGCGGCATGACCGAGGCCCAGGCGTTCCGGTGGATCCAGAAGACATCGATGGACCGGCGGCAGACCATGCGCTCGGTGGCGGAGGAAGTTCTCGCCGAGGCCGAGAAGGCTGCCGCCGACGCCGCTGCGAGCACTGACACAGACACCGGCGCAGAGTCAAACGGAGCCGGGACGGCGGGCCCGGCAAGCTGATCTGATCGAGCGTCAGAGCAAGCCGGGCGGGGCCGGCCACACTACCCCCGTGGTAACCGGCGCCCGCCGCTTGCGGCCGCCGGACGCCGGAAGCGGTCGACGGTCGGTGAGCCAGAAAACCTTTGGTGCCATGTCGGCCTTCCCCGGGCCGGCACGTTCTCTACTCGGTCGCCTCGCTCTGCGACAACGTTAGCGAGGCTCGGCGGCAGCGCGCAAAGACACTGAGATTCCGTTGCCGGTATGAGGGAAACATCCCCTGTCTTTCGACCGTCGCCAGTGACCGATGGCCTAGTTGCGCCCGCAACAGGCGACTCAGCGATGCTGTCAGGTCCGCCGGGACTCGCCTGGCACTGCGTCCCTGTGCAAGCAACTTAGCCGCGCGGTGCAGACTCGCATGCCGTCTTCGTCGGTGATAACGATCTCGAACGTCGCCATTGTCCGGCCGCCGTGGGCGAGTGTGGCGACGCCGGTCACCATCCCGGTTCGCACTGAGCGGTGGTGCGTCGCGTTGATCTCAATGCCGACCGTGATGCGGCCGGGCCCGGCCTGCAGCGCCGAGCCGAGCGACCCGAGTGACTCGGCAAGTACGCACGACGCGCCGCCGTGCAGAATCCCGAATGGCTGGGTGTTGCCATCGACCGGCATGGTGCCGACCACGCGTTCCCGGGACGCCTCGAGGATCTTGATGCCCATGCGCCCGGCCAGGGTGTCGCTGGCCTGGCTGTTGAAGGCGGCCACAATCTGCCGCTCAAGCTCCGACGACTCGGGCACCGAAACCTCCACGTTCCCTGCTTATGCGATCTTTGCGGTGGGCTGGAGCCAGCGTAGGGGTGGGCATAACCGGCGGGCCAGGCGGGCGCTAACGCCCGCGTGACTGACAGACCCGCGCACTAGGATTTGGGCGTGGCTTCGAAGGACCCGGAATCAGCAGCCCAGGCCGACGCGGCGCGGACAGAGTCGTCTGCCGCCGAGGAGGCAGTGCTCGCGACCGAGCCAACGCCCGCCGACGAGGCGGCTCTCGCCGGCGATGCGGCGCTCTCCGACGACGGCGCGGCGCTCGGCGATGCGGTGGTCGCAGAAGAGGCGGCGTCGTCCGGCGAGCCTCAGCAGCCAGGCCGCCGCGGGCGGCTGTTGCTGCTGGACGGGCACTCGCTGGCCTACCGGGCGTTCCACGCGCTACCTCCGGAGAACTTCTCCACTACGACCGGACAGCCCACGAACGCCGTTTACGGGTTCACCGCCATGCTCATCAACGTGCTCCGTGATGAGCAGCCCACGCACGTCGCCGTCGCGTTCGACCGCGGCGAGAAGACGTTCCGGCACGAGCAGTACGTCGAGTACAAGGCCACGAGGAAAGAGACGCCGTCGGACTTCCGCAGCCAGCTGAGCCTCATCTTCGAGGTGCTGGACGTGCTGGGCATCAAGCGCCTCTCGGTCCCGGGCTACGAGGCAGACGACATCATCGCCACGCTCGCCGCGGCGGCTGAGCCCGATATGGATGTCCTCATCGTGACCGGCGACCGGGATCCCATCCAGCTCGTGACCGACCACGTCACGCTGCTGTACACGATGCGGGGCATCAGCGAGATGGCTCGGTTCACGCCGGGGTCCGTGCTGGCGAAGTACGGCTTGACGCCGGCGCAGTATCCAGACTTTGCGGCCGTGCGCGGCGACCCCAGCGACAACCTGCCAGGCATCCCTGGTGTGGGAGAGAAGACCGCGACGCGGTGGATCGCCGAGTTCGGCTCGCTGGCCAACCTGGTCGATCGCGTCGACGAGGTCAAGGGCAAGGCCGGCGACGCACTCCGGGAGCACCTCGCGGGCGTGCTGCGCAACAGCCAGCTCACCCAGCTCGTCCGTGACGTGCCGCTCGAGGCTGGACCCGCCGACCTGCGGCCGGTGCCCTGGGAGCGCGAGCAGATCCACCAGCTATTCGACACGCTCCAGTTCCGGGTGCTGCGTGACCGGCTGTACGCCACCTTGCCGAACGGGATCGGAGTCCTGCCGTCCGCGGCCGCGGCGCCTGCCAGCGGCCCCGCGTTCGACGTGGATGCCGTCCGGCTCGGGCCGGACGAGGTCGCCGACTGGCTTGAGCGGAACGTGGCCGGACCCGGCCGGTCCGGCTTGGCGGTGAGCGGCAGCTGGGGCCGAGGCACCGGGACCATGACAGGGCTCGCGGTTGCCGCGCCTGAAGGCGAGGCGGGGGTCATCGACCCGGCCCGACTGACCGAGGCTGACGACAAGGCGCTCGGCGCGTGGCTCGCCGATCCGGCCAGGCCCAAAGCGCTGCACGACGCCAAGGGACCGATTCACGCGCTAACCGCTTGTGGATTCGAGCTCGCCGGACTGAGCAGCGACACCGCGCTGGCCGCGTACCTGGCGCTGCCCGGCCAACGGTCGTTCGACCTGGCCGACCTGTCGCTGCGGTACCTGAACCGAGAGCTCAGCAACGCCGAGCCTGCTTCCGGGCAGCTCACCCTAGACGTGGCCGACGACGCCGAGATCGCTACCGCGCTTGCCCAGCGGGCACAGGCCACCGCTGAGCTGGCGGACGCGCTGGACCGCGATCTGGCCGAGCGCGGGGCGAGCGAGCTACTCGCCGAGGTCGAGCTGCCGCTGGTCGGCGTACTGGCGGCGATGGAACGTGCAGGGATCGCCGCCGACACCGAGCACTTCGCCGACATGTCCGCGAGCCTGGGCGCGGAGGTAAAGGCCGCGGAGCAGGCGGCCTACGCGGTTGTCGGGCACGAATTCAACCTCGGTTCGCCGAAGCAGCTCCAGGAGGTGCTGTTCACCGAGCTAGGCCTGCCGAAGACCAAGCGGATCAAGACCGGGTACACGACCGACTCGGAGGCGCTGACCAGCCTCCTGGTGCAGACCGAGCACGCCGTCCTGGCTCATCTACTGCGGCACCGCGACGTCGCCAGGCTCAAGAGCGTCGTCGACTCGCTGATCCCGATGGCCGGCGTCGACGGGCGGATCCACACCACCTACAACCAGATGATCGCCGCTACCGGACGACTCTCGTCGACCGACCCGAATATGCAGAACATCCCCATCCGTACCGAGGAGGGCCGTCGGATCCGGCAGGGCTTCATTGTCGGATCGGGCTATGAGCACCTGCTGACGGCCGACTACAGCCAGATTGAGCTTCGGATCATGGCCCACCTGTCGGGCGACGAGGCGCTGGCATCCGCGTTCTCGTCCGGGCACGACTTCCACGCTGCGACGGCGGGCCGGGTGTTTGGCGTGGCGCCGCAGGACGTGACGCCAGAGTTGCGCAGCAAGGTCAAGGCAATGAACTATGGCCTCGCCTACGGGCTATCGGCCTTCGGGCTGTCGCAGCAGCTGCGGGTCTCGCCGGAGGAAGCCCGCGGCTATATGGAGGAGTACTTCGATCAGTTCGGCGGCGTCCGGGACTACCTGCGCGAGGTCGTGGCCAGGGCAAGGATGGATGGCTACACCCAGACGATGCTGGGCCGCCGCCGGTACCTGCCCGATCTGACCTCCGACAACAGGCAGCGCCGGGAGATGGCCGAGCGGATGGCGCTCAACGCGCCGATCCAGGGGTCAGCAGCCGACATCATCAAGGTCGCGATGCTGACGGCGCACACCGAGCTGCAAGCCGCAGGCTTGCGCTCCCGGATGCTGCTCCAGGTCCACGACGAGCTCTTGTTCGAGGTGGCGCCGGGGGAGCTGGACGCGGTCAGGGCACTCGTGACGGTCGCGATGGGCGGGGCGGCTGACCTTTCTGTTCCGCTGGAGGTCTCGATGGGCTGGGGCCGCAGCTGGGCCGACGCCGCCCACTAGCCGGCGCCGGCATGGCGCGCCGCCAGGCCGCCCCGTCGGCGGGGATCCCGCCCCGTCGGCCAGGGCCCACGCGGAATTCCCAGGTCGGCACCTTGAGGCGGCCCTCGCCTGGGCGGCCGCGACAGAGGCTAGCCCAAGATTGACCGGTCGGCCGAGCTCTCATATGCTGGTCGCTGCACTGTGTTGTGGTGCAGTCCGCCAATGGTCAGGCAGCCCGCGGGGCAGTCTCACTGCAGGCTGCGGGTTCGGTCATGCTGACCAGGCATGTCACGCAAACCATGGCTTTCCTTTGTCGGACACGCCTCGCACGGTCCTGTCCATCAGCCAATCCATACCTGTCCGCAGTCCGGAGCCCACCTACACATGACGAGCAGCACAGAGGCCACCTCGACCCCCAAGGTAGCGGTCAACGACATCGGTTCCGAGGAGGCCTTCCTCGCCGCGATCGACGAGACCATCAAGTACTTCAATGACGGCGACATTGTCGAGGGGACCGTCGTCAAAGTCGACCGGGACGAGGTCCTGCTCGACATCGGCTACAAGACCGAGGGCGTGATCCCGTCTCGGGAACTGTCCATCAAGCACGATGTCGACCCGCATGAGGTGGTCAAGACAGGCGAGCACATCGAGGCCCTGGTCCTCCAGAAGGAGGACAAGGAGGGCCGGCTGATCCTCTCCAAGAAGCGCGCTCAGTACGAGCGGGCGTGGGGGACCATCGAGAAGGTCAAGGAAGAGGACGGCGTCGTCACCGGTACCGTCATCGAGGTGGTCAAGGGCGGCCTGATCCTGGACATCGGCCTGCGCGGCTTCCTGCCGGCCTCACTCGTCGAAATGCGGCGCGTCCGTGACCTGCAGCCCTACGTGGGCAAGGAGATCGAGGCCAAGATCATCGAGCTGGACCGCAACCGCAATAACGTGGTCCTCTCCCGCCGCGCCTGGCTCGAGCAGACCCAGTCCGAGGTCCGCCAGAACTTCCTGAACACGCTCCAGAAGGGCCAGATCCGCAAGGGCGTCGTGTCCTCTATCGTCAACTTCGGCGCGTTCGTTGACCTAGGCGGCGTGGACGGGCTTGTGCACGTGTCCGAGCTGTCTTGGAAGCACATCGATCACCCAGGTGAGGTCGTCGAGGTCGGCCAGGAGGTCACGGTCGAGGTTCTGGACGTCGACATGGACCGCGAGCGCGTGTCGCTGTCGCTCAAGTCGACGCAGGAAGACCCGTGGCAGCAGTTCGCCCGCACCCACCAGATCGGCCAGGTCGTGCCGGGCCGGGTGACGAAGCTGGTGCCGTTCGGCGCGTTTGTCCGGGTCGAGGAAGGCATCGAAGGCCTGGTGCACATCTCGGAGCTCGCTGACCGGCACGTGGAGATTCCTGAGCAGGTTGTCCAAGTCGGCGACGAGATCTTCGTCAAGATCATTGACATCGACCTGGATCGCCGGCGGATCAGCCTGTCGCTCAAGCAGGCCAACGAGGGCGGCGGCGCTGACGTCGCAGGCGAGGACTTCGACCCGACCCTGTACGGCATGCCCGCTGCCTACGACGAGCAGGGCAACTACCTCTACCCCGAGGGCTTCGACCCCGAGTCGGGCGAATGGCTGGAGGGCTTCGACAGCCAGCGCGAGGAGTGGGAGCGGCAGTACGCCGAGGCGCGGGCCCGGTACGAGGCGCACCAGCAGCAGGTCGCCGAGGCGCGGAGCAAGGCCGACGCCGCGGCCGAAGAGGCTGGCGAGGAAGGCGAAGCTCGCGATCACAGCACGGCCAGCGCCGATTCAGAGCGGGCCGGCACCCTGGCATCGGACGAGGCGCTTGCCGCTCTTCGCGACAAGCTGTCCGGCGGCGGCCAGAACTGACGACCGTCCTGTCCGGGCACGTGACGATGGCGGGCTCCGGTGGCGCAGCACCGGGCGCTCGCCGTCGGCTTTTCCTGGCCGGTACCACGGTCGCGAGCTACTGACATGCTGCGAGTAGGGCTGACGGGTGGCATCGGGGCCGGCAAGAGCGAGGTATCCAAGCGCCTGGCTGCCCAGGGCGCCGTGGTTGTCGATGCTGACCTGATCGCTCGCGAGGTAGTCGCGCGCGATACCGACGGGTTTGCCGCGGTCGTGCAGGCCTTCGGGTCCGAGGTGCTCGGGCCGGATGGCGCGCTGGACCGGACCCGGCTGGGCGACATCGTCTTCGCGGACAAGCAGAAGCTGGCGACGCTGAACGCGATCGTCCATCCACGGGTCGGCGCGCGGATGCGCGGGCTCGAGGATGCGGCTGGGCCTGGTTCGGTCGTCGTGCACGACGTGCCGCTCATCGCCGAGAACGGGCTGGCAGACGCTTACGACCTGGTCGTCGTCGTCGACGTCCCGGCGCGAATCCAGGTCGACCGACTGGTGCGACACCGTGGCATGAGCCGCGAGCAGGCGCACGCACGGATGGCGGCCCAGGCGAGCCGCGAGCAGCGACTGTCGATCGCGGACATCGTGGTGGACAATTCGGGCTCGCTCGCCGAACTCGACCGGCAGGCAGGCGAGCTGTGGAGCGAGCTACGGCGCCGGGCGCTCATCGCGTCCGCCGACGAGGCCAACGCCTGACAGACCGCAAATCGGTACCGGCGTCCGCCGCCGGTCCCGTCGCGGCGCTGACCTGTCCTTCGGCGTGTCGCTACCGGCGTCCGCCGCCGGTCCCGTCGCGGCGCTGGCCTGTCCTTCGGCGTGTCGCTACGGCGCCGGTCGGCCGCTGGCCGTGGCCGCCTTCGGGTGCACCCGGGACACCTGGCGACGCCGATGCCGCGGGACGGCCTCCCGGGTGACGGCTCTCCCATTGTAGATATTACGGATATTTACCCCGATCTAGACTGGTCCCGTGCGCGACCATCTGGTTACGCGGTGTCATTTCACGTAGGAGGTGCCATTCCGCGTCCGAGTTGTCCGGTTCGAGAGCACCTCAGGCGTGAAATGTCGAGTCGCTCGCCGCGCAAACTATGCATATCGACCGAGCGACGCGACTTGCTCGCGCCGGGCAAATCGCTGACGCTCTCCAGCTACGGCCAAGTCATACGGATCAAGATCATCCACGACTGCATCGGGCGGCTGCCTGGTGAAGCCCACTACTCGCCTCGGCCTTCCGGGACGCGCCCGGGCGCGGGTTCCGTGCAAACGACCACGGAATGCCGAGAGTCCGCGCCGGGTTATGTCCGTGCGTAGCTGACCCGGCGCGTGCGGAGTAGTTGCGTGGGGTGCCGGCGTAAGAGCGGCGGCGTTCGGCCGTTCCCGGCTGGCGGTACCAGACCAGCCACTCTGGCGACCGCCCGGACTGTCGGCACACCGCCCTACAGTGGGATCAGGCGCGATGGATCTGGCTTGGGCCAGAGTTCAGCGAAGGAAGCAGCAGAGGAGCAGTCATGCGGCCGGTGACCGATCTTCAGCGGAGCGTCGCGCCGTTCGAGGTCGTCACGGAGATGGTCCCGGCTGGCGACCAGCCGAATGCGATCGCCGAGATGGATGGCCGCATTCAGGGGGGCGCCAAGGACACCGTTTTGCTCGGCGCCACTGGCACCGGTAAGACCGCCACCGTGGCGTGGCTCGCCGAGCGGCTCCAGCGGCCGATACTGGTCATGCTGCCGAACAAGACCCTCGCTGCGCAGTTCGCCAACGAGCTGCGCGAGATGCTGCCGCGCAACGCTGTCGAGTACTTCGTCTCTTATTACGACTACTACCAGCCGGAAGCGTACGTCCCGCAGACCGACACCTACATCGAGAAGGATTCGTCGATCAACGACGAGGTCGACCGGCTCCGGCATTCGGCCACCAACTCTCTGCTGACCAGGCGGGACACGATCGTGGTGGCGTCCGTGTCGTGCATCTACGGCCTCGGTACTCCGCAGGAGTACGTCGACCGGATGCTGAAGGTCAAAGTCGGCGACAGGATGGACCGGGACGGTCTGCTCCGCAAGCTCGTGGGAATGCACTACGCCCGCAACGACCTGGCTTTCACGCGCGGCACTTTCCGAGTGCGCGGCGACACCATCGAGGTGATCCCGCAGTACGAGGAGCTCGCCGTCCGGATTGAGATGTTCGGCGATGAGGTCGAGCGGCTGATGACGCTGCACCCGCTGACGGGCGAGGTGATGAGCGAAGACGACGAGCTGTACATCTTCCCGGCGTCGCACTATGTCGCTGGGCCGGAGCGGATGGAGCGGGCGATCGCAGGCATCGAGGCCGAGCTCGAAGAGCGGCTGGCGGAGCTCGAGAAGCTCGGCAAGCTCCTCGAAGCGCAGCGGCTCCGGATGCGGACGACGTATGACATCGAGATGATGCGGCAGGTGGGGACCTGCTCAGGCATCGAGAACTATTCGCGCCACATCGACGGCCGCGAAGCCGGGAGCCCGCCCAACACGCTGCTCGACTACTTCGCCGAGGATTTCCTGCTTGTCATCGACGAGTCGCACAACACCGTGCCGCAGATCGGCGCGATGTACGAAGGTGACGTATCGCGCAAGCGGGTCCTGGTCGACCACGGGTTCCGCCTGCCGAGCGCGATCGACAACAGGCCCCTGACCTGGGACGAATTCGGCGATCGCATCGGTCAGACGCTGTATCTGTCGGCTACGCCAGGTCCCTACGAGCTTCGGCAGACCGGCGGTGAGGTCACCGAGCAGGTCATCCGGCCGACTGGACTGATTGACCCCCAGGTGGTCATCAAGCCGACGAAGGGCCAGATTGACGATCTGGTCGGCGAGATCAGAGAGCGCGCCGAGCGATCCGAGCGCGTGCTGGTCACGACCCTGACCAAGAAGATGGCCGAGGATCTGACCGACTACCTGCTCGAGCTCGGCATCCGGGCGAGGTACCTGCACAGCGAGGTCGACACGCTGCGGCGGGTCGAGCTGCTGCGAGAGCTGCGGATGGGCGAGTACGACGTGCTTGTCGGCATCAACCTGCTGCGCGAGGGACTGGACCTGCCCGAGGTCTCGCTGGTCTCCATCCTCGACGCCGACAAGGAAGGCTTCCTCCGGTCCGGCACGTCGCTGATCCAGACGATCGGCCGGGCGGCCAGGAACGTGTCGGGCCAGGTGCACATGTATGCCGACAAGGTCACGCCGTCGATGCAGCGCGCCATCGATGAGACCAACCGGCGGCGCGATCGGCAGATCGCCTATAACCGGGCGCACGGCGTCGACCCGCAGCCGCTGCGCAAGCGTATCGCTGACATCCTCGACCAGCTGGCGCGTGAGGACGCCGACACCGAGCAGCTCCTCGGCGGTTCGGGGCGGCAGCAGAGCCGCGGCAAGGCGCCAGTGCCAGGCGTGTCGTCTCGCGCGCGGGCAGCCGCTGCCGATAAGGGTGGCGGACCTGCTCGCGCCGACCTGGCCGCCCTGATTGCCGAGCTGACCGAGCAGATGCATGCAGCTGCGGCCGAGCTTCAGTTCGAGCTGGCGGCACGGATCCGCGATGAGATCCGCGAGCTGAAGCATGAGCTTCGGGGCATGCAGGCAGCCGGGGTCTAGACGTTCGGTCGATGCTGAGCAGCCATCAAGCGAATCTCCAGCTTGGCGCCTGGCGTAGGGTCTAAATCATGGTGGGGAGCCTGCTCGCCGCTCTGCTGTCGGCGACCTGTTACGGGATCGCCGCCGTCATGCAGGCCATCGCGGTGCGCGCCGCGAGTAACCGGCCCGCCGAGGTCGTTGGCGAAGCGGGGCAGGGTGTAGACCCCGGGCTACTCGTCCGGATGATGCGGCAAGGCCTCTTCCTGGCGAGCATTGCGATTGACCTGCTGGGGTTTGTTGCTCAACTTGTTGCATTGCGAAAATTGCCCCTTTTTGCCGTTCAAGCGATCATGGCCTCGAACCTAGCGGTTACTGCAGTGTTCGCCGCGTGGCTAATGAAGGCGCGCCTGCCGATGCGGGAATGGCTGGCTGTCGCCGGCGTCGTGATCGGCGTGGCGCTGCTCGGCCTGTCGGCCGGCGCCCAGGGCGCGGCCAAGGTCGGCTCGGAGTTCGAGCTCGGCTTGATCGTGGCCGTCGTGGCCATCGGTATCTCCGGATTCGCCGTGGCGAGACTGCCGAATCCGGTCCGCACGCTGGCGCTCGGTGCGATTGCCGGCCTTGGTTACGCCGTAGTCGCGGTGTCGGCCCGCATACTGCCCGGCTTCGCGCCGCTTCAGCTCGTCAAGAGCCCCGCCGCCTACACGCTCGCTGCGGCCGGCATCGTGTCGTTCCTGCTCTACGCCACCGCACTAGAGGGCGGCAGCGTCACGACGGCGACGGCGGCTGTCGTCCTGGCCGAGACCATGCCGCCAGCGCTCATCGGCGTCCTTTTCCTCGGCGATACGACCCGCCACGGCCTGGCCGCCGTCGGTGTTCTCGGCTTCCTTCTCGCTGTCGTGTGCGCGGTGGCGCTGGCCCGGTTCGGCGAGGCGAGTGACCGCGAATCGCCGGCCGAGCGACAGGAGTCTGCCGAGGTAAGCCAGTCGGCCGGCCGCCGTGCAGCGTTAGGCCGCCAGGCTGCCAACCGAATGTGAGGTCCTCGGATCGGCGCCAGGTCTGTGAACGCAGGATCACTGGGTGGCGGTCCGGCCGTTTCGTCTGGTCGGACTGCTGTCTAGTAGTCGTGAGCTTTAGTGACCAGAACGGTCTCTACCAGCGCAAATCCGACCACGGGCCGAGCCCAGCCAACGTGTCCGGCGAATTCTTGGTGCTGAGTTTGATATTCTGAGACCCCGTGGGCGAGCGGGATTGCCGCCGAATCTGACCACGGGAGCCTCATTGGTGATTCCAGGGCATGCATCACGGCCAGCGACAACAAGGCATCTCTTCGTCACCGGGGGCGTCGCGTCAAGCCTCGGCAAGGGACTGACGGCTTCGAGCATCGGCAGGCTGCTGAAGCTCCGCGGCTTGCGGGTGAGCATGCAGAAGCTCGATCCGTATCTCAACGTCGACCCCGGCACCATGAATCCGTTCCAGCACGGCGAGGTTTTCGTCACCGACGACGGAACCGAGACGGACCTGGATATCGGGCACTACGAGCGCTTCCTGGACACGAGACTGCCGGGATCGGCCAACGTGACGACAGGGCAGATCTACTCGCGCGTCATCGCCAAAGAGCGGCGCGGCGACTACCTGGGCGACACCGTCCAGGTCATTCCGCACATCACCAACGAGATCAAGGCCCGGATCCGCGAGATGGCAGGCCCGGAGATCGACGTCGTTATCACCGAGGTGGGCGGGACCGTCGGCGACATCGAGTCACAGCCATTCCTGGAAGCGATCCGGCAGATTCGGCACGAGATCGGCCGCGACCGCTGCTTCTTCTTGCACGTGTCGCTGCTGCCGTACATCGGGCCGTCGGGCGAGCTGAAGACGAAGCCGACGCAGCACTCGGTAGCGGCGCTGCGCAGCATCGGTATCCAGCCAGACGCCATCGTCTGCCGGTCCGACAGGCCGATCAGCGACGGCCTCAAGCGCAAGATAAGCCTGATGTGTGACGTCGACGAGGAGGCCGTGGTGTCCGCGCCTGACGCCCCATCCATCTACGACATCCCGAAGGTCCTGCACTCAGAGGGCCTCGACGCGTATGTAGTGCGCCGCCTCGGCCTGCCATTCCGGGATGTCGACTGGAGCGACTGGGACGACCTGCTCCGCCGGGTCCACCGGCCGTCCAGGACCGTGACGATCGCGCTCGTAGGCAAGTACGTGGACCTGCCAGACGCCTACCTGTCGCCAGCCGAGGCCCTCCGGGCCGGCGGGTTCGCCCACGACGTGCGGGTCAATATCCGGTGGGTGACCAGCGACGACTGCCAGACGCCCGAGGGCGCGGCGCGGCAGCTCGGCGACGTCGAGGGCGTGCTCGTGCCTGGCGGCTTCGGCGTGCGCGGCATCGAGGGCAAGATCGGCGCTGTCCGGCACGCCCGCGAGCACGGAATTCCCGTGCTCGGTCTCTGCCTCGGCCTGCAATGCATGACGATCGAGGTGGCCCGCAACCTGGCCGGCATGCCGGGCGCCAACAGCACCGAGTTTGATCCGCAGACCGAGTTCCCCGTTATCGCGACGATGGCCGACCAGGAGGACGTGGTCGCCGGGCAGCGCGACATGGGCGGAACGATGCGGCTCGGGTTGTACCCGGCCGTCCTCGCGGACGGCAGCCTGGTGCGGGAGCTGTACGGTGAGCCCGTCGTGCAAGAGCGGCATCGGCATCGGTATGAAGTGAACAACGCCTATCGCGACAAGCTCGAGGACGCCGGGCTCCGGTGTTCGGGGCTGTCACCCGATGAGAGGCTCGTCGAGTTCATCGAGCTGGCGCGCAGCGTGCACCCGTATTTCGTCGCGACCCAGGCGCACCCGGAACTGCTGTCCAGGCCGACGCGACCGCACCCGTTGTTCAGCGGCCTGATCGCCGCGGCGCTTGAACGGAGTCGCGCAGTGCCGGCCGGCGAGGCTATGGCCGCGGGCGCCGGGCGGCCAGTCGCGAGCGCCTGAGCGTGGCCGGTATCCGCGACGACCCTGGCGCCTGGCCGGTTCGTGACTCGGCGGTGCTGGCGCGCGGGCACATCGTGACGGTGCGCACCGACGCGGTCGAGCTACCCGACGGCGAGATAGTCAGCAGGGAAGTCGTCGAGCACCCGGGCGCGGTCGCCATCCTGGCTCTGGATGACGAGGATCGCGTCCTGATGATCCGGCAATACCGGCACCCGGTCGGCGCCACCCTCTGGGAGATTCCGGCCGGACTACGCGACGTGGCGGGCGAGCCGCTCGTCGAGACCGCCCGGCGAGAGCTGCTCGAGGAAGCCGGATACCGAGCCTCGTCCTGGCATGTGCTCGCCGATTTTGCCACTTCACCTGGCATCACGACCGAGCGGCTACGGATCTTCCTGGCCCGGAACCTGGCCGTGGTTCCGCCTGCTGAACGCGAGTATGTTCCTGAGCATGAGGAGGCGTATCTGACCACCGCCTGGGTCCCGTTGCCGGACGCCGTCCGGGGGATCCTGGCGGGCGAGCTCCACAATGGCGTCGCCATGGTGGGTATCTTGTCCGCTTATGCGGCCAGTGGGGACGGATTCAAGGCGCTTCGTGACGCCGATGAGCCCGAGACTCTGTGACCGCGTCAGGAACTTCACAAGGACTTTGCCCGGCACTGGGGCCGGGCAGGTTGCATGGCAAGGAAGGACACAGGGCCAATGAAGGTCGGCGTTCCTAAGGAAGTAAAGAATCACGAGTATCGCGTCGCGATGACGCCTGCCGGCGCGCACGAACTGGTGCGGAACGGGCACGAAGTCTACGTACAGCAGAATGCGGGCGAAGGGTCCTCGATTCCGGACGCCGATTTCGTCCAGGCCGGATCCGTCATCTTGCCGACCGCCGACGACGTCTGGCAGACCGGCGACCTGATCCTGAAGGTCAAGGAGCCGGTGACCGAGGAATACCACCGGATGCGCAAGGACCAGGTGCTGTTTACGTACCTGCATCTGGCCGCCAGCCGCGCATGCACGGATGCCCTGCTCGAGTCGGGCATTACCGCGATCGCCTATGAAACCGTTCAGCTGCCGGATGGCTCACTTCCGTTGCTTGCCCCGATGTCGGAAGTCGCCGGACGGATGGCGCCGCAGGTCGGCGCCCATCATCTGCAGCGCGACGGAGGCGGCCGGGGCGTGCTGATGGGTGGCGTCTCCGGCGTCTACGCCGCGAAGGTTGTCGTGCTCGGCGCTGGAGTGTCCGGAATGAACGCCGCGGCCATCGCTCTCGGCATGCAGGCCGAAGTCCTGCTCGTCGACAAGAACATCACCAGGCTCCGGCAGGCGGACGCGATCTATCAGGGCCACTGCCAGACCGTCGCGTCTAACGCCTACGAGATCGAGCGCGCCTGCATCGATGCCGATCTGGTCATCGGTGCCGTCCTCGTGCCGGGCGCGAAGGCGCCAAAGCTCGTCTCCAACGAGCTAGTGTCGCGCATGAAGCAAGGCTCCGTCCTCGTCGACATCTCGATCGACCAGGGCGGCACGTTCGAGGACAGCCGGCCCACCACGCACGCCGAGCCGACGTACCGGGTGCACAACTCGGTCTTCTACTGCGTGGCAAACATGCCAGGCGCGGTGCCGCACACGTCGACCTACGCGCTGACAAACGTCACCATGCCGTACGTCGTCGAGATCGCCAACAAGGGCTGGCGCCATGCGCTCACGCATGATCCTGCCTTCGCCCTTGGCCTCAACACGCACGAAGGCAGCATCACGTGCGCGCCCGTCGCTGAGGCGCACGGCCTGCCCTCGGTGCCGCTTGCGGAGGTACTCACCTGACTACGGTTGCCCGAGCGATCGGGCGCTATCTCGACCACCTGGCCGTGGAACGGGGCCTCGCTGCCCACACACTCGAGGCATACCGGCGTGACCTGGAGCGCTACGCCGCGACCCTGACCGCGGCCGGGCGGACCGAGATCGGCGACGTCGGCACGCAGGACGTCGCCGACTTCCTCGCCGGGCTGCGGCAGGGCGACGAGACACATCCGCCGCTCGCCGCGAGCTCGGCCGGCCGGGCCGTTGTCGCGGTCCGCGGCCTGCATGCGTTCGCCTTGGCTGAGGGCCTGACGCCCGACAACCCGGCCAGCGTGGTACGGCCGCCCTCGCCACCGCGACGGCTGCCGAAGGCGATCTCAATCCCGGACGTGGCGCGCCTGCTCGAGGCGGCGGGCGTCGGCCAGTCCGCGCTGCGCGACCGCGCGCTGCTCGAGCTGCTGTACGCGACGGGCGCTCGCATCTCCGAAGCGGTCGGGCTTGACGTCGACGACGTGGAGCTGTCCGGCGACTCCCGCTCATCGTCCGTCGCTGCGGTTATCCGGCTGAACGGGAAAGGCGGAAAGCAGCGTCTTGTGCCGGTCGGCAGCTTCGCCAGGGACGCGCTCGATGCTTATCTTGTGCGGGCGCGCCCTGCGCTGGCGGTGGCCGCCGGACGCGGACAGCCCAGCCCGGCGTTGTTCCTGAACGCGCGCGGCGGCCGGCTGACCCGGCAAGGGGCCTGGGGCACCCTGCGCGCCGCGGCCATTCGCGCCGGACTCGCCGAGGTTTCGCCGCACGTGCTGCGGCACTCGTTCGCGACGCACCTGCTCGACGGCGGCGCGGATGTCCGCGTCGTGCAAGAGCTGCTGGGTCACGCGTCGGTGACGACGACACAGGTGTACACGCTGGTCACCGTCGACAAGCTCCGCGAGGTGTACGCGTCGGCGCACCCGCGCGCGATCGGGTAGCGGCCAACGGCCGGGCAGTCACGGCGGCACCGAGTGAGTGCTACCCCGTTCCCTTCATGTGAATTATGGTGTCCGCTCCGGTCACTATGCGCATGCGGTTCATTTGCCACCTCCCGGTGCGCCGGCTTGCCGGCGGCCGGCCCAGCGTTTAGAGTCGCCTGGCAGTGAGCGCGTTCGCGCTAGCCGCCGGGAGGTGCGGTAGCTGTGTCAGCATCCCAAACCCTGGAGGTCCGGCCCGGACTGGTGGGGCCTACCGGGCGGCCGCTGCCGGTGTTCCCTGACCCTGAGCCGCTCCTAGTGCACGGTCCGGCCCGGATCGCAGCCGTCTGCAACCAGAAGGGCGGCGTCGGCAAGACGACGACGACCATCAACCTGGGCGCCGCGCTCGCCGAGCAGGGGCGGCGCGTGCTCCTCGTGGACTTCGACCCGCAGGGCGCGTTGTCTGTCGGCCTGGGGGTTCAGCCGCACGAGCTCGACGCGACGGTCTACAACCTGCTGATGGAGCGCGGCCTGACCGCCCACGACGTCATCATCAAGACCCGCGTCCACGGCATGGACCTGCTGCCCAGCAACATTGACCTGTCGGGCGCCGAAGTCCAGCTCGTGCACGAGGTCGGGCGTGAGTTCGTACTGGGCCGGGTGCTTCAGCCGGTGATTCCGGACTACGACGTCATCCTGATCGATTGTCAGCCGTCGCTAGGTCTGCTCACGGTCAACGCGCTCGCCTGCGCCGACGGTGTCCTCGTGCCGCTGGAGTGCGAGTACTTCGCCCTGCGGGGCGTGGCGCTGCTCATGGAGACCATCGAGAAGGTTGCCTCCCGGCTCAGTCCGAAGCTCAGGATGGACGGGCTGCTCGCGACGATGTATGACTCCCGTACGCTGCATACCAGGGAGGTCCTGGCCGGAGTTGTCGAGGGATTCGGCGACCGCGTTTACCACACGGTCATCAGCCGGACGGTGCGCTTCCCCGACTCTACGGTGGCTGGTGAGCCGATTACCAGGTTCGATCCCGCCTGCAACGGTGCCACCTCCTACCGTGAACTGGCCAAGGAGGTACTGGAGAGGTGGCGTCAGGGCGTTCCCGCGGGTCCCGTTCGCGCCGGGTAAGCCTGCCTGGGGTCGCAGAGTTGCTGCGGCCCTCGGCCCGCAGTCCTGCGGCCGACACCGAGCGCCAGGCAAGCGGCAGGGAAAGCCACCCACAGAAGATCACCGTCTATATGTCGGGCACCGAACTCTTCGAGCTTGAGCGGGCTCGGCTGGCGCTTCGCGCCTACGGCATCTCCGTCGACCGGGGCCGAATCGTGCGCGAGGCGCTTGCGGTCGTCCTCGCTGACCTGGATCAGGCGGGCGAGGACAGCCTCGTGGTCCGGCGCCTCCGCGGAACGTCATGAGCGCTGCCCAGGAATCAGATGAGGTCGTCCCCGCTGCGGGCGGCTTCCAGGTCCACCTCGATGTCTTCGAGGGGCCGTTCGACCTGCTGCTGGGGTTGATCTCCAAGCACAAGCTCGACATTACCGAGATCGCGCTGTCCGTCGTCACCGACGAGTTCATCGGCTATATCCGGGCGCTGGCTGGCGGCTGGGATTTGGACCAGGCCAGCTATTTCCTCGTGGTGGCCGCGACGCTGCTCGACCTCAAGGCCGCGCGACTGCTACCCGCCGGCGAAGTTGACGACGAGGAGGACCTGGCCCTGCTCGAGGCGCGGGACCTGCTCTTCGCCCGGCTGCTGCAGTACCGCGCCTACAAGGAAGTCGCCGCCGTGTTCGCCGCGAATATCGCCACGGAGGGCCGGCGGTACCCGCGGCGAGTTCCGATGGAGCCGCGGTTCGCCGAGTTGCTGCCCGAGGTGCTGATCGGCATCGGGCCGGCCGAGTTCGCCGCGATCGCGGGGCGGGTGCTGACTCCCCGCAAGCCGCCGGTCGTCTCGACGGCGCACCTGCACGTCCCGAAGACCTCGGTACGCGAGCAGGCTGAGATACTGCTAGCACGGCTGCGGTCGCTGCGCCGGGCCACGTTCCGGCAGCTGATCGCCGACTGCGCCGGAACCTATGAGGTCGTCGCGAGGTTCCTGGCCGCCCTGGAGCTCTATCGCGACGGCCGGATCAGCCTTGATCAGATAGCTCCGCTCGGCGACCTCTACCTCACCTGGACAGACCAGAGTGAACTAGGCATTAGCCATGAGCACGAGGAATACGATGGATAACGGGCCAGCGTTGTTCGACTGGGACGACCCGGAGGGCCGGGAGGGCCGGGAGGGCCTGGAGGGCCCGGAGCCCGTGAGCGAGCCAGCCGGGGTAGGCGCGGACCTGCGGATGAGCTTGGAGGCTGTCCTGCTAGTCGCCGATGAGCCGGTCGCCACCGAAGTCCTGGCCGGTGTCACCGGCGAGCCGGCCGCCACCGTCGCAGCCGAACTGCGCGCGCTCGCCGATTCCTACACCGCCGAGGGCCGCGGGTTTGACTTGCGTGAGGTGGCTGGCGGTTGGCGCCTGTATACCAGGGAGGAATGCGCTGCCGTCGTCGAGCGGTTCGTCAGCGACGGCCAGGAGATCAGGCTGACGCAGGCAGCGCTCGAGACGCTCGCAGTCGTGGCCTACCGCCAGCCAGTCAGCCGGGCCAGAGTCGCGGCGGTCCGCGGGGTGAACTCCGACGGCGTGATGCGGACCCTCGTGCTGCGCGGCCTTGTCGAGGAGGCGGGCTCGGAGCCTGAGACCGGGGCGATCCTGTTCCGGACGACCGGCTACTTCCTGGAACGGCTCGGCCTGGCCCGGCTCTCCGATCTGCCGGATCTGCTGCCGTTCCTGCCTGATCACCTGGACGACGAGCTGGGCGCTGGTCATGACCCGACCCGGTAGCCGTGGTCAGGGCCGGCGCCAGGATCGGCCGCGCGGCCCGGCACAAGGCACCGCGAACGTTAGCCCGGCGGACCTGGCCCGCGCCAGGGCCGCGGCTGCCAGCCTCGGCGAGGACTTTAACGACGACGACTGGGGACCGCGCGACGAGGCGGGCGAGCGCGACTCCCTGACCGACGTGCCCGGCGGCGTCCGCCTGCAGAAGGTGCTCGCGGCCGCCGGCGTCGGCAGCAGGCGGTACTGCGAAGAGCTGATTGGGGCCGGCCGCGTCGAGGTCGACGGCGAGATCGTGCGCAGGTTCGGGGCCCGCGTTGATCCGCAGCGGCAGGTCATTCGCGTGGACGGCCGCCGCATCCCGGCGAGCGAGGACCTGGTGTATATCGCGCTGAACAAGCCTGCTGGCGTGCTCACCTCGATGTCAGACAGCCGAGGCCGTAAGACGATGGCGGACCTGCTCGGCGACATCGGCGAACGGCTCTTCCACGTCGGCAGGCTTGATTACGACACCGAGGGCCTGATGCTCCTGACCAATGACGGTGAGCTCGCGCACCGGCTCGCGCATCCCCGGTTCGGCGTCCCGAAGACGTACCTGGCCGACGTTCCCGGTCCGGTGCCCAGGGATCTGGGCCGGCAGCTCATGATCGGCGTGGAGCTCGAGGATGGCGTTGCCAGCGCGGACAAGTTCCGCGTCGTGGAGCAGGTCGGCGACCGCGCCCTGGTGGAGATAACGCTGCATGAAGGCCGCAAGCACATCGTCAAGCGAATGCTCGCGGCCGCCGGGCATCCGGTAAGCCGGCTGGTCCGGACGCAGGTGGGACCGGTTTCACTAGGATCGCAGCGGCCGGGGACCACAAGGCGGCTGTCCACGAAGGAAATCGGCGACCTGTACTCAGCCGTCGGCTTGTGACGCGCGGCTTGTACCGTCGGCTTGTGACGGTCGGCGAAGCTGACCCCGTCGGGCGAAGCTGACCGCGTCGGGCGAAGCTGACCGCGTCGGGCGAAGCAGACCGCGTCGGGCGAGGCTAGCCTCGGGCAGCGACGCTCGTGGCCGGCGCGAAGCCATCCGCGGGCGATGAGGCCCGAGCTCGGCGACGAAGAAGAACCGAGACGAACGAAGGAGGAGGAAACGTGGCCGTCCGCGCGATTCGCGGCGCCGTCCAGGTGAGCGGGAACGACCGGGCTGACATCCTGGCCGGAACCACCGAGCTGGTCACCGAGGTCATGGGCCGCAACGAGCTCAGCACCGAGGACGTCATCAGCGTCGTCTTCACGGCGACGCCAGACCTGACGGCGGAGTTCCCGGCCCTTGCCGCGCGAAAGCTCGGATTCCAGGAAGTGCCGCTGCTGTGCGCGACAGAGATCGACGTGCCGGGCGCTATGCCGCACGTTGTCCGCCTGATGATGCACGTCGAGACGCCAAAGCCGCGGGCTGCCCTCCAGCACGTCTACCTGCACGGCGCTGCGGCGCTGCGGCTGGACATCGCGCAGTGACCGAGACGGGCGGAGACGGACTCCCCGCGACGCCCGACGCCGCCGAGCGGGCGCTGGCGCCCGGTCAGCTGCCGGCGAGCGTCGTGGTCATCGGGACGGGGCTGATCGGCACATCGATCGCGCTTGCGCTGCGCGAGCGCGGCGTCAGCGTATGGCTGGCCGACGCCGACGCCGAGGCGGTGCTGCTCGCGGCCGACCTCGGTGCTGGCCAGCCGCTGCCGGCCGACAGCGTGCCCAACGGCGGCCCGGCTGACGTCGCCGTTCTCGCCGTGCCGCCCGCGGCCGTCGCGACCGAGCTCTGCTCAGCCCAGGCCCGCGGCCTCGCGCGCGTTTACACGGACGTGGCCAGCGTGAAGGAACTGCCTCTCACCGCCGCCCGCAAGCTGGGCTGCGACCTGGCCAGCTACCTCCCCGGCCACCCGCTGGCCGGCCGCGAGCGATCGGGACCGGCGGCTGCCCGGGCGGACCTGTTCGTCGGCCGCCCCTGGGTCCTGTGCCCGCAGCCCGTCAATGACGTCACAACCATCAGGCTGGGAACGGGGCTGGCCGAGGCCTGTGGCGCCTTGCCTGTCGCGGTGCCGTCGGCCGACCACGACCAGTGGGTGGCGCTCGTGTCGCACGCGCCCCACCTTGTCGCGGCGGCGATGGCCGCGCGGCTTGAGCACGCGCCCGGCGATGCGCTTTCGCTGGCTGGCCAGGGCCTGCGGGACGTGACGAGGATCGCGGCATCTGGCGCCGGCATGTGGCTGCAGATCCTGACGGCGAACGCAGGACCTGCCAGCGCCGTGGTGCGGGCCGTCGCGCGCGACCTCGCTGGGGTGGCCGACGCGCTGGCAAGCCTCGCCGGCGGCGATGAGCAGGCGATCAAGTTCGTTGCGGACCTGCTGGAGCGCGGCGGCCACGGCGTACACCGGATACCTGGCAAGCACGGGGGGCCGACCCGCGAGTTCGCTGCCGTACATGTGGTGATCCCGGACCGGCCGGGAGAGCTGGCCAGGCTGTTCCGCGTAGCGGAAGAGGCCGGCATCAACATCGAGGACGTGAGCATCGAGCATTCGCCGGGCCTGCCCGTCGGCGTCGCCGAGCTGTGGGTGCGGCCGGACGTCGTCGCCGGGTTGTCGGGCGTGCTCGCTGCCGGAGGCTGGCCCGTTCGCCGGTAGCATCGCCTAGTGACCGAATCAGCAGCCAGGATGGTATCGACCGGCGTGGATGAAATGCAGCGTTATGCCGGGAAGCCCGGTCTGGTGATCGCCATGGATGGGCCTGCCGGGTCGGGCAAATCGACAGCGGCTCGCCGGGTCGCGGCGGAGCTAAGCCTGCGCTACCTGGACACCGGCGCCATGTACCGCGCACTCACGTGGTGGCTGCGTGAGCGCGGGATCGACCTCACCGACACCGCAGCCGTGCTGGCCCGCATCGCTGAGCCGCACATCGCCATCAGCACTGACCCGGCGGCGCCGTGGATCACGGTGGACGGGCAGGACGTGGCCGGGCCTATCCGCACCCGCGAGGTGTCGAACACGGTCAGCATCGTGGCGGCGATCCCGGAGGTGCGCGCGATGCTGATAGCAATGCAGCGCGGAATCATCGCCGAGGCCGCAGCCCGCCCGGGGATCGTCGCCGAAGGCCGCGACATCGGCACTGTCGTCGCTCCCGACGCCGCGATCAAGGTGTACCTGACGGCGAGCGAGGACGTCCGCGCGCAGCGGCGCAGCGCAGACCTGGCCGCGGATCCGGCGGCGAGCGTCGAGGCGACGAAGCGCGAGCAGGCCCGCCGGGATCAGCGTGACGCGGCGCAGTCCGTCATGGCCGACGACGCGGTGCACGTTGACACCAGCCTCCTGGGGCTGGATGAGGTGGTCGGACTCGTTATCGGCTTGGCCCGAGCCCGGCAGGCGGTCTCGCGTGGCTGAGCCGGAGGAGGTCGCAGCACAGCCTGACGCCGCGGCGCCAGTGCTCGCGGTCGTGGGCCGCCCCAACGTCGGCAAGTCCACGCTCGTGAACCGGATTCTCGGCAGTCGCCAGGCGGTCGTCGAAGATACTCCTGGCGTCACGCGGGACCGGGTGACCTACGACGCCACGTGGCGCGGCCGCGCGTTCACGCTGGTCGACACCGGCGGCTGGGAGCCATCGGTTGAGGGCACGCCGTCGCTGGCGGCGCGGGTAACGGCGCAAGCGCGTACCGCGGCCGACGCGGCCGACGCCGTGCTGTTCGTGGTCGATGCTGTCGTCGGCGTGACCGACGCCGACGCGGCGGTGGCCGCCGTGCTGCGGCGGTCGAAGAAGCCGGTAGTGCTCGCGGCGAACAAGGTAGATGACGCACCTGGCGAACCAGACGTACACGGGCTGTGGTCGCTCGGGCTCGGCGAGCCGCTGCCGGTGAGCGCGCTGCATGGCCGTGGCAGCGGCGATCTGCTCGATGCGGTGCTCACTGCGCTGCCCGAGGCACCCGCCGAGCGTGAGGCCGTCGAAGGTGGCCCGCGCCGCGTCGCGCTGATCGGCCGGCCGAACGTCGGCAAGTCGAGCTTGCTGAACAAGCTGGCCGGCGCCGAGCGCGTCCTGGTCGACTCGGTGGCCGGCACCACCCGGGACCCGGTTGACGAGCTGATCGATCTCGGCGGCAAGACCTGGCGGTTCGTCGATACTGCGGGCATCAGGCGCCGGGTGCGCGAGACCCAGGGTGCCGACTTTTTTGCTTCGCTGCGGACCGAGCGAGCGCTGGAGCGAGCCGAGGTCGCGGTCGTGCTCATCGACGCCAGCGAGCCGCTTGCCGAGCAGGACCTGCGCATCCTCTCCATGGTGATCGACGCCGGTCGCGCGCTTGTCATTGCCTACAACAAGTGGGACCTGGTGGACGCTGACCGCCGGGAGTTCCTCGACAAAGAGATCGACCGCCAGATGCATAATGCGCGGTGGGCGCCGCGGGTCAACATCTCGGCCAAGACCGGCTGGCACGTGGACAGGCTCGTGCCCGCGCTCGAGCGCGCGCTGGAAAGCTGGGACACCAGGGTTCCGACCGGGCGGCTCAACGCGTGGCTCACCGCCTTGATCGCGCAGACACCTCCGCCGGTGCGCGGCGGCAAGCAGCCCAAGATCATGTTCGCCACCCAAGCGGGCACTAGGCCGCCGCACTTCGTGCTGTTTACCAGCGGCTTCTTGCAGGCGGGCTACCGGCGCTTCATCGAGCGCAAGCTCCGGGATGAATTCGGCTTCGCCGGGACGCCGGTGCACGTCTCTATGCGGCTGCGCGAGAAGCGCTCCGGTCCGTCCGGTCGCGCGGCGCGGGGTCCCGGTCGCGGCTAGCTTGACATCCGGTGCGGCGGCTCGAGTGGAGGCAAGACTGAGACCTTCGCCCGCCAGGTCACCGCGCTGCGGCAGCTGCGCGGAGCGGAGAGCGCCCCCGATGGCGATTTGCCCGTTTCAGCGGTGCTCAGAACACGGATCTGGCCAGCTGTTGAGCAGGGGTTGGCGATTGTTGCCCGACTATGGGCAAGACTGGCCAACTCTTGTCCTATGGACAAGTGCCGGAGCCGGCGGTCGACGCCTAGATGCGTGGCGAGGCGAACCAGAACCAGACGGTGGTCCGGTTGTCGTCGCGGACATAGCCCCACTGGTCAGCGAGCGACTGAACGAGGAACAGGCCGTGCCCGTCCGACGCGAACACCTCACTGCGGACAACCGGCGCGCTGAGCTCCGAGCCCTGGTCGGAGACTTCGACGCGCACGCCGCCCTCGGACTCGGCGATCACGACCTGCACTGCGCCGCCCCGGTGCGATCTGCTATGCGTGATCGCGTTAGTGACGAGCTCCGACGTCAGCAGGACGATGTTGTCCAGGGCGGGGTGTAAATCGCCAAGTGCCTTGGCCGCAAACGCGCGGGCCTCGCGGACGCGCTCGGGCCGACCCGGAATGGTGAGGCGGCCAAGGACCGCGCCTTCAGCCATGACGGAGAGCTGCTCGGTGGGGTCGCTCGCCCGAGCGGCGGTGGCTGGCATCCAGGTCGCTCCCTCCCGCGCGTCCCCGGGGCCTGCAGGTCTGGAACGGCGAGTCGTCCTGAATCGCTAAATATTGGCGACAGAACCCGAGCCAAAAGCAGGCAGCGCGAGCGGAACGCCTTCTAAGCTCAATCATGAAGTGGCGATGCGGGCCACGCAAGTGCATGACACAAATCACTGGCATGAGATTTCACATGAGATCTCACGAGATCGGCGATTTCATGTATCGTCATCGATAGCCAGTGACGGGGCAGCCAATCCGCGCCGCCTTGAAAGATTGGCCACGAGCTTCCCGAAGGGGCGAGTGCCAGTGTCCGTCGGCCCTACCGTTCGCCGGCGTCGGCTCGGCAGCGAGTTACGACGACTGCGGGAGTCGCAGTCCATCAAGCTTGAAGAAGTGGCCGAGCGACTCGGCCTGGCTCCGTCCACGCTGTCCCGGATCGAGACGGGAAAGGCGCCGACGCGGACGTCCTACCTGAACTCCATGCTCGAGCTCTACGGCGTGGACGATCCCGGCCAGCGGCAGGTACTGCTCGAGATGGCCAGGGAAGGGCACCGCAAGGGCTGGTGGGCGCTCTGGGACGGTGTCCTCCCGACTGGCTTTGGCATCTACGTCGGGCTCGAAGCGGAAGCCGCCTCGCTGCGGGTCTACGAGGCGCAAGTGGTGCATGGCCTGCTGCAGACCGAAGACTACGCGCGTGCCGTGATGTCGACGGTCCGCAGGCGGCAGACCCCGGAGGAGATCGACAGGCTAGTCAGGCTCCGGATGCAGCGCCAGGATGTGCTGCATCGGGGCGACCCGCTCGAGCTGTGGATCATCCTCGACGAGGCAGTGCTCCGCCGGATGGTCGGCCGTTCAGAGATCATGCGTGACCAGCTCGATCATCTATATGAGGCCAGTCAATGGCCGAACGTCACCCTGCAGGTACTTGCGTTCGGCAGTGGGCTGCACCCGGGCATGGGTGGCCCTTTCGCGATTATCGAGTTCCCCGAGCGATTCGATCCGGACGTCGTTTATACCGAGGGAGTGACCGGGCAGGCGTATATTGAGGAGCGCGATCGCGAGGTGCGCGCGCGTTCTGAAGCGTTCGATCTCCTTCGTGCAAGTGCCCTTCCGCCCGTTGACTCGGCGTTGCTTATCCGATCGATATCTGAAGGATTCGAAGTATCGGCCTGAAAGGAATACACCTGCATGTCCGAATACGACACTTCCAACGCAGAGTGGATTACCAGCCGCGCCTGCAATAACTCGGCCTGCGTTCAGGTCGCCCACCTGCCTGGCGGCATGGTTGCACTCCGCGATTCAAAGGACACAACCAAGCCGGCGCACGTCTTCGACGGCGAGGAATGGGTTGCCTTCGTGGTCGGCGTGAAGGCGGGCGATTTTGACGCGCCGCTGACCTGACTCGGGCGGGGCAGAGTCCGATGGCCCCTGGCGGCGGCTCGCGCCGGTCGCCAGGGGCCACCGGGTGTCTGAGGGTGGCGGCCGTCGGGTGTGCTGGGAGACTCAGTCGGCCCGGAATGGCTTCGGTGACGGGCCGATAGCGGTCGCGTCACCGGTGGGGATGGGATCGACGAGCGGCTGGGCGAAGACATGCCCTAGCGGTTCGGGGCCCACGTACTGCTGGCAGCGGCAGCCCTCGACGGCACAACCCGACGTGCGCGGGTTGTGGAAGCTCAGATGATGAGTGCACCCGCAGATCGGCTGCGGCTCGGGCGGCGCGCTCGCCGCCTGACCCTGGGACTCGGCCAGCTTGCCTTTGGCCTCGAGGATGGCAAGCCGACGGCGATGGTGCTGTTGCAAGCTGCCGCCGACAATCGGCGGAAGGATAAAGACAAGCCACCAGTAGTTGCCGATGAAGTCCGTGATGGCGTGCACGGACTCATCTTCCCGCATAGTCGCGGGGGTCAGCAAACGTTAGTCGGGCACGCCGAATTCGCCGTTCCTGGCCCCACCAAGAAAGGCCGTCCACTCCGCCCTGCTGAAGACCAGCGCCGGGCCAGTTGGGTAGCGAGAGTTACGCATGGCGATGTCGCCGTCGGCCAGGAACGCTACCTCGACGCAGTTTCCCCCGGTCGGGCCGCTGTGACTGCTCTTCATCCACGTCGCGCTTGCGTTACCGACGGTGACGTCACGAGCGCTCGGCCCGGCATTGCTGCTCACTCGGATTCCTCCAGCTCCCTGATCGCTGTCCGGATGGTGTTCGTTGTCTGTTCAGGCGTCGTGCTCGACTCGGCGATCTGATCCATCGCCAGGGTGTACCCGTCCACATCGATGCGCTTGTCCAGGTAGAGCGCGCTGGTTAGCTGCTCGACGTACACAATGTCAGGCAGGTCGTCGGTGGCGAACCGCAGGATGCTGAAGCTGCCGGGCGCCGCGTACGACGCACCGGTCAGGAGCGGGCAGACCTGGACAGTGATGCCAGGCCGCTCGGCGATCTCGAGCAAGTACTCAAGCTGGGCGCGCATGACCACGGAGCTGCCGACCGGGCGGCGCAACGCCACTTCGTCGATGATGGCCCACAGCCGCTGCCCGCCCGACGCGAACCTTCGCTGCCGTTCCTTGCGGAGGTACACGCGCCGGTGAGCGTCAGCAGGTGTGAACGCGCCCAGCTGGATGACCGCGGCCGCGTATTCCTCCGTCTGCAGCAAGCCGGGCACGAACTGAGCGTCGAAGCTGCGGATGGACTCGGCGGACTCCTCAAGCCCGATGTAGGACTGGAACCACGATGGCAGCACGTCCTGGTACCGGTGCCACCAGCCCTGCTCGTTGGCGTTGCTGGCCAGCGTCAGGAGCTGATCGCGCTCGGCCGCGTCGGTGATGCCGTACAGGTTCAGCAAATCGGCGATGTCCACCTCGCGCACCGCGTTGCGGCCCAGCTCGATCCGGCTGATCTTTGATTCCGAGCCACGTATCGCCTTAGCGGCGGTCTGGGCCGAAATACCGCGGGATTCCCGCAGGCGCCTTAGCTGCGTGCCCAGGAGAATACGCAGAACTGTGGGAGCACCAGCAGTTTCAGCGCGCGCTTTTTCGCTCTCGGTGACGGTGGCAGTTCGGGCAACGGCAGTTTGGGATTGGACGGGAGGGGAGCCGACGGCCGGGGAGTTGACTGCGGACGAGCCGTGGGTCGCGGTGCTGGTCGGGCGAGCCTCGCCCGGTACCGCGTCGTCAGGCCTCGTCCGTTCAGACATCAGCCACGCTCCCTCCAGATGCGCACGCGTGGAGCTTGCTATCGAGCCGCGACTGGACAAGTCGCCATGAGGATTTAAACCACTCGCCCTTATACGCGGTTACTTGCTATGCATACGCGTAATGGACGCAGCTCAATCGCCGGTCAGCCGATGATATCGCAGCGCCGATTCTCGCCTCGCCTTTCGAGTGGCGCGACACGCCATTGCGGCTCAATCTGTTGATGTGACAGGTCAAGCG
The DNA here is from genome assembly GCA_035472835.1 of Streptosporangiaceae bacterium. Classification (GTDB taxonomy): domain Bacteria; phylum Actinomycetota; class Actinomycetes; order Streptosporangiales; family Streptosporangiaceae; genus JAJYUU01. The sequence continues at coordinate 68,123 of DATIOU010000053.1, read as the reverse complement.
CCGGCATACGGTCTGGCTGGCTCTGGCCCGGATGGCGGTTCTCGGTACCATCACGGAAGTACGCCATATTTCACGACCCGCGAAGGCAGGAACGGATGCGTTACCGCCCGCTCGGCAAGTCCGGGCTTCTGGTCTCTGTAGTCGGGCTCGGCTGCAACAACTTCGGCCGCCGGCTGAATGTTGCGCAGACGCGCTCGGTCGTGGACGCGGCCATCGATGTTGGCATAACCCTTCTGGACACCGCAGAGAGCTACGGCGGCGCGGGGCGGTCTGAGGATCTGCTCGGAGAAGTGCTTGACGGCCGCCGCGACCGAGTCGTGCTCGCTACTAAGTTCGGGTCGCAAGGCGGCGACATGGGATACGGCGCGGCAGCGGGCGCCAAGGGTAGCCGCGCCTACATCAGGCGCGCGGTGGAGCACTCGCTGCGCCGCCTGCGCACCGACTACATCGACCTCTACCAGATCCACACGCCGGACCCGGTCACGCCGATCGAGGAGACGCTCGCGGCTCTGACCGAGCTCGTCCAGGCCGGCCTGGTCCGCTACATCGGCCACTCGAACTTCTCGGCCGCCCAGATCGCGACCGCTGCGGCTGCGGCGCGCGAATTCGGCGCCGTGCCGTTCATCTCGGCGCAGAATCACTGGTCGCTCCTGGAGCGGCAGGCCGAACTCGAAGTCGTGCCCGCTGCCGTTCAGTTCGGACTCGGCGTGCTGCCGTACTTCCCGCTCGCTAACGGCCTGCTCACGGGCAAGGTTCGCCGCGGCGTCCCGCCACCCGCAGGCTCGAGGCTGGCCGACCGTGCGGGCTACATCACCGACCAGAAGCTGGACAAGGTCGAGGCGCTGGCCGACTGGGCGGGGAAGCACGACCGGACGTTGCTAGAGGTCGCTATCGGCGGCCTCGCCGCGCTGCCAGGCTGCGCGTCGGTCATCGCGGGTGCGACGACCCCTGACCAGGTGCGGGCCAACGCCGCAGCGGGCGAGTGGACTCCCAGCCAGGAGGAGCTGACCGACATCGACGGGATCGTGCCCGTCTTCGGCTAGGAAGCCCATCTCCAGTTAGAAAGGCAGCATGCATGGAGGCAGCGCGATGAAAGCGGCAGTGTTCGAACGACACGGTCCCGCCACGGAGGTGCTGCGGGTCGTCGACGTCGAGACGCCAGAGCCAGGACCGGGCGAAGTCCGCGTGCGGATGCGGCTTTCCGCCATCAACCCGACCGACTGGAAGTCGCGCAGCGGTGCCACGCCGCGGCCCATCGACGGCTTCCAGATTCCGCATCTCGACGGCGCCGGCGTCATCGACGCCGTCGGCGCAGGAGTCGACGCGAGCCGAGTCGGCCAGCGGGTCTGGGTGTGGCTGGCCGCCTCCGGACGGCGCTGGGGCACCGCGGCGCAGTGGTCTGTACTGCCATCCCGTCAGGCCGTGCCGCTTCCAGACGGTACGTCCGACGAGCTTGGCGCTTGCCTGGGAGTGCCCGCAATCACAGCCCATCGATGCCTTGTCGCCGACGGTTCTGTCAGCGGCAAGGCAGTCCTCGTCGCAGGCGGGGCTGGGGCAGTCGGACACTTCGCGATTGAGCTGGCGAAGTTCTTTGGTGCACGGGTCGCGACGACTATCAGCGGCCCGCAGAAGGCCGAGCTGGCGCGCAAGGCCGGCGCCGATCTGGTCGTCAACTACCGCGAGGACGGCGCTGCTGACCAGCTGCGCGCATTCGCGCCAGCCATGGACAGGATCGTCGAGTTGGCTCTCGGTGCAAATCTCGAGCTCGACCTTGCTGTGTCAGGACCGTCGACGCACATCGTCGACTACGCGGCCGAGCCCACCGATCCCGTGCTGCCGGTACGTAAGTGCATGACCGCGAACGTGACGCTCCGCTTCATGCTGCTCTACGCGCTTCCGGCCGCGGCCATAGACCAGGCCGTGACCGACATCACCTCGGCGCTGGCAGCAGGAGCGCTGACGGAACTGCCGATTACGCGGTTCCCGCTCGACCAGGTCGCTGCTGCTCAGAACGCCGTCGAGGCCGGCGCCGCAGGGAAGGTCGTACTCGAGATCCCCTGACTGGCGCCGGCCTGTCAGGCTAAAACAGTCAGGGACTCAGCCTGTGCAGGTCGCGCGGGAACAGGGTCACCTGGCGGACGTTGGCCGCGCCCGTCAGGCGCGCCGTCCAGCGTTCTAGACCAATCGCGAACCCGCCATGCGGTGGCATGCCGTGCCGGAACACATGCAGGTAACTCGCGAACGGCGCCGGGTCGAGGCCCCGCGCGGCCAGCGCCGCGAGATAGTCCTCGTGCCGGTGCAGCCGCTGGCCGCCGGTAACGATCTCCGTACCGCGGAAGAGGAGGTCGAAGCCGTTGGAGTATCGCGGCCGGGCCGGGTCCGGATGGGTGTAGAACGGCTTACTCGGCAATGGGTAGCCGGTCACGAACAGCAGTTCGCTGCCGTGCTCGCGCTGGGCCCACTCGCACAGCCAGCGCTCTTGCGCAGGCGACAGATCCTCCTCGGCCATGAGGTCTTCCCCAGTCGCTGCCGAGATCATCGCCATGGCCGCGGTGAAGTGAACGTGCGGGATCTCGGCCGGCACACTCGGCAGCGTCGCGCCGAGCGACTCCATGGCCAGGCGGCCCCGTTCCCGTACCATCTCGACCATGCCGGCGACCGCGTCCCGGCAGGCCGACATCACGTCGAAGTGGTCGGTGACAAAGCCCAGCTCGGCGTCGAGGCTCGTGTACTGCGCCAGGTGGCGGCCGGTGTCATGCGGCTCGGCCCGGAACGCCGGGCCGACCTCGTAGACGCGCTCGAAAACTCCGACCATCGCCTGCTTGTAGAACTGCGGCGACTGGGCAAGGTAGGCAGGCCCGCCGAAATAGTCGATCCGGAAGACGTTTGCCCCGCCCTCGGTCGCCGACTCGACGATCTTCGGCGTCGAGATCTCGGTGAACCCGGCCGCGTCGAGCCCGGCGCGGAACCCGGCGGTGCTCGCTGCGGCTACCTCGAAGCCCGCTCGCAGCTGCAGATGGCGCAGGCTCGTCGGAGCGTGGTCGAGGATCGTCGGGAGCGTGGCGGTCAGGGCCGGCCGGTACAAGTCGAACGGCGGCTGGTCCGCCGGCCCGGACAGCGGGGTCACCGCCGGCTCGATGAGCTCGGCGCCTCCGGGCGCCTGAGCGGTCGCGACGACGAGGCCTTCGATCTGGAGGACGGTTTCCTCGGTGGCGTCGACGGTCCGCGCTGCTGGCAGGACGACCTGAGCCAGGCCGGCCCGGTCGCGAATGATGAGGAACGTTACGGACTTCAGCTCACGGCGGCGATGCAGCCAGCCCGCGATCGTGACTCGCTCGCCGATGTGCTTGGGCAGGTCGGCGGACAGTACTCGTGAGATCATCACAGCTCCCGCAGGTTTGTGGCGACCCCTTGGGAGTGCGGGCGATAAGGGAACTCGCGGTGCCACCGCACTTTCGCCGATCCTCAGGCCCTGTGGCGGGCTCTTGGACGGCCTCGTCAGGCCCGGTGACGGGGGCTGGCCGGCGGGGCATTGGGCTGGCTGGTCGCGGCAGCCGCCGTTCCTCCCCGCGCTCAGGAGTGTCTTTGCGACCGGGCACGAGGCCCCCTTTTCAGCTGCCAGGGGCTCTCTGCCGTCCGAGCCGCCTCGTGGCGAGGCTGGCCGGCCGGGTGCTCACGTCGTCCGGCGCTACTTGTCTCCGTCAGCGCGTTGGGTTCAGAGTAAGGGGCCCGGCGCAGGACTCGGCAACGGCTTTTCCATCAGCGGGAAAGATTCGGCGTGTCCCGCCACGCCGGATCTTTCGTGATCACACGGGTACGCGCGCCCGCTTACGCTGTGGGCATGTATTCGCCGCGCCACTTCACGGTGACCGACCTCGCGCAGATCACGGCGTTCGTCGACGCCGCGCAGTCGGCCGACCTCGTCACCTTCGATGGCACGAAGCCAGTGTCGACTCGGCTGCCGGTGATCTGGGATCGGCCCGAATCGCTTACGGGCACGCTGGCCGATGGCAGCGCCGGTTTCGGGCGGCTGCTCGGACACATCGCCATCGCCAATGAGCAATGGAAGACGGCGCAGCCAGGGGCGCAGGCGCTGGCGATCGCCCACGGACCGCAGGCCTATATCTCGCCGAGCTGGTATGAGAGTAAGGCCAGGCATGGCCGCGTGGTACCCACGTGGAATTACGAGGCCGTGCACCTGACCGGGTCGATCGCGTTCCACCAGGATCCGGAGTGGCTGCGGAGCTTTGTGACCCGGCTGACGCGTCGTCACGAGGACGGCCGTGAGCATCGGTGGGCGGTGTCGGACGCTCCGCCGGAGTACATCGACGGTCAGCTGCGCGCCATTGTGGGCGTCGAGCTGAGCATCACCTCCATCGAGGCCAAGCAGAAGCTCAGCCAGAATCGCAGCGAGCTTGACCGCGAGGGCGTGGTCGCCGGGCTCCGCGGCGAGCCCGGCCCAGGCCCGGCGGCCATCGCAGCGATCATGGCTGCCCAGCTCGCCATTGAAGGCGCTGAGCCCTAGTCAGCAGGGTCGTGGGGGGCGCCGCGGCGGCGTCGCCGAGGCCGCGGCTCCGTTGCCGAGGGGCCGTCACCGAGGCCGCGGGGCCGTCGCCGAGGCCGCGGCGCGTAGCCTTCGTGCTGCTACAGCGCGGAGGACTCGGCCGTCTCGAGGTCGGCGGGCTCGGCGTCGCAGGAGCCTGGACAGCATTCGGCGTCGCCCTGCTCGCCAGCGGCGATGGCCGCGCTGATCATCCCGAGCTGAGTCACCTGGTCGACCGTCAGCCGGTCGAAAAGCGACCGCCGGACCTGCTCGACGTGGGCCGGAGCGGCACCGTCGAGCGCTGCGAAGCCGGCGTCCGTCAGGCGCGCAACCTGCCCCCGCCGGTCTGTCGGACAGTCCAGGCGCTCCACCCAGCCGCGTTCCTCAAGGCGGGCCACGGCGTGCGAAAGCCTGCTCTTGCTCGAGGTTGAGGCGCCGGCTAGCTGACTCATCCGCAGCGACCGATCCGGCGCCTCGGAGAGATTTACGAGTATTTCGTAGTAGCCGTGGGGAATGCCCGACTCCCGCTGGAGCTGGGTCTCGACAGCCGAGAAGAGCGTCTGTGTCGCGACTAGGAACGCGCGCCACACGCTCTGCTCTTCGGCGGACAGCCACCGAGCCCGGGAATCGGCCATGCATGCATCATACCCCAGGTAGTTGAGCGTTTGACAACCATGGGACCGATGTGATAATCATTGAGCACTCAATAAGTTCACATTCAACTACCTGTCAACGGGAGTGATCACCTTGACCGCAGCAGCGACTGAGACCGCAATCCCCGGCTACGAGGCCGCCACCTGGAACATCGACCCGATCCACTCGGAGGTGGGCTTCTCGGTCCGGCACATGATGGTCAGCAAGGTCCGCGGGAGGTTTACCGACTTCAGCGGCCAGATCGTCACGGCCGACGACCCGACCCAGTCCTCGGTGACCGCGGAGATCCAGCTCGCCTCGATCAACACTGGCCAGGACCAGCGCGACGAGCACATCAGGTCAGCTGACTTCTTCGAGGTCGAGACGTACCCGACCATGACCTACAAGACGACGAGCATCCGGGTCGAGGACGGCGAGTACGTACTCGACGGCGACCTGACCCTCAAGGGCGTTACCAAGAGGGTTCCGCTGCGCCTCGAGCTCAACGGCTTCGGGCCGGACGCTTACGGCGGCGTGCGGGCTGGTTTCACCGCCACTGGCGAGATCAACCGCCGCGACTTCAACGTCAACTTCAACGCGCCCCTGGCCAACGGTGGCGCCGTTGTCGCCGACAAGGTCACGCTGCACCTCGAGATCGAGGCCGTCAAGGCCTGACCTCGGGCCGCCTCGGGCTCCTCGGGCCTCCTCGGGCGCCTCGGGGCTCATGGACCATGGGCCGGCAGCCGTCGCGCTGGTAGAAAGCGCGCGGCGGCCGGCCTGTTCGCATGGGCGCGCTCCCTGCGGGTTAGCCGCCCGGCATTCGGCTGCCCCGAAGTGTCAGCGGGACGCGGCGGCCCAGCGCGCGAGCAGTTCAGCCTCGCGTTCGGGCGACATGCCGATGCCAGGGCGGCCAGTGCCCGGCACCCGGTCTTCCGCGTGGATGTCGGCGACAGTCTCGCGCAACGGCCGCGGCGCCAGCCCGGCGGCATACGCAGCGGCCGGGTTGGCCCGGCTCATGTTCGCTGCGTCGCCTTCGCCTTCTCCCCACAGCGGCAACGCGGCCCCATCGGCGCCGTGCTCAAGCAGAAAGTCGCTGCTGACCCATGCGAGGTCCGTGCCCGGCGGTGCGACTTCGGCCGCGATCGTCTCGAGCAGCTGGCCGAATCCGAATGGCGGCGCCGGGCTCACCGTGTGGAACGTCCCCGTGATCGACCGCTCGAGCAGCGAGACCACGAACGTGGCCTGGTCGCGCGCATCGATGACCTGGATCGGGTCGTCCGGGTCGCCGGGCGCGAGCACCGTGCCGCCCCTCGACAGCCGGTCGACCCACCAGGTGAACCGGTAGCTCCGGTCGTACGGCCCGATCACGTACGTGGGCCGGATGATCGTCGTGTCCGGCCCGAACAACTGGGCGCTCAGCTCCTCGCAGGCAACCTTGAGCCCGCCGTAATTCTCGTTGGTGACTTCGGTCGCCGCGGGATCGTCGAGCGTGGCCAGCGCCGCAGTCTCGTCGTAGTTCGGCGGGACCGACGGGCTGTACGCCGACACGCTGGAGATGAAGACGTATGTGCCGCCGCGCCCATCGAGCGCCGTCGCGAGCGAGCGTACTTGCCGCGGGAAGTAGGCGCAGACGTCGATCGTAGCGTCCCAGCTACCGCCGCCGAGCGCCGTCAGGTCGGCGTCGCGGTCGCCCGCCAGGTGCGTGGCGGCCGGGAACAGCTCAGCGCCGGTCAGCCCGCGATTGAACAGCGTCACGTCGTGACCGGATGCGATGGCCGCCGCCGTAATGTGCATGCCCACGAATGCGGTGCCGCCGATGACGAGGATGCGCATCAGCCCGCCTTGAGGGCGGCGAGCTGAGCCGCGATCGTCTGGGCCGTCGGGAAGGTGAGGCCGACCAGCGTGACCTGCTTCCAGCGCAGGACGCCGCCTGCGTCGACGACGAACACGGACCGCCGCAGGCCAGCGCCGCCGAGCGTGATGCCGTACAGCCGCGAGACCGTCAGCCCCTCGTCGGCCAGCAGCGGGAAGGCCAGGTTGTACTTGCGCGCGAAGTTCTCGTGGCTGTCCAGGCCCTGCGGGCTAATCGCCCACACCGAGGCCCCGAAGCCCGTGAAGCTTTCGAGCCCCGAGGTGTACGAGCAAAGCTGTCGCGTGCAGACCGCGGTGTTGTCGCCGGGATAGAACGCCAGCACAATCGGCTGGCCGCGCTGCTGCGACAGCGTGTACTCCGAGCGCATGACCTCGCCGTCAGCGAGTTCGATGCCGGGGAGCGTGAAGTCGGGGAGAACCTGGCCGGTCTCGGGTGTCTTCGCCACGCGGCGTCCTCCTCGCACTCGTCGTGCTTCTGCCCACATGCAGCCCCCTTGCACAGGGTATGCGCTGCATTCGCGGAGCAGCAGCCACGCACGGTTATGAGTGATGATGGAGTTGTGACGGGAACGCGCAATGGCTGACTCTGGCGGCTACCGCCTATACGCGGAGATGGCCGGCTGGTGGCCGGTCATCTCGCCGCCCGCCGAGTACGCCGATGACGGCGCGATCATCTGTGCCATTTTCGCGTCCGCCGCGCGACCCGTGCGCACTGTGCTGGACCTAGGCTCCGGCGGCGGTCACGTGGCGCTGCATGTCAAGGGTGGCCGGTCGATGACGCTGGTCGACATGTCGGCGGACATGCTCGCGGTGTCCCGGCAGCTCAACCCCGGCTGCGAGCACGTCGAGGGGGACATGCGCACGGTCCGGCTTGGTCGCCGGTTCGACGCCGTGCTCGTGCATGACGCGATCGACTACGTGACGAGCCAGGACGACCTAGGCCGCGTGATCGCCACTGCCTTCGCGCATTGCCGCCCCGGCGGACTCGCCGTGTTCGCGCCTGATCACACGGCCGAGACGTTCCGGCCCGGCACGGGCGGCGGGGGAGGTCACGACGGCACGGGCCGCCAGGCGAGCTTCCGCGAGCGCACTTCCGACCCCGTTCCTGGCGATGATTGGATCCTGGCCGATTACGAGTTCACGCTCCGCGGCGCGGATGGCTCAGTGCAGGTGATTTCCGAGGCGCACAAGCTCGGCTCGTTCCGCCGGGATGCGTGGATCAAGCTGCTGGAAGCGGCCGGGTTTACCGCCGAGCTGCGGGCCGGTACAAGGCGAGGGAACGGGGCCGGAGCGGCCAGAGTGGTCTTTGTCGGCCGCCGGGATCAGGGTTCGCCATGATGCGCCGCCGACGGCTGCGCCAGCCGTGGGAGCAAGGCGGCGGGATCCCCGGATCGCTGGCGGGTCCGCCGCTGCCGCCGGAAGCGTTCAGCGAATCCGGTGGCAGGCGCCTGCCGGAGCGGCGGCACGCACGCAGGCCGCGCCCAGGCGGCCCGCGGGCGCCGGCCTGGGTCGTCCCGGCCATCTTCTTGTGCGTCCTGATAGGACTGATCATCACGATCATCGTGACCGCCTGACCGAACCGAAGGCGCGGCTCAAGCGGGTCGGCGCCGGTCGCGGCTGAACGTTTGCGTCACAACTCCAGGGTCTTTGGAGTTTCGCTGCATTCGTTCAGGCGGCTGCCCGTTTGGCTTCGACGATCTGCACGTTATCAGGTGGTTTCGGCCGGTGTGAGCGGCAGCCAGACACGGAACCGGGTATCGCCAGGCTCGGATTCGACACGCAGATCCCCGTGGTGGCGCTGCACCACGATGCGATAGGAGATGTCGAGCCCGAGCCCGGTGCCCTGGCCGACTGGTTTCGTGGTGAAGAACGGCTCGAAGATCCGGTCCTGGATCTCTGACGGCACGCCTGGCCCGGTGTCGCCGAATTCCACCAGCAGCCGGTCGCGGTCGAGTGCGGTGCGGATCGTGAGCGTGCCTGAACCGTCCATGGCCGACACCGCGTTGTCGATGAGATTCGTCCAGACCTGGTTGAGCTCGCTTGGGAACGCTGGGATGCGGGGCAGGTCGCGCGCGTAATCCCGGACGATCGTGACCCCGTCGCCGATCTTGCCGCCAAGCATGGCGAGCGTGCTGTCCAGCAGCTCGTGAATATCCACGACCTGATAGGGCGCACGGTCGAGCTGTGAGTACTGCCTGGCCGCGCCGATAAGGCTGGAGATGCGCGCCACCGAGTCGGTGATCTCTTTCAGCAGCTGCTCGGTCTCGATCGTGTCGGCCAGCCAGCGCAGTACGCTCGCCAGGTCTCGGTCCCCGGCGGCCGCGCCATCGGCAGACGCCTCGGTCACGGCGCCAGCGATCTTCTCCAGCTTCTCAGGCCCGATGCCGGCCTGCACGAACGCGGGCGCGAGCTGCCAGCTATTGGTGACATCGTGGTCGTCAAGCCAGCCGGTCACGGCATCTTCAAGGTCCGACGTCTCGAGCGGGCTGAGCGCAGGCGCTGTCAGGACGCGCGCGGCCGCGTCATCGGTCATTGTGACGAGGAGCTCCAGAACCGCGCCATTGTGCCGGCCTGATGCGATCGCCGGCAGCTTGCGCCGCAGCGCGATTACATGGTCGCGCAGGCCGGCGGTAGCGCGCACCGCCGCGGCGGCCGGGTTGTTCAGCTCGTGCGTCAGGCCAGCCGACAACGCGCCGAGCGCGAGCAGGCGCTCGCGCTGGCCGATGGCTTCCTGGGTACTCCTGGTGCCGTAGAACAAGCCTTCCAGCAGGTGCACGGCCATCGGGAACCAGTCAGACATCAGCTGGGCGAACTTCGGCGCGTCGAGCACGAAGAAGCGCGAGCGCTCCGTGGCCCGCATCGAGTTGTTGTAGACCTGCGGCACTCGGTCGCCGAAATAAGCGAAGAAAGCGCCGGCGTACGCGCCAGGCAGCGATGATCTGGTGGTTTCAATGTCGTCTTCGCCGAGGCGACGAGAGAGCACGACCTCACCCGACAGCAGCACGTAGAACGCCGCGGCCGGGTCGCCCTCGGTGTACACCAGGCCCGGCTCGACGACTAGCACCCGGCCTTCGCGGCATAGCCAGCCAAGCTGATCGTCGGTCAGCTTCTCGAAGAGGAACAGGCCACGCAGCTCGTCGGCGCTGCACAGGCTGTCGGAGTTCGACGCCGGCGGGCTGGCTACTGCGTCAGTGCTGCTCACAGCTTCTCCAGGTAGCGGTGCACGAGCATGACCGCCATCGCGCCTTCGCCGACAGCGGAGGCGACCCGTTTGGCCGATTCGGCCCGGACGTCACCGGCTACGAACACGCCCGGCACGTTGCTCTCCAGGTGATAGGGCGGGCGGTCGAGCGGCCAGCCGGCTGGCAGCGAGCCCTCGACGACCAGGTCGGGCCCGGTCAGGACGAATCCGTGATCGTCGCGCATGACGACGTCCTTGAGCCAGTCCGTCAGCGGGGCGGCGCCGATGAACGCGAAGAGGTACTGAGCGTCAACCGTCTGGGTCTCGCCGGTCGTGCTGTCGCGCAGCGTGAGCCCCTCCAGGTGATCGGTCCCGTGCGCCTCGACCACCTCGGTGCATGTCCGGACGGCGATCGCTGGCACGTTCTCTACCTGCTCGATCAGGTAGTGCGACATCGATTTGGTCAGGGACGGGGCGCGGACGAGGATCGTTACCGAGCGGGCGTTCTTGCCGAGGTGGACCGCCGCCTGGCCGGCCGAGTTAGCCCCGCCGACAATGTAGACGTCCTGACCTGCGCAGCTCGTGGCCTCCGTCAGCGCCGAGCCGTAATAGACCCCACGCCCGGTGAGCTCGGCGAGGCCAGGCGCAGTGAGCTGCCGGTAGGCCACCCCGGTCGCGAGGATGACGGTGTGCGCGCTGATGGCGGTGCCGTCGGCGAATCGGATCGTGCGGGCCGACCCGTTGACCTCTAGGCCGACCACCTCGCGCGTGGTGAGGATCTCAGCGCCGAACTTCGCGGCCTGCCGCCTCGCCCGGCCTGTGAGCTGAGCACCCGAGACACCATCCGGGAAGCCGAGGTAGTTTTCGATCCGCGAGCTCTGACCGGCCTGGCCGCCGGTCGCAGTCCGCTCCACGAGGACGGTACGCAGCCCCTCGGACGCGCCGTAGACAGCTGCGCCGAGTCCGGCCGGCCCGCCGCCGATGACGATCAGGTCGTAAAAGTCGGTCGACGGGTTGGTCGCGAGGCCGACCTTACTGGCCAGCTCCGGCTCGGATGGCTCGACGAGCACCGTACCGTCAGGCGCGATGACGACGGGCAGCGCCTCTCCGTCCTGGCCTGCCGCCTCGAGGAGCCGACGGCCTTCCGGCTCGTCGGCTGAATACCAGCGATACGGCACCTGGTTGCGCGCCAGGAATTCGCGCACCTCGGACGACCGTGCTGACCACCTATGCCCGATTATCTTGGTCTCGGGCACGGGCCGGTGATCCGACGACAGCCACGTCTCAAGCAGCTGGTCGACGATGGGATACAGCTTCTCTTCCGGCGGATCCCACGGCTTGAGCAGGTAGTAGTCGAGATCGACGACGTTGATGGCATCGATCGCGGCGCCGGTGTCGGCATAAGCGGTCAGCAGCGCGCGGCGCGCGCCCGGGTAGATGTCCATCGCGCGCTCTAGGAACTCGATGCCGTTGAGCTGTGGCATCCGGTAGTCGGCCATGATGACCGCGACAAGGTCGCCGCGCAGCTTCATCTGCCGCAGTGCGTCCAGTGCCGCTTCGCCGGATTCGGCGCGCACGATCCGGTGCTGCTCGCCGTACCGGCGCCGCAGGTCCCTCGCGACGGCGCGGGACACGTCGGGGTCGTCGTCGACGGTTAGGATGGCTGACCGCGGCCGCGCTTCCTGCGCCTGCACCGGGCCGGATGCCGGCGTTTTACGAGGCTCAGATATTACGGCGGCTGCGTCTTCCATCCGCCCATCGTAAGTTCATCGCGAGCATCCGATCACAGTGGCGGGGACGGCGGGCCCGTTGCCATGCGCGTTTGAGCGCTCGCTTCGCTCTCGGCGTAGCTGGCGCAATCCCACTAAGCCCGGCTATTGCTCACAAAACTGAGCTCCCGGCCCGGACGGCCGTCACAGCGACGCCGAAGCCGGGAAAGAACTCCTGCTGCCTGATTGCCACGAGCGACCGGCGGCTTACCATGCTGGCCATGAGACGGACGGGACGCCCTGGCCTGCTGATCGCGGCAGCCGCAATGGCGGCGGCCGCCGCTGGTTGCGCGGGGTCGGCCGCGCGCGGCACCAACGCGGGCGGAACTCATCAGGCAGCCGTGTCGACAGAGGCTGCCACGCCGGGCCAATCCGGCGGTTCGTCGTCGACGACTCCGTCCGCGTCGCCGTGGCCGTTGGTAGTCCCCGTGCCGCCCGCGGTCGCGGGCCTGCATCAGACCACCACGCGACCAACCGCGCGGAGCCCGCAGTTCCAGGCCGAGATGACCGACCTGTGGGCCGGGGTGGTGTCCGGCCGGCCTGACCTTGCCATGCCCGCCTTCTTCCCGCTAGTCGCGTACGAGCAGGTCAAGGCCATCGCGTATCCGGCGGCCGACTGGCAGGGCCGGCTGGTGCCGGATTTCAGGGAAGACGTGCTCGCGGCTCACGGTCTCCTTGGCGGTCAGGGCAGGCGGGCCACGCTTGTCCACGTCATTGTTGCCGGCCAGGACGCAAACTGGATCAGCCCCGGCGTCTGCGCCAACGCCGTCGGTTACTGGCACGTGGCCAATGCCCGGATGGTGTACCGGATCAACGACAGGATCATGTCGTTCGGCATTGCCACGCTGATCTCGTGGCGCGGCCGCTGGTACGTCGTGCACCTCGGTGGCGAGCTGCGGACGTCGTACGGCGGGATGGTGGATCAGCCCGGGTCGGGGCCTGGCGTGCCGGGTCCGCAGGGCGGCTGCTGACCGTGGATCACAACGGCACCGCGCTTTGCCGGGCGGCGTCGCCTTTGCGAGCGGCGTACAGTTCGACGGCACGCCAGCAGTACCAGGCGACGATGCTCCGGTACGGGTGGTATGCCTCGCCGATAAGGTCCAGCTCCTTGGCGGTCGGAGTCGGAACGTTCCAGGCGAGGCCGTAGCCGCGGCGAACGCCTAGGTCTCCAGTAGGCCAGACGTCCAGGCGGCGGAGCTGGAACATCAGGAAGATATCCGCGGTCCACGGGCCGATGCCGCGCACGCTCGTCAGGCGAGCGGCGACCTCTGCGTCACTCTGGTGCGCAAGCTGGCGAGGGCCGAGCAGGACGGTGCCGTCGAGCACCTTGGCGGCCAGGTCACGCAGCGAGGCTACTTTTGCGTGCGACAGGCCTGCCTGGCGGAACGCCTCGTCCGGGAGGTTAACCAGCCGATCGGGCTCGACTTCGCCGCCGAGCGCGGCGACGAGCCTGCCATGGATCGCGCGCGCCGCGTTTCCAGCCAGCTGCTGGTAGGTGATCGCCCGCACGAGAGTGGCGAAGTGGCTCTCCTTAGGCACCGGGAAGGACGGCGGCCCAGCCTCGGCGACTAGCTGGGCGACGACTGGGTCAAGCTCGGCCAGCAGCCCGGCGGCCGCTCGCGGCGACAGCTTGTGCGATCGCTCACCAGGATCAGGCGACATTCCGCCCGCCTCCTTCCACTTACCTGCTGTGCCGTACTTACCTGCCGTGCCGTACTTACCTGCCGTGCCGTACTTACCTGCTGTGCCGTACTTACCTGCTGTGCCGTCTCAGCGCGCCCGGCGCTAGTCAGGCAGCCAGCGCGGTGGGACGCTCTGCCAATGATCTCGCACGGCACCGACATTCCGTGGGCGCGGCGGACCCGGAGGGTAATTCCGTATCCTGGATTGCAGGTGCGCCGGGAAGTCTGGTCGGCAACGCGGCGGGGCACTGCCTGCCGTCGGTCGACGAGGGAGAGTCCGGCAGATGACAGATGAGGCGCTAAGCCGTGGCCTGGCGTGCCGCCCGTAGCGGCGTTCGTCGCGGGCGCCGTAATCAGCCTCGCGACAAGCTGGCTGCTCGTCTCGCGGCTGGAGCGCGTCGGCGAGCGCCTCGGCCTGTCTGAGGCGCTCCTCGGGATTGTCGCGGCGCTCGCTGCTGATGCGCCGGAGATCTCCGCAGCGGTCAGCGCGCTGGCCAGTCATCAGCAAAGCGTCGGGGCCGGCGTCGTGCTCGGCTCGAACGTGTTCAACCTGGCGGCGCTCTTGGGCCTTGGCGCCGTGGTCGCGGGCGGGATCGCCTTGCATCGCAAGGTCGTGGCTCTCAGCGGGGCTGTTGCGCTGTTGGTCGCGGTCATTTGCCTGGCCGTCGTCACAGGCCTGGCGCCCATTGGCGTCGGCCTGGCGCTTGCTGTCATTGTCCTTGGCCTCTACGCCGTGCTGCTGGGCACCGAAGGCCAGGGCCTGGACCGGCTCCGCCTGCCTGTGTCCTGGTCGACGTGGCTCCGCTCGGCGGTCACCGAGGAGGAGATCGAGCTCGAAGACGCGATCAGGGCCCGGCCGGGCCGGTGGCCGGACGTGGCGGTCGCCCTCGGTGCCCTAGTCGTCGTCGTGGGAGCCAGCGTCGTGATGGAACGGGCTGCAGTCGAGCTCGGCCAGCGCTACGGGGTGCCCCAGATAGTGGTCGGCGGCGTTATTCTCGCTGCGGTCACAAGCCTGCCGAACGCTGTCGCAGCCGTCTACCTGGCTGGTCGCGGCCGCGGCGCCGCGACGCTAAGCACGGCGCTCAACAGCAACGCGATCAACGTGGTCGTCGGCCTGCTGCTACCGGCCGCAGTCCTCGGCCTTGGCCGGCCGTCAAGTCAGACCGTGCAGGTCACCGCGTGGTACCTCGGCCTCACGATCCTTGCGCTCGCCGCCGCTTACCGGTACCGGGGCCTGAGCCGGAGCGCCGGCGCCCTCATCATCGTCGCTTACGCGGCGTTCACCATCTCGGTAGTGTCTGGCGGCCTTCGCTAAGCCGCGCACAACCTGGCCAGTAAGTCATCGAGGACCGCGAGGTGGGCCTCGATGTCAGCCCGCTGGTGCGCGAAGCCGCTTGCGGAAGGCACCGGCGCCATTCACCGGGACTAGGCCTGCGGTCTTCCTACCGCGGCCGCGACGTGCGGAGCCCGGTGGGCGGTCACGACGACGCCCGTCACCATGAGCGCCAGCGAGATGATCTCCCCGGCTATCCCGGCTGCGCTGCCGTTGAGCGTCTCGTGCAGGAACGCCACCCCGAGACCGATGGAGATGATCGGATCGCAGACCGTAATGATCGCCAGCACCGGCGCGATCAGCGTGCCCTTCTGGAACGCATTCTCGTTCAGCAGGAAGCCGAGCGGTCCAACGACGGCCAGCGCGTAGATCGGCCAGTCGGTGAGCACCGCGCGCAGACCGCCGCTGACGTCCGTGACCAAGATCTTGACCAGGAACGCGGCGACTCCGTAGTTGATGCCGCAGGCGAGCGCGAGCGCGAGGGGCCGCCAGAAATCGCTCCGCCGGGCCAGGGCGAGGCAGCCAACGACGCCAGCCGTGAGTCCGGCGGCGAGCGGCAAGATGACGTAGAAGCTGACGCTCGACTGGCCATTCGTGGGGCGCCCGATAGCCAGGAACCCGGCGAGCCCGGCCGAGGCGGCGATCACGCCGCCGATCAGGAATGCGTCCCACCGCTTTCGCAGGTAGGCGTTGATCAGCGTGGCGAAGATCAGGCCGCAGACCAGGAGCGGCTCAACCAGGGCAAGCGGACCGTACCTGAGCGCGAGAACCTGGAGGCCGAAGCCAAGAAGCGTGCCGCAAACCGACGCCACCCAAAGAGGCTGCCGCGCCAGGTCGAGGAAGATGCGCGGCGACAGTGGCCCCCGGCGCTTGACGCGCTTGGTGCTGCGCTGATCCGCCACCGAGGCGACGCCGAACACGAGCGCTGCAATCACGCCGAGCACTATGGCTAGGACCGCGGACACCTGTCAGCCCCCCCGTTGGCCCACATCCGCTACCACATACCCACGTAGTCCCCGTTTCCATCCGGCCGGAGCCTGAATACTCCTGAAATGTGGCAAACAGGTGGGTTGACGAACCCGGCGCGCGTCGTCAGGGTGGTGGACGAGCAGCTCATGCGGAAACCTTTCCGCACAAAGCTTGCTGCAGTCGGTGTTGAGGGAGCCGACGCTGATGGCGTCGGCGGATGCGGGATCGAGGCACGTGCGTTGACGGCCGATCTACGGCAGGTTGCCCGGCTGAGCGGGGTCTCCGTCAGCACCGCCTCCCGGGCGCTCAACGGATCTACCCGGGTCAGCGGCGACACGGTGGCGAAGGTCCGGGCGGCCGCGGCCGACCTTGGCTACCGGCCGAACGCTAGCGCTCGCGCCCTTCGCACAGCGCGCTCGCAGTTCGTGGGGCTGGTCGTGACCAACCTGGTCAACGACAGCTTTCACACGATCGCCGAGGTGGTCCAACTCGAGCTGGCCACGCACGGCTATCAGCTGCTGCTCTCGGTAACCGGCGGCGACCCGGTGCAAGAGCGCTCGGCGCTGCATACGCTCGCTGACCATAGCGCCGCCGGTGTCATCGTGGTGGGCTCCGATTGCGAGGCAACCGACGAGCTACGCGAGCGGGGCACTGCCGTCGTCCACCTGGCGCGCCGGCCGCGCTGGCCCGC
Source organism: Streptosporangiaceae bacterium (assembly GCA_035472835.1). Lineage (GTDB taxonomy): Bacteria > Actinomycetota > Actinomycetes > Streptosporangiales > Streptosporangiaceae > JAJYUU01. Next base: position 51,450 of record DATIOU010000053.1, on the reverse strand, counting down.
GGGCGACTGCGTGCTGGGTGACGACATCGCAGGCGGCCGCACCGCGACCGAATACCTGCTGGCTCGCGGGCACCGGCGGATCGCGATCATCGCCGGGCCGCCGGAGGTCCAGTCAGGTGCCGAACGGATGCAGGGCTACTGGCTGGCCATGCAGGCGGCTGGCCTGCCGATCGCCGACGCGCTGGCCCGCCCCGTCGCGCTGAGCCCGGCCGGCGGCGCCGAGGCGGTGGCCGAGCTGCTGGCGATGCCCGCGCGCGAGCGCCCCACCGCCCTGATCATTGCTAACCACGAGGCTTCCTACGGGGCCCTGCCAGCATTGCGAGAGCGATCGGTTGCGATACCGGATGACCTGTCCGTGATTTGCTATGAAGACTCCCAGCTCGCGCGCTGGTGGCATCCGGCGATCATGGTGATCGACAACAACGCCCGCCGGATGGGCGAGCTGGCCGCCCGCTTGCTGATGCGGCGCCTCGAGTCCGCCGTCGTCGGCGGCGCGGAGGAGTTCAGCGAGTTCCGGGTCGGTATCCGCCTCGTTGAGCGCGGGTCCTGCCGCGCGCTAACCTGAATCACCGGCTCGGCCGGCCACCTGTCAGCGCGCGTCGACGTCAAGCGCGGCCAGCTCGTCCGTCAGGCCCAGCAGCTCCCACCGCAGCAACGCGATCGGCACATTGCCGTTGACCCACACATAGTCGTGCAGGGCCTGCAGGTCCAGATCGGCGGCGCGCAGCCGCACGGCGTCGGCGATGAGACCGATCAGCTGCGTCTTGCCGACCTGGTACGTGAGCGCCTGGCCGGGCGTCTCGGCGAAGAACGCCGCCTCCTCGTGTGCGGTGGCCCGATCCATGGGGACACGAGATTCCAGCTCGGCCGCGACGTCGGCCACGGCGAGGTTGCCGGTGGCGAGCCCGACGTCTGCCGATACCCGCAGCGCGCGGAGCCGCATGAAGTTGCAGATCGTCGTCCGGGTATGCGGCGCGTCGTCGAACAGGCCGCTCACGAGCATCATTTCCTCGTTGTAGAACGCGATGCCCTCGTTGGCACCGGAGTCGTAGTAGTGCCGCCGGACCGGCCGTGGGTTGCGCCAGGACAGCGCGAGCTGCTGATAGTGGACGCCCTCGTGAACGATGCCGGCGCGCGGATCACGGGCACTGGCCGCATAGAAGTACGGCAGCTCCGGGCCGGGGGGCAGGAAATACGCGACCGCGTCCTCCGCGAGCCGGCCTGGCCCGGTGAGGTCGTCAGCCACGCCGAGGAAGCGCAAGGGCTCGAGATAGTCAGGCATCGGCGCGCTGCGGTAATGCCGGAGCCAGCCGGGCAATGTCAGCAGGCCGCGCTGGCTATAAAACTCCCTGACGGCACGCTCGTCCTGTGCTTCGCGGCGCGCCTGCAGCTCGCTGTCGGCCGGCCGGGGCGGCAACTCAAGGCCGCGGTTGCGGGTGGCGTGCAGCAGCTCGAGCCATACGGCCCGGTCGTACTCGCGTCGGCCGATGGCGGCGATGTCATCTACTGCGAGCGGCACGCACGCGACCTCCCGCAAGAACCACTCGTACTGCGATCGCCCGACCGGCCGGGCCCCCGGCAGCGACGGGATCGCGGCCGCGAGGTCAGCGCCGAACTTGGTCAGGGCGGCTGCCGCATCCGTCCCAGCCGAACGGAGCTCGGCGGCGGCGCCCGGGTCGATTCGCGCCAGCGCCAAGGTGCAGGCCCCGATACGGTCCTCGATCCCGTCGAGCTCGCCAACGGCAAGCTCGGCAAATTCCCGCGCGGGCCGCGACAGCGCTGCCGCGGCGTGCCCGAGGGTCACCGGGGCCGCGCGAAGGAGCCGCACGACCTCGGCGACGCGGGCCGGATCCACGCCGGGGCGCAGCAAGGCATCGAATACAGGCCCGATGGCCTGATCGATCCAGTACCTGGGGATGCGCTGCGCCTGGAGAATCTCGCTCTCCCAGGTAACCCGCGCCATCGCCGACCTGAGCAAGCGGTGGTCGACCTGGTCAGCGACATCGACCGGGCGGGTCCGCACCAGCGCGGCCTGGAACGCGGCTAGCTCCTCACGCCGCCGCGTTGCCAGCACCGAATCGACCTCGGGCAGCCAGCCCGCCGGGCGGTCCAGCCGCGGAATGTCGTCGCGGGTCCTCGGCTGCTGACGGGCGCGCCACGCCCAGAAGCGTTCGGCGAGTTGATCGAGCTCCCGCACCGTACTCCGATCCGTGCGTCGGGCCGTCTTGGCTCAAGAGAGTGCCGCAAGAGGGAACGTTTCCACAACTCATCGGCGGCTCAGTTCGGGACGATCCGCGCATCAAGCCGCCAAACTGCATCCGCAACACAGTCGTTTCCCACCTGAAACCTAAGGAACTTGACCCGATGTGCGCCTCGGTGGGAACGTTTGCCTAGTCATTCACCCGTCCGTTCGATATCCGCTGGTTAGGCCCGCCCTGTACCCCACCAGCATTGTCATGATCAAGGGGGAGCGCTATGCGACTACGTCAACCACTGGCATCAGGATGCGTTCTTGCTGTCGTGGCCGGCCTGGCTGCCTGCGGCGGCAGCGGCGGCGGCGGGGGTGGCGGATCATCAACCTCGACATCGCCCTCGCTGGTAGTCGAGACCTCTTTTGTGCTCAAGACGCTTGACCCAGGCCGCATGTTCGAGCCGACCGGCCTGATGATCGATCACGCCATCTATGACACGCTACTCACCTACAAGGGCTCCAACGTCGGCACGCCCGTTCCTGATCTTGCGACGTCCTACACTTCTACTCCAGACGCCAAGACCTATACCTTCACCCTCCGCAAAGGCGTGAAGTTTGCCAACGGCGACCCGGTCACGGCGTCGGACGTGGTGTTCTCGCTGACGCGGACCAAGAGCATCAACGGCAACCCGTCGTTCCTGATGGCAGGCGTCACGGCGACGGCGCCGACGCCGGACACCGTAGTGCTGACCAGCGCAACGCCCAATACGGCGATTCCCGCGATCGTCGCCAACCCCTCGCTGGGCATCCTGGACGCCAAGAAGGTTCAGGCCGCCGGCGGCACCGATGCTTCCAACGCCGCGACAGCCGACAAGGCCGAGGCGTCACTGAACGCGGCCTCCGAGGGCAGCGGGCCGTACACGCTCACGAGCTACAGCACGACTACGCAGGTCGTTCTGACCGCGAACCCGAACTACTGGGGCCCGAAGCCCAAGTACGGCAAGATCGTGATCCGCAACGTCCAGGCCAACGTTCAGAAGCTGGACGTTCTCAAGGGCGAGTCGCAGATCGCCGTGGACCTGTCGCCGGCGCAGGCACAAGGCATGTCTGGCGTGCAGACCGTCAACGGCGCCTCGCCGAACTTGTTCTTCGTGCTCACGAACGAGAACCCGAAGGTTTCCAAGATCACCTCGAACCCGCACTTCCAGGAGGCGGTCCGCGACGGGATCAATTACCAGAGCCTGGTCCAGCTAGCGGGCCAGGGTGCCGTCCAGGCGGCCGGCATCATCCCGTCGATGTTCCTCGGTAGCCTGCCGGCCAGCTCCGCCGTGACGTACAACCTTGCCAAGGCGAAGGCCGCCCTGGCCGCGTCCGGCCTCGGCCACCCGACGGTCACGATGGCCTATCCGAGCGACCTCTCGGTGAATGGCATCAGCTTCGGTGACCTGGCCGCCCGGGTGCAGCAGGACCTCGCCCAGGTCGGGATCACGGTGCAGCTGAAGGGGCAGTCCATCCAGGTCGCGCTCGCCAGTTACCGGGGCGGCCAGGAGCAGATGGGCCTGTGGTACTGGGGTCCCGACTTCCCTGACCCGAGCGACTACCTCAACTTCCTGCCTGGCGCGCTGGTCGGGCTCCGGGCCGGCTGGGTCAAGGGCGCCGATCCATCGCTCGAGGCGCTTGGCTCGAGGGCAGCCAGCACCACGACCCCGGCTCGCGCGACTCTGTACCAGCAGATCCAGACATCGATGAACACCACGAGCCCGTTCATGCCTCTCATCCAGCCGGCCCAGATCGTGGTGGGCGCGACGTCCCTGAAGAACCTGCAGTCGAACGCGCTGTGGCTCGTCGATCTCAGTGAGCTCGGCTAGCGCGACGGCGCCCGCGGTGCTGCGCCCCCGCAAGGAGGCGCGGCACCGCGACTTGCGTCGGTTCTTGGTGCAGCGGCTCGGCACCGGCGTCGTGCTGCTGGTCGGCATCACCCTCGTCGCCTTCGTGGTGACCCATCTGGTGCCGGGCGATCCCGCGGCCGCCAACCTCGGCCAGCGAGCCATCGGCAACCCCGCGGCCGTAGCCGCATTCCGGCACCAGTACGGGCTAGATCGCCCGCTGCCCGTGCAGTACATCGTGTACCTCAAGGATCTGCTGCACGGAAACCTCGGGATCTCCGAGCAGAGCCACCGGCCGGTACTGACAGACCTGTCGGAGTACGTGCCGGCGACGATCGAACTGGCGCTGTTCGCCATCGTGTTGTCGATGCTGATCGGGATCGCCCTCGGCATCGTCGCCGCAGTATTCCGGGACCGGTGGCTAGACCAGTTCATCAGGATCGTCAGCCTCGCCGGCGTGTCGATGCCGGTGTTCTGGATCGCGCTGGTCGCGTTCTACCTGCTGTTCTTCAAGCTTGGCTGGCTCCCGGGCGGTGGGCGTCTCGATCCGACGCAGAACAATCCCGCGCACCTGACAGGCCTGTTCACCGTCGACGCCGCCCTGCACGGCCAGTGGACGCTCTTCTGGTCGGCGCTGAGGCACCTGATACTGCCGGGGCTCGTGCTGGCCATCTACACGGTCGGCATGCTGACCCGCTTCACCCGAGCCTCGATGCTGGAGATCATGGGGAACGACTACGTGCGCGCCGCACGCCTTAAAGGCCTGCCAGAGCGGGTCATCGTGCTGCGGCACGTGCTGCGGCCCGCCCTGGTGTCGATCATTACCGTCGCCGGCGTCGCCTTCGGCAGCTTGCTGTCCGGCACCGTCCTGGTCGAGAACATCTTCTCCTGGCCGGGCGTCGGGCAGTACGCCTATCGCAGCGCCATCAACCTGGATCTGCCCGCGATCATGGGCGTGAGCTTGTTCGTTGCGCTGGTGTACATCGTGGTCAACCTCATCGTGGACCTCCTGTACGGCGTCATCGACCCGCGGATCAGGCTGTCGTGACAGTCGCAGCGCCCGCACCACTTGAGCCGCCAGCCACCGCAGTCGTGGACAACGCCAGGTGGCGCCGGCTGCGCCCAGATACGCCGCTGCCTTGGCGCCGGCCGCTCGCACTGGCCGGGCTCGCCATCATCGGTGCCTGGGCGGTGATGGCACTGTTCGCGCCGCTCATCGCGCCAGACAATCCGCTGGCGCAGAACTTCGCGACGCTGCGCCCCCCGTCGGGTGCGCATTGGTTTGGTACCGACGAGCTGGGCCGCGACGTTTTCTCGCGGGTGCTGTTCGGCGCCCGGATCACGCTGCCACTCGCCGTGATCCTGGTTATCGCCGCCATGATCATCGGGGCGGTGCTCGGCGGCATCGCCGGGTTCTTCGGCGGCTGGGTCGACAACCTGATCATGCGGATCGCCGACCTCGTCTTCGCGTTCCCCGGCATCATTCTCGCGCTGGCAGTCGCGGCGGCTCTGGGGCCGCAGCTGCGCAACGCGGTCATCGCCGTAATCGTGGTGTCGTGGCCGGCCTATGCCCGGCTGGTGCGCAGTCTTGTCCTCTCGGCGCGCTCGTCGCAGTATGTGGTCGCGTCCCGGCTGCTTGGGTCGTCCGGCTTGCGCGTCTTGTTCATTGACGTGCGCCCCAACGCGGCCGGCCCGACCCTGGTGCTCGCGGCCCTGGACATCGGGAACGCCGTCCTGCTGCTATCCGGGCTGTCGTTCCTCGGCCTCGGCGCTCAGCCGCCGACCGCCGAGTGGGGGGCGATGGTGGCCGAGGGCGCGCAGAACTTCAGCGACTGGTGGGTCGGGATGTTCCCCGGCCTGGCGATCCTGACTGTCGTGCTCGCGTTCAACTTCATCGGGGACACGCTCCGCGACATGCTTGACCCGCGGACTGCCAGGGCGGTGCGCGTCTGATGGGTGCGCTGCTCCAGGTCGAGAACCTCACGGTGGCCCTGCCGACGCGGTCGGGCTATCAGAACGCGGTCGACGGCGTGTCCTTCGCCGTCGACGCCGGCGAGGTGATGGGCATCGCCGGCGAGAGCGGCAGCGGGAAGACAATGACAGCATTGTCGCTGTTCGGGCTTCTGCCGCATGGTGCCCGCACGAGCGGCTCCATCCGGCTGGACGGCGGCGAGCTGCTGGACATGAACGCCAAGCAGCTGCGCGCGATCCGCGGCCGGCAGATCGCGATGGTGTCCCAGGATCCGGCCACCGCGCTGCACCCGATCCTCTCGATCGGCACGCAGATGACCGAGCACATGCGGCACCACCTCGGCGTCAGCAAGAGCGAGGCGCTCACGCGGGCCGCGGACCTGCTCGGCACCGTGCGCATACCGGATCCGGAGCAGGCGCTGCACTCCTACCCCGGTCAGTTCTCTGGCGGCATGCGTCAGCGCATCGCGATCGCGGTGGCGCTAGCCGCCGAGCCGCGGCTGCTGGTGGCCGACGAGCCGACAACGGCCCTCGACGTAACGGTGCAGGCGGGCATCCTCCGGCTGCTCGACCGGCTGTGCCGGGAACGGGGACTTGCGGTCATCGTCATCACTCATGACCTCGGCGTCATGTCGGCGACTGCGCGGCGCCTCTGCGTCATGTACGCCGGGCGGCTCGCCGAAGCCGGGCCTACCTCCGAGCTGCTGGCCAGCCCGCGGCATCCCTACACCCGCGGCCTGCTCGATGCGCTTCCGCACCCTGAGGCAGGCGGTGCGCCGCTGGTACCGATCGGCGGCAGCCCGCCGTCGCTGGGCCGGGTACCCGCCGGGTGCCCGTTCCATCCGCGCTGCCGGTACGCGCAGCCCTTGTGCGCGACGGAGCGGCCGGAGCCGAAGCCGATCTCCGATTTGCACCTGCTCGCCTGTCCGCCTGACCCGCTGCGAGCCGCGTCGTGACTGACATGGTGCTGCAGGTATCGGGCGTCGCCGTCGAGTACGGCCGCCGCGGGCAGCGGGTGCGTGCTGTCGACGGCGTCGACCTCGGCGTCGCGCGAGGCGAGATCGTCGGGCTGGTCGGCGAGTCGGGCTGCGGCAAGTCGACGCTCGCCCGCGCAGCGGTGGGGCTCGAGCCGCTCGCCGCCGGATCGGTGACGTTCGAGGGCCAGCCCGTCGTCGCGCTCGGGCGCCGGCGCCGGCCCGACTATCTGCGTGGCCTGCAGATGGTCTTCCAGGACCCGTACGAGTCGCTTAACCCGCGTCGGAAGATCGGCGAGCTCATCGCCGACGGGGCGTGGCTGGGCGGTGCCCGCCGCAAGGATGGCCTCGAGCGGGCCGCGGAACTGCTTGAGCGCGTGGGCATGCCAGCGAACGCGGTCGACAGCTACGCCCATGAGTTCAGCGGCGGCCAGCGGCAGCGCATCGCCATCGCGCGGACGCTAGCAGCGAGGCCCACGTGCCTGATCGCCGACGAGCCCATCAGTGCACTTGACGCCTCAGCGCAAGCGCAGGTCGCGAATCTGCTGAGCGAGCTTGTCGACGAGGAAGACCTCGGCCTCATCCTCGTCTCCCACGATCTGTCCGTCGTGCGGCAAGTCGCCGACCGCGTCGCGGTCATGTACCTGGGCCGGATCGTGGAGGTCGGCGCCACCGATACCGTGTGGGCGAACCCGCAGCATCCCTACACCGAGGCGCTCGTCGCCGCCATCCCGCGCCCGGACGGGGCAGGCGTCCTGCCGGTCGATCTGCCTGGTGACGTGCCTGACCCGGCCAATCCGCCAGCCGGCTGCAGGTTTCACCCGCGCTGCCCGATCGCCGAAGCCAGCTGCAGCGAGCTCGAGCAGCGGCTGCTGCCGGTGGCCGGTCGCGACATTGCCTGCCACATCCGGTCCGGTGCGGTGGCGCACGCGCGCCAGCCGCACGCGGGGTAGCCAGCCCAGCCGCCTGAGACCCCAGACAGGAGGTCCGCTCGAGTGTGGTTCGTCAACGCCCACGTGGTCGACGTTCTGACCGGCGAGAAGCTGCGCCGGCGCGCCGTCGAGACGGCGGCTGATGGCACCGTGATCCAGGTCGCGGCCGCCCCGCCGCCCGGCCTGCCTGATGATCATGTCGTCGACGTGAACGGCCGCTGGCTGCTGCCCGGGCTGATCTCGTGTCACACGCACCTATCCGTGGTGTTCCCGTTCAGCGACACCGACGAGGCGGAGAACCCGGCCGTCACCGCTTACCGGGCGGCGACGAGAGCCACCGCGGCGCTGCAAGCTGGCATCACCACGATCCGGTGCGTCCACGAGCAGAATCGTGCCGATCTCCTGCTGCGAACCGCGCTGAAGCGGGGCTGGTTCGCCGCGCCGCGCATTCTCGGCGCGGGCCGCGCGATCTCGACAAAAGGCGGGCACGGTCAGGGGGCCGGCTGCGCCTACGCCACGGGGGAGCAGGAGTTCTACGAGGCGGCGCTAGCAGAGCTCGCGGCCGGCGCCGACCAAGTGAAGATCTTCATTAACGGGGGACTGGCTAACGCCGGCGAGCACTACGAACAGCCAGAGATGACCGACGAGGAGATCCGCGGCGCCGTTCGTGCCGCCGCCGAGCATGACACGTATGTGGTCGCGCACTCCGGCGAATCGGCCGCGATCCGGCAGGCGCTGGCCCAGGGCGTGCGCTGCTTCGAGCACACCTACCGCCTCGACGCGGACACGGCCGCGTTGCTCGCCCAGTCGGGGATCTTCCTGACACCGACCCTGTGCGTCACCAGATCGGAGTCCTGGATGCGCGCCAGCGGGTTTGAAGAGCACACGATTCAGAACGCGCTCGCCGCCGCGGCCGACCACCTGGCCAGCATCCAGCACGCCATCCAGGCTGGTGTCACGCTGGTCAACGGCACCGACATCCCGCCGGGCGACCTTGTCGACGGGGTACCTGCGGCGGTCCACGAGGTCCAGCTCATGGCCGCCGCGGGCTTGTCGCCCCTGCTGAGCCTCCAGAGCGTGTCGCTGAACGCGGCCCGGCTGCTCGGGATCGAGGACCGCGTCGGCCAGATCCGGCCGGGCTACGCCGGCGACTTCGTCGCCGTCGCGGCGGATCCACTGGACGATATCGCGGCGCTCCGCACGATCTCGCTTGTGGTGCAAGGCGGTGCCGTTGTACGGCAGGCCGCCGCGTGACCCGGAAATTGCCGTGACGCAGGAGCGCTTCACCGACGACGCAGGCTGGCAGGACGCCGCCGGCTACAGCCGCGCTGTCCGCCGCGGCAACATCATCGTCGTGAGCGGGACGACGGCGCACGGCCCGGACGGCGCCGCGCTGCACCGCGACGACACCGGCGCGCAGGCCCGGCTGTGCCTCAGCCGAATCGAGCGCGCGCTGACGGCGCTAGGCGCCGGGATCGCTGACGTCGTGCGCACTGGCATCTACCTCGCTCCGGGAGCAAGCTGGGAAGCTGCGGCGCAAGCCCACCACGATGTGTTCGCGGCCGTCCGGCCCGCCAGCACCATGCTGTATGTCGCTGAGCTCATCGGCGACGGCTTCCTGGTCGAGATCGAGGCACAGGCGGTCGTCGCGTCATGAGGTTCTCGGTCCGGGTGAACAACGACCTCAGCGTCGACGACCTGCTCGCCGTCGCCATCAGCGCGGAGAGCGCCGGCTTTGACCAGATGTGGGTCTCGAACGACATGTTCCTGCGCTCGGCGCCAGCCCTCGTCGGCGCCCTCGCCGCGCGGACGAGCAGAATCGGACTCGGCATAGCGGTCATGAATCCCTACTCAGTGCACGTCAGCGAGCTGGCTATGATCGCCGCGACGCTCCAGGAGATCAGCGGCGGCCGGTTCCTGCTAGGGCTCGGCGCCGGCTCAGAGCAATTCCTCGGCTGGGCGGGCATCGACCGGCCGCACCCGCTCGCCACCACAAGGTCCGCCCTGGTCAGCCTGCGGGCGCTGCTGGGCCACGACGACATCGACACCGCACAGCTCCCGGCCTGGTTTGGCGCGGGCAGCGTGCTGAGGTTCGGTCTATCCGCGCCCGTCCCCGTCTACCTCGGCGCGATGGGACCGAGGATGCTGGAGATGGCGGGCCGGCACGCCGACGGCGCGCTGCCACTGCTTTACCCGCCGGAGAGATACGCCAGCGCGCGTGCGCAGGTCCTTGCTGGCGCCGCGCACGCGAGCCGCGACTTCGACCTGCCGGCGTGCTTCTGGGTCTCGGTCTCCGACGACCCGAGCGCCGCGAGGACGGCGCTGGCCGAGAAGCTTGCCTATTACGGGCCGTCGATCTCTGAGCCGATGCTGGCCAGCGCTGGCTTGACGCCACAGGACTTCGCCGAGGCGGCGAGCCTCGCCCACACCGGGCGCGCGGCGGCGCAGCTCATCGACGAGCGAATGCTGTCACTCGGCATTGCCGGCGACGTGGCCGATGTACTCGGCCGGTGCGAGGCGCTTAGCCGGCTGGGTGCACGCCACCTCTCATTCGGGCCACCTCTCGGGCCAGATCCGGTGGCAGCCATCGGGCTGCTCGGCAGCCAGGTACTGCCCGTCCTGAGCGAGTTCTCGCCGGAGCCCGCATGACCGATCGCAACCCGCAGCCGCCGCCATCGCAGGCCGACGAGCCGGACATGGAGCTGTACGACTTGCGAATCACGGTGGAGTCGATCGAGGGCCGCTCCGTCTGCGGCCTGGCAGTCGGCGATTACATCGAGCTGACCGACAGCTCGCGCCTTCGCATACCTGAGGGTCGCCACTTCTGCCTCTATGCGCTGGCCGCCGTGCTGCCACTGCTCGCGGCGAAGCAGCGGCAGCTGCCTGCGCGCGACTGGCTGGAGCGGGACTCGCTCGTCGCCTGCCCGGACCCCGACGAGCGGCTCGTCATGCGCATCACCCGGGGGGAACGCCGCGCGATGCGCTCGTCGGACCTCACGTGACCACGACCGAGATCGGCATCGCGTTTCAGACCGACAAGCCGGCTGGCGCGTACGGCGCGCTGGCCGCCGCCGCCGAGGCGCACGGTTTTGACGTTGTCAGCGTGTTTGCCGACCTGCTGTACCAGCCGCCGCTGCCGGCACTGCTCGAGATGGCGCGCGCAACGTCCAGGGTCCGGCTCGGGGTGGCGTGCCTCAACCCCTACACCCAGCACCCGTATGAGATCGCCGGGTGGATCGCGGCGCTTGAGGCCGCCGCGCCAGGCCGCGCCTACCTTGGCCTGGCCCGTGGTGCCTGGCTCGGCGCGATCGGAGTCGCGCAGGCCAAGCCGCTGGCTCATCTGCGTGACACTGCAGCGATCGTGCGCGCACTGCTAGCTGGCTACGACGGCGGCTATCACGGCGAGGCCTACGGGCTAGCCCCGGGGATCCGGCTCCGCTATCCGCTGCCAGCGCGCATTCCGCCGCTGCTGCTCGGCGCGTGGGGGCCGCAAACGGCAGCGCTGGGCGGAGAGATCGCCGACGAGGTGAAGGTGGGTGGCACTGCCAGCCCGGCGGTCGTGCGGATCATCCGCGAACGTGTCGCCGCCGGCTGCCGGGCCGCGCGGCGGCCCGTCGAGGATGTCCGGGTGGTCGCGGGCGCGGTCACCGTCGTCGCCGAGGACGGTGCCGCCGCCCGCAGCCGCGCGCGAACCGAGGTCGCGCAGTACCTGGCTGTGGTGGGAGACCTTGACCCGGCCAGCGCGCTACCGGCCGGCCTCGCCGATCACGTCCGGGCTAGGCTCGCGGACGGTGACGAAGCGGCCGCCGGCGCGGCGATCCCGGCTGATGTGCTCGACAAGTTCGCGTTCTCCGGCACTCCCGAGCATGTCGCTGCGCTCGCTGGTGCAGTCCTGGATGCCGGTGCGGGCCGTGTCGACTTCGGCACGCCGCACGGGCTCTTCGACGAGGCCGGCGTCGAGCTTCTCGGCACCAGGGTGCTGCCGCTGCTCCGTCCTTGAAAAAGTGATATCACAATGATACGGTCGGGCCGAAGGCAGATGAGCAGCTAACCGCCTGGTCCCCCGAGCCAGCGGCCACGCTGCCAGGGAGGCGGCCGTGAGCGAGCTAGCGATCTCGGTGCACGGGCTCCGCAAGAGCTTCGGCGCAAAGGAAGCAGTGGCCGGCATCGATCTCGAGATCGCTGCTGGTTCTCTCGCTGGCCTGGTTGGCCCGAACGGGGCCGGTAAGACCACGTCCCTGTCGATGATGACCGGCCTGCTGCGCCCGGACGGCGGCCAGGTCGTCGTACATGGCCTTGACGTGTGGGCTGATCCCGCGGCGGCCAAGGCCGTGATGGGCGTAGTGCCGTCCGAGGCCCGCCTGTTCGACCGGCTCAGCGGTGCCGAGTTGCTCGAGTACTCCGGCCGGCTGCGCGGCATGCCGGCGAGCGAGGCGCGATCCCGCTCCGCGCAGCTGCTGGAAGTGCTGGACCTGACCGCCGACGCCAAGCGCCTGGTAGCCGACTACTCCACCGGCATGCGCAAGAAGGTCGCGCTCGGGTGCGCGCTGATCCACAACCCGCCAGCGCTGTTCCTGGATGAGCCGCTCGAAGGGGTCGACCCGGTCTCGGCCGACGTGATTCGCCGGCTGCTGACGCGGTTCGTTAGTTCTGGCTCCACCGTCCTGTTCTCCAGCCACGTGATGGAACTAGTGGAGCTTGTCTGCGACCACGTCTCGATCATCGATCAGGGCCGGATCGTGGCTACCGGCACTACTGACCAGGTGCGAGGCGGCAAGACGCTCCAACAGGCGTTCATCGACCTGGTCGGCTCGAAGGCGACCGACGAGGAGGACCTGTCGTGGCTCGGCTCCTTGTCCAGCTGAAGCTCAGGCTGCTGACGAACGCGCTGCGCGCGTCCCGGCGGGCCAAGGTGTCCTTCATCGTCAGCACGACGTTCGCGGCCCTGGTCGCCATCGGCACGTTCCTGGTCCTGGCCGCACTTCGCGGCGGCAGCGCCCCGGTCGCGCAGACCGCTAGCGTCTTCACTGTCTTCGCGTTCGGCTGGCTCCTCGTACCGCTGATCTCGTTCGGCCTGGACGGCACGCTGGATCCGGCCACGCTGGCGATGTATCCGCTGCGGACCCGGCCGCTCGCGGTCGGCCTGCTGGCCGCGTCTGCCACCGGCGCGTGGCCGCTGGCGAACGTGATCGGCCTGCTCGGGGTCACGATTGGCGTCGCACGCGGCGGTGCGGGCGTCCTCATCGCGGTAGTCGCCGTGACGCTTCAGGTCCTGTTCTGCATTGTTTTCGCGAGGCTCATCACCACCAGCCTGGCGGGGCTGCTGCGCTCGCGGCGCGGCGCGGACCTCGCGGCGTTCGCCGTGATCCCGCTCTTCGCGCTGTACGAAGCCTTCGCCCAAGTGGTCCCCAGGCTCGCCGCCGAGGGCAAGATCACGGCGGCAACGTTTGCGAACATCGACAGGTGGCTGCGCTGGCTGCCGCCCGGCATGGCCGCGCACGCGATCCATGACGCATCGATCGGCCACCTGGGTACCGGCCTGGCGCGGCTCGCGGTGCTGGCCGCGATCATCGTGGCGATCGGCTGGCTGTGGATCCGGTCCCTCGGGCGCGCTCTGGTATCTGTCGATACCAGCTCGCGGGCTTCAGCAGTCCACGGGCGGTCGCTGCCGTTCGCGCGGGCGGGCATCCTCGGCACGGTGGCGGGCCGCTACCTCATCTATCAGCGCCGCGAGCCAAGCGCGATAGTCCGCTGGTGCATACTCGCCGTCGTCATGGTCGCCGCGTCCGTCAGCACCATCCGGACGCCGGCCTTCCACGTCGCGCTGTTCCTCAGCGCCGTCCTGGCCGGCGGGATGCTGAGCGTGTTCAACGCCAACTGGATCGGCGTCACCGGGTCGGCTTTCACGCTCGAAGCGTCGGCGCTCACCGGGTTGCGTGCCGTCCGGGCGTACGTCGCCGGCCGGAACCTGGCGCTTGGTGTCATCGCCGTGCCGCTGACCGTGATCGTGTCGTTCGGCCTGGCGGCGTTTGCCGGGCATCCGCTGGACGGCTTCCTGGCGCTGCCGATTGAACTGGCCGCCGTCGGCGCCGGGCTGGCGCTCAGCAGCCTTTATGCGGTGTCGCTGGCCTACCCGGCGGTCAAGCGCGTCGGCAGCCCGATTCCGAACGCGGCCGACGGCCATGGCGGACAGGCGTTCGCTGCGACCGTCGGCAGCCTGTTGGGTGTACCGATTGTCATCGCGCCCGTGATAATCGCCGTGAACGTGACGACATCAGTGCCGAGCGCCGTCCGGTTGCCCGTGCTCGCGTTGTGTGCAGCCGCGTATGGCCTGGTGGCGGTGTGGGGCGCCAGCCGCTGGGTGGCAACCCTGGCGACGGCCAGGATGCCAGAGCTCTGCCAGATTGCGGGCAGCAGCAAGCTGTAGCGGCCTCCAGTGCCCGTTCAGGGCACAAGGAGAATCGTGCGCGACTCGGTGTAGAAGGCGCGGGCCGCCAGCCCCTGTTCCCGCGGGCCGTAGCTGGAGTCCTTGGCACCACCGAACGGTGCCTGGAAGTCCACGCCGGACGTCGGCGCGTTGACCCGGATCAGGCCGGCTTCGAGTTGCCCGGTCACTCGCAAGGCCGCGGCGAGGTCGCTGGTGAATACGGCCGCGACGAGTCCGTAGCGGACCGCGTTGGCGATGCTGACGGCGTCGGCCGCCGACGCTGCCCGGATCAGCGCAGCGACCGGCGCGAAGACTTCCTCGGTAGCGAGCGGGCCGGTCGGCTGGTCGAGCTCGACCAGCGTCGGCGCCAGGTAGTAGCCAGGCCCCTCGAGCGCGATGCCCCCGGTAATCACGCGGCCGCCGGATCTTGCCACGGCGGTAAGCGCAGAAACGCGGGCGCTGTCGTCAATGACTGGGCCAACCATCGTCTTCTCGTCGGCCGGCTCGAGCACGCGAAGTTCCTCGATCGCGGCGCTGAGCCGGTCGCGGAACTGCGGGTAGACGGCATCTTCGACGATCACCCGGCTGGTCGCCGTGCATTTCTGGCCCGCATAGCCCATGGCGGCGTACGCAATCGCCGTCGCGGCCCGATCCAGATCGGCGTCGGCGAGGACTACAGCGGGGTTCTGGCCGCCCATCTCGGCCTGGACCCGGCAGCCCCGCTGCGCCGCCCGGCGGCTGACGTCCCGGCCGACCTCAGACGAGCCGGTGAAGGAGATGGCTGCGACCCCTGGGTGCTCGATGAGCGCCCCGGCCGCGGAAGCCCCGCCGAGCAAGACCTGGAACACATCCGCCGGGAAGTGTGCATCGAGTATGTCCTTGAGCGCCAGAGCAGTAGCCGCCGCGGCGCTCGAGGGCTTCAGGATCGTTGCGTTGCCGTAAGCGAGGCTCGGCGCTGCCTTCCACAGCGGGATCGCGACCGGGAAGTTCCAGGGCGTGAGCAGCGCCGCGACGCCCACCGGGAAATGGCGCGCCAGCAGCAGCTGATCGGGCCTGGCGGCGGGAATGGTTTCGCCATCTGGCAGCAGCGCGGCCTGGGCGTAGTACCGCAGGATCGCCACCCCGCGGGCCACCTCACCGCGCGCTTCGGACACGGGCTTGCCGACTTCACGGACAACCAGGTCGGTGACCGCAGCTGACCGCTGCTCTAGTGCGGTCGCGGCGTCGGACAGCGCCTTCGCCCTGGCTGGCCCAGGTGTCTCCCGCCAGCGCGCGGCCGCCTTGACGGCCCGGTCGACCGTCGCCGCGGCCTCGGCCGTGCTGGCCGTCTGCCACTCGCCGAGGATGTCGGCTGGGTCGTGCGGGTTCACGCTCGTGAAGGTCATCGCGTAGCGGCCTTTCTTCGTTAGCTGCCGTCGCTGACATCCAGCAGCACCTTGCCCCTGGGCCCATTCCCGCCGCGCAGGCACGCGATCGCCCGTTCCCAGTCGGCCAGGCCGAACCGGTGCGTGACCAAGAATCCCGGCGTGATCAAGCCCGCGTTCAGGAGGCGCACGACCTCGCGCCAGGCCCGGGCCGTGTAGGCGAAGCTGCCGAGGATGGCCAGGTCATTGTTGACCGTGTCATCCACACCGAGCGCGACAGTCTCGCCGTGCGGGGGCAGGCCAAGCAGCAGTACGGTCCCGCCGCGCCGCGCCGCCGCGACCGCGGTGGCCGCTGCCTCGACGCTGCCCGCTGCCTCGACTACGACGTCATATTTCGTGCCCACAGCGCCCGGTGACGTTGCGAAGCGGGCGGCGCCAGCGCGCATGGCCAGGTCTGCCTGTGCCTCGCGGCGGCCGAGCAAGACAACCTCGCCCGGCGACCAGAGCCTGACCAGGTAGGCCGTCAGCAGCGCGATGGTGCCGTCCCCGACGACCAGCACTCGGTCACCGGGGGTCACCGAAGCCCTGGTCAGACCCCGGTAAACGACCGCGGCCGGCTCGGTAAGCACCGCGTCCTCGGCGGCTACGCCAGCCGCGATCCGATGCACGAGTGGGGCCGGCACGACGACCAGGCCGGCGGCGGCGCCGTCGCGCGTAAACCCGAACTCGTCATAGGTCTCGCACAGGTTGGTCTCGCCGGCGGCGCATCGGGCGCAGTGGCCGCACGCCACGATGCCCTCCACGACGACTCGTGCGCCTGCATGCGGCGAAGCGCCGGTGATGATGCCGGTCCACTCGTGGCCGAGGCCGATCGGGTAGCGAACGAACGCCGGATCGACCTGACCGGAGATGATCTCAAGGTCGGTGCCGCAGAGGCCGACCAGGTCAGGCCGCACCATCGTCTCTCCTGACGTCGCAAGTGGCGCTGGGCGATCGGCTAGCTCGACCTCGCCCGGCCGGATGACGATCAGCGCGCGCTCGATGCCGGTCATGCGCTGTCCGACCCAGACGGATCGGAGTATCGCGGGCCGCCGAGTATCTCGCTGACCCTGTCGGCCGCGTGCCGGACTGCCTGGCCCAGCTCGTTGATGCGCCACGCGGGCAGGTCACCCTTGATCCCGGTGACACTGACGGCGCCGGCCACGGCGCCGTCGTGGCCGAAGATAGCCGCGCCCAGGCAGAAAATGCCTTCGGCGTCTTCTTCGTCGTCGATCGCGAATCCGTTGCGGCGGACCAGCTTCAGGTTCGCCAGCAGCGAGTCGACGTCGGTGATGGTGTGGCTTGTCCGGCGGCGCAGGCCCGTCAGCGCGCATAGCTCACGTACCTGCTGCTCGGTCATGGTTGCCAGGATCGCCTTCCCGGCCGCCGATGCGTGCGGCATCTCGCGCTGTCCAAGCGGGGTGTGGAAGCGGACGCTGCCAGGCCCGTCGACGCGCTCGATGAAGACTGGGAACCCGTCGTCGCAGATGGCCAGCCGCGAGGTCATCTTCGTCAGGTCGGCCAGCTCGGTAAGGAGCGGGCGGCTCAGCTCGCCAAGCGGAAGCTGCCCGCGCGCGATGTCGCCCAGCCTGATCGCAGCGGTGCCGAGCGCGTAGCGGGGGCCTGGCTTGCTGTCGCGTAGCATCCCGAACGCGGCCAGCGTCCGGGCCAGCGCGAGAGTCGTGCTCTTGGACGTGCCGATTGCCCTGGCCAGGTCGCTGAGCGACAGGCCCTCCGCCGGTCCGTCCGCGACGATCTGCACCAGCCGCATCGCCCTGGCGACGCTGCGGACCGTGTACCGGCCTGCGGCGTCTTCCGGCGCTGGAGCGCTCTCGACATCTGTGTTATCCGCGTCTCGGTTACCCGCGTGTGGCGGCAAGGCCTGACCTTTCGCTTGTGTTCGGTCTAACCGAACGCTATGTCAGGAACTGATAACGAACCTTGACATGGCTGCTGATGTCCGGTTTCGTTGCCAGCGTGATTCTATATCACACAACGCCGTTCGGTACAGCCGAACGACGGCGGCGAAGCGTGGCACGCGCTCGGGCGGCCGCGCAGCGTATCGATGCGTGGCTCGCTGCAGGCGCGATGAGTCTGGGGGAGCGCGCTGGCGGCTTGGTGCTGACCGGCCCGCCCGCAGTCGCCTGGGCCTGCGGCGGAGTCGCGCCGCCGGTTGATCGCACCGCCGCTACCGATCTGGTGTGGGCTGTCTTCACGCCCGCCGGCGCGGTGCTGATCACCACCAATGTGGAAGCGGACCGGATCCGGGATGAGTACGATCCGGCCGCGCATGGGTTCGCGGAGCTGCTGTCCGTCCCGTGGCAGAACGCGGGTGCGTTCGTGACCGCGGCGGAGCAAGCCGCTGGTTCGCCCGCAGGCGTGCTAGCCGCCGACGGCCACGCGGCGTTCGGGATCGACGCAACCGACGACGTCGTTGCGCTGCGGCTCGCGCTGTCCGCGCCGGAGCAGGCCGACCTCGCCGAGCTCGGACGCGACGCGGCGGCGGCGCTGCAGCTCGCACTCACTGGCTGGCGGCCTGGCGAGCGTGATCTGGACATCCAGGCCCGGTGTTCGGCTGCGCTGGAGGCGACCGGCACCGATGCTCCCGTGCTGATCGTCGGCGGCGATGACCGCCTGGACCGTTACCGCCACCCGATGGCCGTGGGCGCGCCGGTCCGCCGCCTCGTGATGGCCGTCGTGGTGGCGAGGCGAGCCGGGCTGCACGTCGCCGCTACCCGGTTCGCGACCGCGGCACCGCTTGACGCTGCACACGCCGGCCTGCGCCAGCGCGTGCTCGCTATTGACGACGCTGTCTTGTCGGCCAGTCGGGTCGGCGCTACTTACGGCGATGCACTCGCCGCGCTCGACGCCGCCTATGCCGACGCTGGCGCCCGTGGTGAGTGGGCCGGCCACTATCAAGGCGGCCCCATCGGCTTTGCCCAGCGCGAGTTCGAGCTCGCACCCGGGCAGACCGGCTCGCGCTGGTACGAGCAGCCGATCGCAGCCGGGCACGCACTCGCCTGGAACCCGAGCCTGCCAGGTGGCGCCAAGGTCGAAGACACCTACCAGGTGACCAGAGCCGGGGAGCTTACGGCCGTGACGCACGCGCCGGGGTGGCCGGCCGAACCTGACCACGGCCGGCCGTCGCCGCGCCCCGCTGTACTGGAGGTCGGTACGTGACCGATGGATCGCAGGCCCAGACCCTGACGGGGGCCGGCGTGCTGGCCGACCGCGGACTGGCAGGGGAGCCCGAGGCGCCGGCAAGCGAAGCCCGGTTCCCCGACGGTGCTCATTTCCGGGTCGAGATCCCGAGCTGTGAAGGACCGGCCGTGCTGCGGGCTGTGGTCGCCGAGGCCGCCGCGCGTGGTGTCACGGTCAACCGGGTCTCGCAGGGCAGCGGCGCCATGCTGCATTCCGAGGCTGAGCTGGCGGAGCTCGCCCGGATCGCGGCCGACAACGGCATCGAGGTGTCGCTGTTCGTCGGGCCGCGGGAGGAGTGGGACATCGGCCGCGCGGCGGCGTCCGCGGACGGCGGCGTGCTCGCCGGCCGCCTGCGTGGCACCCGGCAGCTCAGGTATGCGGTCGAGGACATCTTGCGCGCGGCTGAGCAGGGCATCCGCGGCTTCCTCATCGCCGACCTAGGGCTGCTGCAGCTGGTGAGCGAGCTGCAAGCGGCGGGACAGCTGCCAGCGTCGATCGTGTGGAAAGTTTCGGCGGTGCTGGCGCCATCCAACCCGCTGGCCTTCGGCGTCCTTGAGCGCCTCGGTGCGTCGACCGTCAACGTCCCCTCTGACCTCACCTTGGGTCAACTAGCGGAGATGCGCTCGGCCAGCTCGCTGCCGATCGACCTCTATGTCGAGACGCCGGATGCGATGGGCGGTGTCGTGCGCGGGCACGAGGCAGCCGACCTGATCACGGTGGCGGCCCCGATGTACGTGAAGTTCGGGCTGCGCAACTCGCGGCCGCTGTACCCGAGCGGGCTCCACATCATCGACGACGCGGCGGCCATCGCGAGAGAGAAAGTACGGCGCGCCCAGATCGCGCTCGAGTGGATCGCGCGCAGCGGCGCGAAGCTGACGCAGTCCAGCGGTGGTGCACCCGGGCTCGGCGTACCGGAGCCGGTCCGGTGACAGGGCCGGCGGCTGACTCCGTGCCTGCCGGGCAGCTGCGCAGTCAGGCCTGGGTCACCGGTGACGACGAGGTCGCGCTCGAGCACCGGGTCGCGCTCGCGAGCGCTGGCCTGCCAGTCAGCCGGGCCGGCGACCGGCCGGTGATCGGCATCGCAAACTCGCTCAGCGATCTGAACCCGTGCAATCTGCCGCTGCGAGACCTGGCTGTCGAGGTGAAGGCGGGCATCCAGGAGGCTGGCGGCATCGGCGCGGAGTTCGGCACGATCTCGCTCGGCGAGGACTTGATGAAGCCGAGCGCCATGCTGTACCGCAACCTGCTGGCCATCGAAGTCGAAGAGATGGTGCGGGCCAACCCGCTGGACGGGCTGGTCGTGCTCGCCAACTGCGACAAGAGCGTCCCGGGCGCGCTAATGGGCGCGATCAGCGCAAACGTCCCGACCGTGCTGGTAACCGGCGGATCCCGGCCGGTCGCGCAGTTCCGCGGGCAGCCAGCCGGCACCGGGACCGCGCTATGGCGAATGTGGGACGAGCGCCGCGCCGGCCGGCTCGACGCCGCCGCCTGGGCTGCCTTCGAGCAGTGCCTGAGCTGCGGCCAGGGCGCATGCAACACGATGGGCACGGCGTCCACGATGGCCGTGCTGGCTGAGGTCCTGGGTCTCATGGTGCCCGGCGCGGCCACGATCCCGGCGGGCCAGGAACGGGGTCGGGTGGCTGCCCGCCAAGCGGGACGGCTCGCGGTCGCCGCGGTGCGTCAGGATTTGCGGCCCCAGTCGATCCTGACGGCCGACGCATTCGCGAACGCGATCGTCGCGCTCCACGCGATCGGCGGCTCGACCAACGCGGTCATCCACCTGGCGGCAATGGCGGGCCGGGCGGGCGTGCCGTTCCCGCTCGAAGAGATCGGCGCGCTCGGCGCGACCGTGCCGGTGCTGGCGGACGTCGAGCCGACCGGGACCGGCCTCATGGCGGACTTCGACAACGCCGGCGGCGTGCCGACGCTCCTCCGCGAGCTTGTCGGCAACGTGAAAACGGGCGCGCTGACCGTCAGCGGGCACTGCATCGGCGACGTCATCGACACGGCCATCCCGGCCAGTGGCGCTATCCGGCCCGCGACCGCACCGCTGCGGCAGGGCGGCGCTTTCGGCGTGGTCCGCGGCTCGCTGGCGCCCGACGGAGCAATTATCAAGACGTCCGCGGCGACACCGGAACTGCTGCGGCACGGTGGTCCCGCCATCGTCTTCAGCAGCTACGACGACATGCGGGCCCGCATTGACGATCCGGCGCTGCCAGTCACACCGGAGACGGTCCTGGTGCTGGCGGGTTGCGGTCCGGTCGGCGTCCCCGGCATGCCCGAGTGGGGCATGATCCCGATCCCGGCCCGGCTCGTCCGGGCCGGCGTGACGGACATGGTGCGCGTCACGGACTCGCGCATGAGCGGCACTAGTTTCGGCACGGTCGTGCTGCACGTGGCGCCGGAAGCCGCGGTCGGCGGACCTCTGGGCCTAGTCCGCGACGGCGACGTCATCACCTTGGATGTCGCCGCCGGAACGATCGACGTCGAGGTCAGTGCGGCCGAGCTGGACCGCCGCCGGGCCGAATGGGCGCCGCCGCCAGCCAAGCACCTGCGCGGGTGGCCGGCCCTCTACGCCAACCACGTCCTGCAGGCCCCCGAAGGATGCGACCTGGACTTCCTCCGGGCGCCGACGCCGGCGCACCGGACCTTTGTGGAACCGACAGTGGGCCGTTCATGAGAGCAGTCCGCGTGAGAGGGGAGAGAACCGTGAGGCGATGGAGGATTGCAGCAGCCGCTGCTGCCGCCGCGCTGCTCGCCGCAGGGTGCGGCAGCGGCTCCGGCAATGGGGGCTCGGGTGCCAGCAACGCGCCGGTGACGCTGACGATCTGGCACAACTATGGCACTGAGCAGAATGCGACAGCGCTGGTCAACCTGGCCAAGGCGTTCCACCGGCTGCACCCGAACATTACTGTCAACGTGGTAAGCCAGCCGGCCACCAACTACTTCGCGCTTCTGCAGGCCAAGGCCATCTCGCACAACGGCCCTGACCTCGCAGTGATGTGGACCGGCCTGTTCACGCTCCAGTACAAGGGCTTCCTGCAAAACCTGAAGGGCTACGTGTCCGCGTCAGCACTTGCGCAGGTCGACCCGAACGCGCTGAAGTGGACGTCGGACAGCTTTGACCCGGCCAACGGTCCGTATGTGATACCGCTGGAGAACCAGTTCTACATCGGCTTCTACAACAAGGCCGACTTCGCCAAGGCCGGGGTGACGTCGGTGCCGACTGACTGGTCGGAGCTTTACGCCGCGTGCACGAAGCTGAAGAAGGCCGGCTACACCCCGATTGTCTACGGCAATGGCGGCCAGCCGCTCGGCGCGACGTTCTACCCCTGGTACGACATGAGCTACATGATGATCGGCGCATACACAGTGCCGCAGTGGCAAGGCCTGTACAGCGGCTCGACCCCGTGGACGTCGCCGGCGATCAGCGGGCAGCTCTCGAACTGGGTGAAGCTGCACAGCGCCGGCTGCACGAACTCAGACGTCGTCACCAACACCACCAACCTCGGCCAGTTCGAGTCGGGCAAGGCCGCCATGATGGTGGACGGCACCTGGGACACGCAGAAGTTCACCAGCGCGCTCGGCAGCAACGTCGCGGCGTTCGTCCCGCCGTTCTCCAGCACGCCGATCAAGGGCGTCGTCGACTTCGCCGGTGACGGCATCTCGATGATGAGCTACTCGCCGCACAAGGCCCAGGCCGCCGAGTTCCTGACCTTCATGACCACGAAGCAGGCCGCGGCGATCATCAACGCGGCCGGCCTGATCCCGGCCATCAACGGCACTTCGACCACGAACTCGGTCAACCAGGAGATGCTGAACTTCGTCAGTCACGGCGGCATGACCGCGTATCCGATGCTCGACAATGTCGTGCAAGGCAACGTCGTCAACATTGGATCGAAGTTCCTGCCCTCAGTGCTGAACGGCAGCGAGTCGATCGCCAAGGCGCTGCAAGATATGCAGACCACGCTCCAGCAATTGCCCGCCAGCCAGCGCGGCAACACGTTCCCGTAATCCCGCGAACACTGGCCGGGCCGGGCGCGCTTGCGATACGCAGGCGCGTCCGGCCGCAGGCGACGCTACTGGCCCACTGACCACCGGAGTCCGCTCGTGAGTCTCATCGCCGACCCGCCGGTCCGGCGCCCTCGGCACGGCCGGCTAGCCCGCAAGCGCCGGCTCGCCGGCCTGCTGCTGTCCGTGCCAGCGATCCTGCTCGTCGGCGCCCTGCTGTGGGCCCCGATCGTGCAGGCGATCCGCTACTCCATGACGACGTGGAATGGCTACTCGGCGCCCGTCTGGATCGGGCCGAGCGCCTACGCGACCGCGCTGAGCGACCCGATCGTGCACCGCGTGCTGGAGAACAACGCGCTGCTGCTACTGGCTGTACCGCTCGCCATCGGCATCCCGCTGATCATCGCGGCGCTGCTGCATGAGCACGTCCGGGGCTGGCGGTTCTTCCGGTCCGTCTACTTCCTGCCGACGGCGATCTCCTGGGTCGTCATCGGCATGGTGGCACTGGAGTTCTTTGCGGCGAACGGGATGCTGAATCATCTGCTGGCCGACGTCGGCCTCGGCTCGGTCCACACCGACATGCTGGCCTCCGAGTACAACGCGCTGGCTGCGCTGGCCATCACATTCATCTGGTCCATGATCGGCACGAACACGATCATCTTCCTGACGGGGATGGCGACACTCGACCCGACGCTGCTTGAGGCGGCGCGCGTGGACGGCCTCAGCCGTCGGCAAATCTTCTTCCGCGTGACGCTGCCGCTGCTGACGAGGTTCATTCAATTCGCGTTCGTCATCACCGTCATCAGCGCGTTCTCGGCGTTGTTCAGCTTGATCTTCGTGATGACGGGCGGCGGGCCCGGCCTGGGCACCACCACGCTGGAATTCTTCGTCTACCAGGCCGGATTCGCCCAGGGTCAGTTCGGGATCGGCGCCCTGTACGGCATCATCCTGTTCGTCATCATGATCATCGTCGGGATTGGTCAGCTGCGGCTCATCAGGTCACAGGACGGGGAGGGCTGGTAGTCATGGCCACCGCATCTGCGCGCCCGGCCGAGGCGGCAAGTGCGCCAAGCGCGCCGGCGACGCCTGTCAGCCGCTGGCAGTCGGCCCGGTTCCGGCGCCGGGTAACCGCCACCGCGATCTTCACGATCATGGTCCTAATCGCGATCGTCATGTTCTACCCGTTCTGGTACATGGGCGATAACTCGTTCCGCAACCAGGCGCAGTTCGACCGCCAGAGCGGCCACTCCCTTGCGGGCTGGAAACAGCTATTCAACGATCTGCCCGTTGTGCATCAGCTGGTCAGCTCCACCATCGTGTGCGTTGCCGCGATCGCCATCATCCTCGTCGTCGCAACGACTGCGGGCTTCGCGTTCGCCAAGTTGCGGTACCGGGGGAGCGGGCTTGTCTTCCTGCTCATCGTCGCGGCGATGATGGTGCCGCTGCAGTCGATCATTATTCCCGAGTACGTGAACCTGGCGAAGTTCAGCCTGACGAGCAACTACGCCGGTGCGGTGCTGGTCTACGCGGCGCTCGGTGCGCCGTTTGCCACGTTCTTGATGGCGACCTTCTACCGGGGGATCTCCGACGAGCTGATCGAGGCGGCCGTGATGGACGGCCTCAGCTACGAGCGGACGTTCCTACGGATCGCGCTGCCCTTGTCGCTCCCGGCGATCGCGACCGTTACCGTCTTGCAGTTCATTCAGATCTGGGACGACCTGCTAGTGGGATACCTGTTCCTGCCGACCGGGGACCGGACCATCACGGTCGGCCTCGCAGTACTTTCGTCCGGTCGTACCACCGGTATCCCGCCGCTGATGGCCGGGTCGCTCGTCAGCGCTATCCCGGCGATCATCGTTTACCTGATCTTCCAGCGCTACCTGATCAGAGGCCTGACCCTGGGCATGGGCAAGTGACCGACCAGCAGCTTACGTGGGAGGTGGTCGCGGCAGCCGGCGCCGAGCTCGGTGAACGACCGGTGTGGGACGCGAACACCAACGGCCTGCTCTGGGTCGACATCAACGCCGGCTTGCTGCACTTGGTCACGGCCGACGCTGGTGATTGCGTGATCGCAGGCGCGGGAGTTCCGGTGGGCGCGGCCGCACCGCGTGCCGGCGGCGGTTACGTGCTCGCTGCCGGCGACGGGTTCCGGCTCGTCGCTGCCGATGGCGCCGCAGACGGCCCGCCTCTGGTCCCGGCGCGCATGCCGGCGAACGTACGGTTCAATGACGGCGCGTGTGACCCGGCCGGCCGCTTCTGGGCCGGCACCGCGGCCACCGATGGCCGGGCCGGGACCGGGGCGCTGTACCGGCTAGACCCCGACGGCTTGGTCACCGAGGTGCTCGCCGCCGTGACCGAGTCGAATGGCCTGGCCTGGAGCCCGGACGCGGCCACCTTCTACTACACCGACTCGGGTGAGCCGGCCTCGAGGGTCCGCGCGTTTAGCTTCGATCAGGCCGCCGGCACGCTCGACGACGAGCGGGACCTGATCCGGTTCGCGCCTGGCGAGGGCGTGGCCGATGGCCTTGTCGTGGACGTCGATGGGTGCCTCTGGATCGCCATGTGGGATGGCGGCTGCGTGCGGCGGTACTCCGCCGATGGCGAGCTGCTCGGCCTGTATCCGGTGCCGGTCAGCCGACCGACGTGCCCTGGCTTCGGCGGCCCGGACCTGGCCGAGCTGTATCTCACGACCGCCTGGGAGGGCTTGCCAGCGCCGCGGCGCGCGGCCGAGCCACTCGCCGGCCACCTCCTGCGTTCCCGCCCTGATGCACGCGGGCAGGCACCGAACTGTTACGCCGGATAGGAGCAACCACATGGCCCGGATCGTGCTCGACGCGGTCTCCAAGAAGTTCCCCGGCGGCACGACCGCCGTCACGGCGCTGGACCTGGATGTTGCCGACGGTGAGCTGCTCGTCCTGGTCGGGCCGTCGGGCTGCGGCAAAACGACTGCCCTCCGGATGGTCGCCGGGCTGGAGGAGGTCACCTCCGGCACCATCTACATAGACGACCGTCGCGTCAACGACGTGGAGCCACGTCACCGGGATATCGCCATGGTGTTCCAGGGCTACGCCCTGTACCCGCACCTGTCGGTCTACGACAACATGGCCTTCAGCCTTAAGTACCGCAAGGCTGTCTCGAAGGCTGAGGTCAAGAAGCGCGTCGACGAGGCGGCGCGGATCCTCGAGCTCGAGCCGTACCTGGACCGCAGGCCGCGACAGCTATCGGGCGGCCAGCGCCAGCGGGTGGCGATGGGCCGCGCTATCGTGCGCCAGCCCCGCGCATTCCTGATGGACGAGCCGCTATCGAACCTCGACGCCAAGCTGCGCGTCCAGATGCGGGCGGAGATCGCCCAGCTCCAGCGCTCCCTCGGCACGACGACTATCTACGTCACCCACGATCAGACGGAAGCGATGACGCTGGGCAGTCGCGTCGCCGTTCTCCAGCACGGAGTGCTACAGCAGATCGCGTCGCCGCAAGAGCTTTACCGGAACCCGGCGAACCTGTTCGTCGCGGGCTTCATCGGATCCCCGCCAATGAACCTGCTCGATGCGAAGCTCGAGCGGGGAGCAGACGGCCACGGTGGCCCGCAAGTGATCTTCGGCGGCCATCGGCTGGGCATCCAGGCGCAGGTAACCGGCGGGCGCTCGGGCTTGCAGAGATACCTCGGCCGGGACGTCGTGCTCGGCGTGCGGCCTGAGCATCTGTCTGATGCCGCGCTCAAGCGCGATGTCGACGCCGCGTCGGTGCTCGAGCTGCCGGTACGGCTGCGCGAGGAACTCGGCTCCGATGTGCAGATTCATTGCGGGATCGGCTCGGCCGCCCATCACGACGACGCCGCGGCGCCGGATGTCACGTCGCTCGCGACGCTGGTGGCCCGCATGGACCCGCAAACCGCCCTGGCCGAAGGCCAGATCGCCAAGGTTCACGTGGAGACTACCCGGTTGCATTTCTTCGACCCGGCCACCGGCCTGGCGATCCAGAACTGACCTTTGCATCAGCTGACAGCCCGGTCAGCGCCCAGCCGGCTGACGCAGATCACCCGGAACGGGGGAGGCCGCAGGAGCAGAAGTCTGGCAAGAGTTAAGGCGACGTATGCCGCCTGCCGCAGGCGCCGACAACGGGGAGGCCTGGGCGGCATCTGCACGCTTGGAGCCGTTATGCGCAAGGCCGCGATCGCCAGCGGAGCGATCGGACTGATCCTTCTGCTCGCCGCCGCACTGCTGGCATGGTGGATTACCCCGGCGTTCATCGCACGCACGCCCAGCGACTACAACAAGACGCGAACGTATACCGGGACGATCCGCAGCCTGGTTGTTCCCAGCGCGCTCGCCACCGGCAACCTGGCCGCCGCCGTCAAGACAGGCCTGCCCGCGACCCTGACCGATCACGTCAAGGTGCTCCAGACCTCGGGCAACACCGGGCAATATCAGGACACCAGGACGATTACGGCGGCGGGGTCGCCAGTCAGCAAGACCATCAATAACTACGCGCTCGACCGCTCGACGCTTATGGCGACGAGGAGTCACCCGAGCAACTGGAGCGTGACGCCGGCCACGGGCTTGGTGGTCAGCTGGCCGCTGGGCGCGAAGAAGCAGAACTACACCGGATGGGTCCCGCTCACCCACACGACGACGCCGCTAAAGTATGTGAAGCAGCAGACGCAGGGCGGCATCAATACCTACGAATACCAGGCCATCGTCCGGCCGACGGTGATCACGGAAACGCAGGTGACAGGCCACTTGCCGAAGGCCTTGCCGACGGCGCTGCTTGCGCGCATCAGCGCGGCCGGGCTCATTCCGGCGGCTGACATTGCTGCCCTGGGGAGGGCGTTCCCGGGCGCGACCGCCATCCCGGTGAAGTACACCTACCAGGCCACGAACACCTACTGGGTAGACCCGAACACCGGACTCGTCATCAACCTCTCCAATAACGAGGTCGAGACGGGCAACATCGCCCTGCCCAACGGCACGCTCATCCCGATCTTCCCGATCCTCTCGGACACGTATCACGCCAGCCCGGGAAGCGTCACGCAAGCGGTCAACGATGCCAAGGACGGCAGCACGACCATCTCGACGTGGGGCGTGACGGTGCCGATCATCTGCCTGTGCGTCGGGTTCGTACTTGTCGTCGCCGCTGTGCTCCTCTGGCTGTTCGGGCGGAGCCGCGGGCGCCCGGTGGACATCGGAGAACGTCAGCGCCACCCGAGCCCAGCCGGCACGATCAGGTGAGGTCGCCTGAACAGCTGGAAACTGCAGCCGAGCGGCCGTTTCGGTTACGCGGCCGGGGCGCCGACCAGGCCCAGCCTGCCCGCGAGCCTGCGGAGGTAGGCGACCACTTCGTCGGCGCTCCGGTCCGGCATGCCGAACGCGACGTCGGTGACGCCGATGTCGGCCCAGCGCGCGAGCTGGTCCGGGTCTGGCTTCCCAGCCAGGACGCGCACTTGCGGGAATCCGGCCCGGCCGGCCTCCTGCCAGGCCTGACGCAGTTGCGTCACCTTGGCGTCGAGATCGGTCTCGCCGGGCGTGGTCAGCCAGCCGTCGGCTGCCCTGGCGATCCAGGCGAACGTCCGGTCGTTCCCGCCCGCGCCGATGATGATGGGTATCCGCGGCTGCTGCACGGGCTTCGGCCAGGCCCACGAGGCGCCGAACCTGATGTGCTGCCCGTCATAGCTGGCTTCTTCGTCCGACCACAGGGCCTGCATCGCTTCGAGGTACTCGTGCAGCACCGTGCGCCGCCTGCCCGCCGGTACGCCGTGATCGGCCAGCTCGTCGGTGTTCCAGCCGAATCCGGCACCGAGTACCACCCGGCCGCCGGACAAGTGGTCGAGCGTCGCGATGGTTTTCGCCAGCGTGATGGGGTCGTGCTCGGCTGGCAGCGCAACCGCGGTGCCAAGCCTGATGGTTGACGTTACGGCCGCCGCCATGGCGAGCGACACCCACGGATCGAGAGTGCGCACGTAGCGATCGTCGGGCAGCTCTGCCGTGCCCGTGCCTGGGTGCATCGCATCACGCCGGACCGGGATGTGGGTGTGCTCAGGCACGTAGAAGC
The DNA here is from genome assembly GCA_035472835.1 of Streptosporangiaceae bacterium. Taxonomy (GTDB): domain Bacteria; phylum Actinomycetota; class Actinomycetes; order Streptosporangiales; family Streptosporangiaceae; genus JAJYUU01. The sequence goes on along the minus strand of DATIOU010000053.1, from coordinate 22,406 downwards.
AATCGAAGCCGGCTTCCTCAGCAGCCTGCGCTGCCATGGCCGGGGTGATGCCGCGGTCGCTGGTGAACAGGACGACGCCGTGGCGCATGAGCACTCCTCAGCCGCTGGGGAATGGCCAGTCACTCTAGCCGGAGTCGCCAAGGAGCGCGATCAGGTCGGCTGCGTTGCGCACGCCCTTGTCCCGGTAACAGTTGTTCATCAGGGCGTGGACAGTTTCGGCCCGCTCGGCCAGGTCATCGATCCTGGGGATCCATGCCCGCAGCTGCGGTCGCGAGTACAGATAGTCGAAGCGCTCGGCAGCCGTGGTGCCAGGCTTCTTCCAGGTGTCATCGTTGCGGCCATGGAAGCGGACCACGGCGAGGCCCGGGTCGGTCACTTCGGCGACGGTCGGCAGCTTGGCCACGCGCGGCGCATCCACGACCACCAGCGCCAGCCGCAGGTCATGGAGAGTACGGAGGGTTCGGTCCCGGTCATCTTCCGTGCTGAGCCAGGTGGGGGATCGGAACTCGACGCAGACTGGCACCTCAGGCCAGCGCCGGCGGACGGCGGCTAGCTCCTCCCGGTTCGCCTTCTTGGCGGTGAACCACTCCGGGTACTGCAGCAGGACAGCACCGAGTTTGCCGGCGGTCCGCAGCGGCCGCAGCGCGAGCTCGAAGCGCCGCCAGGCTTCCTCGATCGCGTCAGGATCGAGGTGCGACGAGTAGACGTTGCGCTTGCCCGCGAATTCAGGCTTGATGGCGTCGCGCACGTCGGGCCACAGCGAGTCGGGGCGCGCTGGGTGACCCGTCAGCAGCGAGTACGCCTTGACGTTCATGGTGAAGTCGGCGGGCGTCCGCTCGGCCCAGCCGCGGGCCAGGTCGGGACTGGGCGGGAAGTAGTAGGTGCTGTCCGCCTCGGCGATAGGGAATCGCGAGGCATAGAACTTCAGGCGGTCGGCCGCTGACATCGACCTCTTGGGATACCAGTCGGTCTCGCTGGTCAGCGTCTTGTCTGTCCACGAGCACGTACCAACCAGGATTCGCGGCGGCGTCATACTGCTACCGATACCCCGCCGCTCTGGATTACACGGCCCGCGGGGTCAGCTGCCGCCTCGCACCGACCGCGGAATCGGCTACCGGCAGGCGGAGCTCGAAGACGGAGCCGCGGCCAACGGCGCTAGATACCTGCACCGAACCCTGGTGCGCCTCGGCGATCGCCTTCACGATCGGCAGGCCGAGCCCGAATCCGTCAGTTTTGCGGCCCCCGGCGTCGACCCGGGCGAACCGGCCGAATATCCGGTCTACCTCCGTTGCGGGGATCCCTGGGCCAGAGTCCCGGACGGCCAGGATGATGGTGTCGCCGTCACGCCGCGCGCTCACGTCGATCTGGTCACCGGTGTCGGTGTAGTGCACCGCGTTTTCCATCAAGGCGTCGAGCGCCAGGCTGAGTCGGTCGCCGTCGGCCTCTACCTGCGCCTCGACCAGGGCGCTTACTGACCAGCGCCTCGGCACGTGGTGCCACCGGTCGAGCGTCTCGACAAGGACCTCCTCGACGTTCACCGGCGCCAGATGCACGAAGTCCGGGCCCTCCATGGCTGCCAGCAGCAGCATCCGGCTGGTCAGCCGGCGCATCCGGAGCAGCTGCTCGACGGCCACGCGGGCGTCCTTCTCAATGGCGTGATCGGCCGTCGCGTTCTTGATCAGCTCAGCGTGCCCGAGCGCGATCGTCAACGGCGTCCCGAGTTCGTGCGAGGCGTCCTGCAGGAACTGGCGCTGCTGGGCGAGCAGCCGGAGATTGTGCTCGGAGACGCGCCGCATCTCTTCCAGCGCCGCCATTCGCCGCCGCGAGTGCCAGACCATGACGACGAACAAGATCGCGAGCAACGGGACTTCCGCCAGGTAGTCGGCGTCCTGCTTCCCCCGGAGCACCTGGTAGCCGATGAGGCCGCCGGTGGCCAGGGTGACGACCGACACGGTCAGGATCGTCGACCCGACCCGCCAGAGCCGGAAGCCATAGGCGGCTGTCAGCGTGACCCAGATGATCAGGAACGGGACCGTCTGCCAGGCCGGGATCAGGCGCATGGCCAGCAGGTTCAAGATGATGAAGACGACCCACGTGATGTCCACCCAGGCCACCCTGGCCTTGTGCAGTATCTGCTTGCCACGCATGAAGCCAACGCCCTCCGACGAAGACGGCAGTGGCCGTCGTCGCGACATCCCCGGTACCGGATCGCCCTGGTGCCAGCCCTCGCTCGAGAACCAAGGCAACCTTACGGCTTCCGAGGGGGTATTCGGTGGCGTTTGTCCAGGTAGCTAGCCAGGCAGCTGTGCATCTCAGCGGCCTGGGGCCAACTTTCCACCGGCGGCTTTCGTCTGCCCGCCCGCGTGGTGGGCAGAATCCCCAAGCGACAACGACGCGGCACCACGATGGGGAGACCATGACTGCCAGTACGCACGCTGTACATGCCGAGCACGCGCATCAGCACGGCCCAGGCTGCGGGCACGCGAGCATCCAGCATGACGGACATACCGACTACGTCCACGATGGTCACGCGCACGCATCCCACGAGGGTCACTACGACGAGCACTCGCTCCCGCACGTGGCCCACGCCAGCCATGACCACGCCCACGAAGCAGACTGCGGCCACGATGCCGTGCCGCACGGCGACCACATGGACTATGTCCATGACGGACACCGGCATGCGGCCCACGAGGGCCACTATGACGAGCACTGACTAGCAGGGGACGTCGGATGGACTGGTGGCATGTCAGCGTCGAGGCCCGGACTGACGGCGCGGCCGAGATCGCCGAGGCCGCGGTGACCAGGTTCCTGACGCTCACCGAGGCCTATACCGGCACCGTCAGTCAGGGCGTCGATCCCGCGCGGTGGAGCCTGACGGTCAGGATCGAGGCACCGGGACCGGCAGAGGCCGTTGCCGAGGGATTGCGAGTCGTGACGCTGCTCGCCGCCGAGGCCGGCTTGCCCGGCTGGCCGGTTGTCCGCACCGAAGCCACTCGCGGCGACCTGTCCGACGCGGACAGTTCCGCGTAGCGATACTCAACCAGCCGGGAACGGGGCCGCTGGGTTTTGCCGCCGCTCGATCAGCCGCAGTCGAGGAGCGTGTACATGTACCAGCCGGGGTTCACGGCCGGAGCGACCAGGATCCGTGCGGACCCATGGCCAGACTTGTGCAGGCTGACCGGGTAGTCGTGCCGGAAGGTGCAAACGTAGTCGCCGCGCCCGGACCCGGATGGCACGCAAGACTGGAGCTCGAGATTGACGGCCTCAGATCGCATGGCCGTGAGCTGCCTGAAGGCCTGTGGCGTGGTCACTGCGTGCAACTGGACGAGGTTGTCGCGGTTGTACGCACCGGTGAGGTAGCGCATGGCGGCCGCGGGAGTGCTGAAGTGCGGCCCGGTGTAGCCGGACGCGGCGGCTACGAGCACGGGCGTGGCCGCTGACGGTGCAGGCGACGCGGGCGCGACGGCCGTGGCGGTCCGGCGGGCCGGCTTAGCCACCGCGGCCGCATGGCCGAAATCCGCGCCGGAGCAGGCCGCCAACATCGCAATGAGGAGGCCCGCTGCTGAGACAAGAGAGAGGCGGCGTGCAACTGAGCTGTCCATAGTCCGATCCATTCGTTAGGGCGCGGCCGGTCTGGCGTGCGTGCACCGAGAATGGATCGGGAGCCTTTTCCGCCACAAGGGGAGGTATCCCCAGGTGGGGAAGGGTTCCCATGGTCAGGCGGGCTTGCCGGCGTCCACCCACCGCTCTCGTAGTAGGGCGCGTATACATGCGCGGGCAGTGGGGTGTAGGTAGCGGCGGAGGCGGTGGCGCCGCTGACGACTAACGGTGACAGCAAGCAGGTGATCGCTGTCAGGCCGAGCGCGATTCGATGCTGGACTCGCGCACGCGTCTCCAATCTGGCCGGACACCCGTGATCTATTAGTCCGTATGCTTTTCCAACGAACGTTGTCAATAGATACGATATGCCCAGTTATGCCCCGCCGTCATTCCGCAATGCCCGGCGATAGAGCGCGCTGCCGGCAGACCCGGGCCGGCTCCTAGCCCAGGCGGTACAGGTCTTCGCCGGCGTCGCGTACGACGAGTGTGTCCTCGGCCGCGGCCCACGCGACGGGATCGACCTCCGCATGGTCGAGATAGTCGAGGTTGACGGCGCGGGTCAGCGCCTCGGGGATGCCCGTCGCGAGGGTGACCGTCACCCGGTCCCGCTCGCCGTTGACCTCGTCCCACCTTCCGGCGCCGCGCAGGTGGGTGGAGTGGGCGAGATCACTCCAGTGCTGATGGCGGAAGCGGTCCCACTGTTTCACGAAGTACTCGCGGCAGTGATATCCGATCTCGGCGATCGCCGGATGCGTGACGGCGATCTCCTTGATGTGCGGCGCATAGAGCACGACCTGCCCGCCGTCAGCCACGACGGGCTCGACCTTGTAGAAGCCCTTGGCGCCAGTCCACATGTCGCTGTACTTGGCCGGGACGAGCGAGAGCACTCGCCGCACCGGGGCGGCGAGGTAGCGGATGTGTGCCTGCGCCGATACGTCCGCCGCGGCTGCCCAGGCCGGTGCCGGATCGCCAAACGTCATGGCGTGCAGATCCGTCGTGTGCGACTTCGTCACGAGGCACAGCGCATAGCGCTCGCCTGGCACCATTGACGCGGCCTCGTCGATAAGCGCGCGGACGGGCGTGATCCCGCAGGTGCCGATGATGGACGCACTGGTGATCAAAGCACCAAGCCAATGCGACAGGTCGATGAACTCTCGGCCGGAGACGCCGGGAAACAGGTATTTGTTGCCACCGGAAAAGCCCACGACCTCGTGCGGGAAGACCGGCCCGGCGATGACCGTGACGTCGTGCTCGATAACCGCGCGGTTAATGCGCACGTGGCAGGCATGGTTCAGCATGCCCCCGGAAAGCTCGGCGATCCGGCGAGTGCTGATCGTCCCGAGTTCGACGACCGCCGACGGATCCCACCAGGCGTGGTTGAGCACGGTCATCGACGGATACCGGTCAGCGAGCGCGCCGGCGGCGTAGCCGAGGTGCTCGCCGAGTTCCTGCTCGGTCATCGCCGCGTGGGTGCCGAGGGCGACCAGGACGGTCAGCCGGCTGACGCGGCGATGCAGCTCCGCGTGGATGGCCGACATCAGCAGCGGCAACGGGCAGGTCCGGGTGCCGTCTGGAACTAGCACGCATACGCTGCGGCCGTCGAGTCGTGCCGCACGGAGCTGATCGCGCACGAACCCGGTAATTTGCTCAGGGGTGAGGACGTCCTGCGGGCCGCCGATCCGCGCTGCTTCGATGGCGGCCTACTATACGCTCATGACCGCGGGCCAGGGGGTGCTGGCGCACCCGGACCGGCTGCTGCCTGCGGATCCGCAGGAACGCTCGATAGCCCGGCGTCTGTACGACGCTGTGGCAGACCTGCCGGTGATCTCGCCACACGGTCACGTTGATCCCCGGCTGCTCGCGGATAACGACTCGTTCCCGGACCCAGCGACGCTGCTGGTGACACCCGACCATTACGTAACGCGGCTCCTGCACGCCAATGGGGTCGGCCTGGCCGATCTCGGCGTCGGCCGCGAGCCCCTGTCGGAGCTGGCGGCGCGGCGAGCGTGGCAACTGGTGTGCGAGCACTGGCACGTATTCCGGGGCACGCCGGTGCGGTTCTGGCTGGAAGCCGAGTTGGCCGCCATCTTCGGCGTCACGGCTCGTCCGTCGGCGAAAACTGCCGACGCGATCTACGACCAAATAGCGCAGTGCCTTGCTCAAGACGACTACCGCCCCCGGGCGCTGTTCGAGCGCTTCGGCATCCGGCTGCTGGCCACCACCGATGACCCGTGCGCCGATCTCGCCGCGCACGCGGCACTAGCGGCCGAACCAGCGTGGCAGGGCCGGGTGATACCGACGTTCCGCCCCGACGTCTATCTTGAGGCCGGCCAGCCAGGGTGGCGCGATGCGGTGACCCGGCTCGCCGAGGCAGCCCAGGTTGACACCGGCCATTACGGCGGGTACGTGCTGGCCCTGGAGGAGCGCCGGCGGTACTTCATCGCGCATGGCGCCACGGCGGCTGACCACAGCCACGCCGACGTGCGAACTGACCCGCTCGAACCGGCCGATGCGGCGCGCATCTACCGGGCGGCGCTCGGCGGTGCGGCCACTTACGGCGAGGCGCTCGCCTTCCGGCGGCACATGCTGCTGGAGATGGCGCGGATGTCGTGCGACGACGGGCTCGTCATGACGCTACATCCGGGCCTGCGGCGCAACTACCAGCAGCCATCCTTTGCGCAGTTCGGGCCCGATACCGGGAATGACATCCCGATACGCGCGGAGTTCACTGACGCGCTGCGGCCACTGCTCGAGCGCTTCGGCACGCACCGAGGCTTCCACCTGGTTGTGTTCAGCATCGACGAAACTGCCTGGTCACGCGAGCTCGCACCACTGGCCGGGTTCTTTCCGTCGGTGTACATCGGTGCGCCCTGGTGGTTCCTCGACGCCCCGGACGCGATCCGCCGCTTCTTCGCAGCCGTGACTGAGACAGCAGGGTTCTCGCGGATGTCGGGTTTCGTGGACGACACCCGGGCGTTCTGTTCGATCCCGGCCCGGCACGATATGTCCCGACGGCTCAACGCCGGTATCCTGGCGCGGCTGGTCGCCGAGCACCGGCTCGGCGAGGACGAGGCGAACGAGACGGTGATCGACCTGGTCGCATACCAGCCGGCGAAGGTATTCAAGCTGTGACGGCGCGCCGCCTGTCACGAGGTACAGCCCAGGCCCGCGGCGCGCCGCCCGTGCGCATGGTTCACCTCGGACTCGGCAATTTCTTCCGCGCGCACCCGTGCTGGTATGCCGAGCATGCCGCGGACGCCGATGTATGGGGTTTCGCAGCCTTCACCGGCCGCGCCAGCCAGGCCGTCATCGATCAGCTCGCCGGGCAACACGGGCTCTACACGCTGGTGGCGCGCGGTCGGGACGCCGATGAGTTCGAGGTCATCAGCAGCTTGGCGCAGGGCCACGTCGCGGCCGACAACGGCGCGTGGCTGCAGTACTTCCGGTCGCCAGAGCTGGCCGCCGTCACGATCACCGTCACCGAGGCCGGGTATTTCCGCGGCGCCGCCGGGGGACTGGACGCAGGGCGTCCTGAGGTTCAGGCCGATATCGAGGTTCTGCGTGCCGACCGCACCGGAGTCGTCTCGACGGCGCCTGCGCGGCTGGTGGGCGGCCTGGCAGCCCGCCGGCGCGCGAACGCAGGCCCGGTGGCGCTCGTGCCGTGCGACAACACTCCCGGCAACGGCGCGCTGACCGACCGCGTCGTCCGCGACCTGGCCAGGCTCGTCGACTCCGGTCTGGCGGACTGGATCAGCGACTCGGTAGCCGTCGTGACGTCCGTAGCGGACCGGATCACGCCACGCGCCACACCAGACGACGTGCGGGCCGTTCTCGAGTCCACGGGCGTCGACGACCGTTGCCCCGTCGTCACCGAGCCCGGCCACGAATGGGTGCTCAGCGGGAAGTTCCCGGCCGGACGGCCGCACTGGGAAGACGCCGGCGCGATCTTCACCGACGACATCACGCCGTATGAGCAGCGCAAGCTGTGGCTCCTCAACGGCGCGCACTCACTGCTGGCTTACGCGGGTTCGATCCGCGGTCACGACACCGTGGCTGCGGCCATGGCTGACGAGACGTGCGCAACGTGGGTTGCCGAGTGGTGGGCCGCGGCCTCGCGCCATCTCAACGGGCCGGCCGCGAGCCTCACCGACTACCGCGCCGCACTGGTGCGGCGCTTTGCGAACGCGCGGATCCGCGACCGGCTGGACCGCATCGCCGCCGATGGGTCGCAGAAGCTCCCCATCCGCGTCCTGCCCGTGATCCGTGCGGAGCGCGCCATGGGTCGCCTGCCCATCGGCGCCACCCGCGTACTGGCGGCGTGGATCTGCTACCTGAGACACACCGGACCTGCGGCCGCTGACGCCCGCGCGGCTGAGGTTGTCCCGCTGGCGGCTGGCCAGCTCGGCGTGGCCGTTCCTCGCGTCCTGGGCTGGCTGGACGCGCCGCTTGGCTGCGACGCCGACGTGACGGCCGCAGTTGTCGAGCGATGCCAGGAGCTCAGCCGCATGACGCAGCCCGCTGGGCATACCGCCTAGGAGCGCTAGCGGGCGCCGCCAGGAAAGGGGTAGCACGATGACCGGGGAGCGTCCGGAGGAAATGCGCGCCTGGGTGGTGCGCGAGCCCGGGCCGATCGAGAGCGGTCCGATCAGCTATGCGGAGAAACCGGTACCGGCACCAGCGCCGGGGGAGCTGCTGGTTCGGGTCCGCGCTTGCGGTGTTTGCCGCACTGACCTGCACGTCTGCGAGGGTGACTTGCCGGTGCACCGGGAGCACGTCACCCCCGGTCACATGGTCGTGGGCCCGGTGGTGGCACTCGGTGCAGGCGTCACGGACTACGACGTGGGAGAGCGCGTCGGGGTAGCGTGGTTGCGGCACGTGGACGGGACGTGTGCCTACTGCCGCCGCGGCAACGAGAACCTGTGCCCCAACTCGCTGTACACCGGCTGGGACGCTGACGGCGGATACGCCGAGTACACGACCGTGCCGGCGGCTTTCGCCTACCGCCTGACAGTTGACATATCCGACGTCGAGCTAGCGCCCCTGCTCTGTGCCGGGATCATCGGCTACCGGGCGTTGCTGCGGGCGTCGGTGCCAGACCATGGCAGCCTCGGGCTGTACGGCTTCGGCGACAGCGCGCACCTTGTCGCCCAGGTAGCGGTCGCACAGGGTGCCACCGTCCACGCGCTGACCCGGGGCGAGGGGGCGCAGCAGCTGGCGCTCGAGCTCGGGGCCACCTCGGCTCGGGGCGCATACGACTCGCCGCCAGAACCCCTGGACAGCGCCATCTTGTTCGCGCCGGTGGGGGATCTCGTGCCGGTCGCCATGCGGGCGCTGGACCGTGGTGGCGTCCTGTCCGTCGCCGGAATCCACCTCAGCGACGTGCCGGCGCTGAATTACGAGCGCGAGCTGTTCTATGAGAAGGAACTGCGCAGCGTGACGTCGAACACTCGCCACGACGGCCGGGAGTTCCTCGAACTCGCCGCTCGCCATGGCGTGCGGGCCAGAACGAACGTGTACCCGATGGCACAAGCGCTGCACGCACTGCAGGACCTCAAGGCCGGACGTTTCGAAGGGGCCGCCGTCCTCGTGGCCGACTAGGTCGCGCGCTCGCGGAGGACTGGCCAGGCGCTTTGAATTACGCCACCGCGGGGCCATGCTGGGTGGACGGCCGGCCGCTTGAATTGCCGGGGCTGCATGCCTGGAGGATGCGATGGCGAATCTCTTCGCTCTGCTGGAGCAGGCAACTGCCGATCACCCGGACCACGATGCGGTCCGGATGGATGATCTGGTGCTGACGTACGCCCAGCTTCGCGACGCCGCCCTGCGGATGAGCACCCTGCTGGCCGCGCAGGGCGTGGCGCCGGGCGACCGCGTCGGGATCATGCTGCCGAATGTCCCGGCGTTCCCGATCGCCTTCTACGGAGCGCTCGCGGCTGGGGCCGTCGTGGTGCCGATGAACCCGTTGCTCAAGAGCCGCGAGGTCGGCTACTACCTGGGCGACTCGGGCGCGAGGGTGGTGCTGGCCTGGCACACGGCCGTAGCCGAGGCGGCTAAGGGCGCGGCCGACGCGGGGGCCGAGACAATCGGCGTCGAGAGTCCGGACATGACCGGCCTGCTCGGCGACCATGCACCGGCGCAGGACAGCCCCCGCCGGGCGGCCGAGGACGACGCTGTCATCCTGTACACGTCGGGTACTACGGGCAGGCCGAAAGGCGCGGAGCTCACCCACGCCGGCCTAGTCCGCAACGCCGAGCTCACGGCGCGCACCTTGCTGAAGAACGAACCCGACGACGTCATGATGGGTTGCCTGCCGCTGTTTCATGTCTTCGGCCTGACCTGCGGGCTGAACGCGACGGTTGCCGCACATGGGACCCTGACGCTGCTGCCGCGGTTCGATCCGGCTAAGGCTCTGGAGATCATCCAGCGCGACCGGGTCACGATCTTCGAGGGCGTTCCGACCATGTACGCCGCGATGCTGCACCTGCCGACGGCCGACGCGGCCCAGGCCGCGACCCTTCGGGTGTGCGTCTCGGGCGGCGCCTCGCTCCCGGTGGAGATCCTGCGCGGCTTCGAGGAGAAGTTCGGCTGCGTGATCCTGGAGGGCTACGGGCTCTCGGAAACCTCGCCGGTGGCGTCGTTCAATCACCCGGACCGGGTCCGCAAGCCGGGGTCGATCGGCACGCCAATCACAGGCGTGGAGATGCGGCTGATCGACGACGAGGGCCAAACCGTCCCGGACGGCGAAATCGGCGAGATCGCGATCCGCGGCCACAACGTGATGAAGGGCTACTGGGGGAAGCCCGAGGCCACGGCGGAGGCGATCAGAGACGGCTGGTTCCGCACGGGGGACATGGCCAGGGTGGACGAGGACGGCTACTACTACATCGTCGACCGGAAGAAGGACCTGATCATCCGCGGTGGCTACAACGTGTACCCACGGGAGATCGAGGAGGTACTGCACGAGCACCCGGCCGTGGCTGAGGTCGCCGTGATCGGGCTGCCGCACCCCGACCTCGGGGAGGAGATCGGCGCGGCCGTCACGCTGAAGCCCGGTGCAAGCGCCACTCCGGCGGATCTGATCGCCTTCGCCAAGGAGAGGGTGGCGGCGTACAAGTACCCCCGACGCCTCTGGCTGGTCGCCGAGCTGCCCAAGGGACCGACCGGCAAGATACTGCGGCGCGAGGTGCACCCGCCCGAGGATTAAGCCTGAGCGACAGTCAGCCCGGTCGGCCCCGTTCCCTCGAATCTAATCCGGGGCGCTGGCAGGTGGTTTGCACCGGTCTGGGGTGGCGGCAGGGGGATCGGTTGGGACACTCGCGGGTAGCAGTTTGCCCCCGACCGGGCCGGGAACGCCAAGCCTGACAGCCAATTACCAACGGGGGGAACGCCATGCCGTATGTGAAGGTCGGGCAGGAGAATACGGGCCCGATCGAGCTGTACTACGAGGATCACGGCTCAGGGCGGCCGGTGGTGATGATCCACGGCTACCCGCTCAGCGGTCGCGGATGGGACAAGCAGGTTCCTGTCCTGCTAGACGACGGCCGCCGGGTGATCACTTACGACCGGCGCGGGTTCGGCAAGTCAAGCCAGCCGACCACCGGGTACGACTTCGACACGTTCGCGAACGACCTGAACACGCTCATGGAGACCCTGGACCTGCGGGACGTCACGCTGGTCGGGCACTCGATGGGCACCGGCGAGGTCACCCGCTACCTGGGCAAGTTCGGTTCGGCCCGGGTGACCATGGGAGTGCTGATCTCGCCCATTCCGCCGTTCCTGCTCCAGGCCGGCGACAACCCGGAAGGCCTGCCCGCCAGCATGTTCGACGGGTTCATGCACGCCGCCCGCGACGACACCTCGGCCTGGATGAAGTCGTTCCTTGACAACTTCTTCAACATCGACAAGTACCGCGGCACGCTGGTCAGCGACCAGTACTACCAGACCTGCTTCAACATCGCGGTCTCGGCGTCGGCGACAGCAGCGGTTGCCTGCATCCCGACCTGGGAGACGGACTTCCGGGCCGACCTGTCGAAGATCAACGTCCCGATGCTCGTCATCCAGGGCGACGACGACCGGGTCCTGCCCTACCCCAAGACCGCGCAGCGACTGCCGGGCATGATCAAGGACATGCAGATGGTCACCATCGACGCCGGCCCGCACGGCATTGCCTGGACACATGCCGACCAGGTCAACGCCGCCTTGCTGAAGTTCATGGCCTGACACGGTTTAATTGCCTGACGTACGGCGCCCAGTTAACGCAGGGTGGCTCGCTGACACGGGGCGACCGCTGACATCGGCGGTCGGCGGCGAGCCCCCTGCTCTCTTCCGCCAGCGCCGGCCAGTTAGGGGAATAGCGTGGCCGACCGGGGCAACAAGCAGATCGCGAGGTTCATCGACAGCCTGCGCATGAAACCGGGTACGCGGGTCACCCTCGCCAAGGACTTCGATCCCGCGTTCAAGGGGCCGTTTGCCAACAAGGCAGAGGGCGCGGGCTTGCTGAGCCAGGGTGTGCAGACCGTCGCGGAGTATCAGTCCCGGCTCGCCGCGCAGGACACGTACGGCGTCCTTGTCGTACTGCAGGGCATTGACGCGGCCGGCAAGGACGGGACGATCCGGCACGTGATGAGCGGGGTGAACCCCCAGGGCGTCAATGTCCGCAGCTTCAAGGTGCCGTCGGCGGCGGAACTGGCCCACGACTACCTATGGCGCTACGCCCGGAGCCTGCCTGCGCGCGGCGAGATCGGCATCTTCAACCGGTCTCATTACGAGGAGGTCCTTGTCGTGCGCGTGCACCAGGAGAACCTCATCCGCGAGCACATGCCACCGCCCGCGACCGGGCCCGACGTCTGGAAGCGCCGATACCGCGAGATCAACGACTGGGAGCGCTACCTGGCCGACAACGGGATCGTGGTCGTGAAGCTGTTCCTGAACCTGTCCAAGGAGGAACAGCGCCTCCGCTTCCTCAAGCGCATCGATGTGCAAGAAAAGAACTGGAAGTTCTCCGCCGACGACGTAAGGGACCGGGCGAGCTGGGACGCCTATCAGACCGCATTCTCCGACATGCTCTCCAGCACCAGCACCAGCTGGGCGCCGTGGTACGTGATCCCGGCCGACCACAAGTGGTATGCGCGGATTTGCGCGTCAGCGATCCTTGCTGACACCCTCATAAAGCTCAATCCGCAGTACCCGACAGTCGGCAAGCAGGCGCAGCGGGAGCTGCAGGAGGCCAGGACGCAGCTGCAGGCCGAAGCTCCGCCGTCGAAATCGGCCGCGCGCTGAGGTCATCTTGGGCCGGCACCCAGGAAGTCTCCAGGTTCGTCCCGTGTCCTGAGGCGTGACGACATCCAGGTTGACCAGCCATGCACGGCGAGGGACGCAAGCACGGCCGGAGCTGCCAAGGCGGACGGTGGCACAGGGCGGTCCGGCGGCGGTACCTGGGTGCCTGGAGCTGCCCAGGCCGTGGCGGATCTTGCTGACGGCCGGATGGAACCTGGCTGAGTCCGTCGGCCTGCCAATAGCTGGCTACCTGGCCGGCGCGATGCTGGGCGGGCAGGCCGCCGGCATGGTGACGGCGACCGCAGTTGTGTGGCTGATCGCGGCGGTGCGCAGGGTCGCGGTCGGGAGCGTCCCTGGCCTGCTGACGATCTCGGCGCTTGTCCTCACGCTGCAGACAGTTCTGGTGATCGCGACCGGCAGCGAGCTTTTCTTCCTACTTCAGTTCCCGCTGGCGAACCTGGCGTTGTGTGTTCTGTTCGCGCGGACGGCGCGAGGCGACAAGCCACTGGTGGCCGAGCTGGCGGCCGAGATGGTCGCCTTGCGCCAGCCGCCCCGTGGTAACCCTGGACTCGACAGCTTCTTTGCGGGAGCGACGTGGCTGTGGGCCGGTATTTTCGCTGCGTCGGCCGCCGGTCTCGCAGCGCTCATGGCGGTCGAGCCGGCCCGGGTCTTTCTGGCTCTCACCACCGCCGTCACCGTCGGGGGAGCAGTCGCGGGCGCCGTCTTCTGCATTGTCTGGTTCATCACGGTTGTCCGCCGGGCCGGCTTGCGTGTTACGTTCCGCCAGGCACCAGGCTTGTGACCGACGGGAACGGGCACGTTGGCGGGCACCAGTCCGGCGCCGCTGGCCGCAAGCTAGGGCCGGTCAGAGGCGGACTAATGGCGACAGAGCAGGGGTCCTCGCGCTCAAGCAGGCGGTCCTGGATGACGGCGTCAGCGAGGAACTATTCGACAAGGCAGTGAAGCCGCTGGCCCTCACCCGCGGTGGCGCGGCTGACCTGCGGTCCGGTAACGGCCAAGCCTAATGAGACAGGCCGCAGCGCCGCCTAGGCGGCTACGACAAACGGGAACGCGGCGGCTCGCAGGTGCTGCGCGACTGACGGCTGCAACCCGGCGGGCACTGCGGCGTTGACGACCATGGAGAGCATCTCCTCTGGCGCGTTGTCGGCCAGCGTCCTGCCGTTGCGCAGCGCGAACCCGTACGTGGCTGGCGTACCCACCATGTAGGGCAAGACGTCAGGGAACAGCACGCGAGCGACGGTATGCCCGTAGCCGTCTGGGTCGCCGGCGGTTCCCAGCGCCCCGACGACGGCCGTGACCCGGCCGGCGATGTTCTTGCCGTCGGTGTTGTAATCCCTGGACGGGTGCCGCGAGTTCGCGGGGTCGGAGAAGTCGGTGTCGTCGGGCCAGAAGATAGGCCACATCATGGGGTGCCCGGCGCGGTTGATCTGTCGCCAGCCGCCGGCGTCGGTAGCGAGCTTGGTGGCACACCAGACTCCGATCCTGGTCCCGCGGTGGAGCTGGGGGTGCTGGTGCGACACTTCGAGCACGATCGTCTCGACGGTGGTGTCGGCGAAGCTATTCCGGGCGTTCTCTGGCCGCCACGATGCCAGATCGGGCGCGGTTCCCTTGCTGATCGCATCGTTGACGATGGCCAGCAGCGACAGGTCGATGTAGAACGGGTCGGCGATGCGACCAGCCCAGATCCGCAAGTCGCCAGCGCTGGAGGTCTCGCCCGTCCGGCCCTCGAGCACCACGGGCCCGGTGGCCGAGTCGTCGCGCGCGGCATCGCCAGTGAGAGCGCGTACTTGCAGCGCCTGGCGCCCCTGACCGTCACGCGTGCCGAACGACACGCGGTAGGTGAGCGCCTCGATTTCGGCCGCGTCGAGGTGCACCTTGAGCTCGTACCGGGCCTCCGGATGGAAGCCGGGCTGGACGTCGGGCCCCGTGACGGTCGAGTTCACGTCCATGGCGAGCACAGTGCTGTGATCACCTGGATAGACGTACAGGTCATCGATGTAAAGCTGCCCGTTCTGGGCCGCGAGCGGCGTGTCCAGATGATGTGACATTTCCGCTACCTCCCCCGCGTAGCTTGAGGCTGGCGCGCTGCCGTCGGCTATCGCCCTGCCCTGTCGCCGGGGTCGTACTGCGGCTCACCTGCGCCATTCGCGGCCCGGTCAATCGCTTCGAGCAGCATCCGGACCGCGCCCGGCATGTCAATGAGCGCCTGGCGTAGGTCGTCGAGCTCTTGCTCACCATGGGGGTTGGCATCCGCCGCGATCTCGGCTGTGTCGTAGTCCTCCAGGCGGTCGCGCGCCGTCTGCACTTCCGAGGACACGAGCAGTTCTTCGAGCTCTTTACTAGGCATCTGGGTCCAATCGGCCCGTTTGTGACCTCGGGTGCGGGTCCCCGGCAGGTAGTACGTCATTAGGCCCTACCCGAAACGGGCCCCGCTACCCGGCAAGACAGCGCTATCTGCCGGTGGTCGGCATGAACGCGCCCCGGCAGCTAAGCGCTGCCGGGGCGCCTTACCTCGGTCCCTCCCTAGAAGGCGATCCGCCATACTCCGCGCCCGTGGGTCGCGGCGTAGATGTAACCGCCAGGTCCGGCGGTGAGGTCGTCCACAACCGCGTTCGGCAGACCGGCGCCGAGACGCGACCACGCCGTGGCGCTGCCCTGGCCCGTTGCAGCCGTGAACACGCCCTGATCGGTGCCCAGCGCCATCCGGCCGTGACTCAGCACGAGGGCGTCACCAGGGATGTCGGGCAGGTTGCCAGATATGTCGGTCCACGTCTGGCCGCCGTTCTTCGTCTCGAACACGTGGCCTACGCCGCCGCCGGGGATCCAGCGACGGGAGAAGCCCCCGAACACCGCGTACGCGTGCGCCGCATTGTGCGGGTCCACGGTGACGCCGCTGATGTAGCGGTTCGGCAGTCCGGTCATGTTGATCTGGTGCCAGGTGCCGCCGTAGTTGGTAGCGAGGCCCGAGGAGAATGCTGGCCCTGGGTTCCCGCCACCGCTCACCCACGCGGCATAGATGATGCTGCCGCTGTGCGCCGACGACAACGCCGTGACCGCGTTGCCGGCGCCCGTGTCGAACACCGGCGTCCAGGAGCAGGCGCTGGTGGTGCACGTCGTGTTCCAGCCGTCGGAGCTGACCCAGACAGACTCGCCACCGAGCACCCAGACGTTGTTGTTGGTCTGGTCAGGAACCACCGGCGTGACGAAGCGGGCGTTCGGGTCGCAGTTAGGGCGAGCCTTGATCCCGGTAATACTCGCAGCCGCGCACGTCGGACTGATGAAGTCGCTGAACGTGTGACCGCCGTCCGTGCTGGTGTACATCGTTCCGTCGACGTACTCGCCGGCTACCTTGTTCGCGTTCTGCGGGTCAACAATGACGTCGAAGCCATCACCGCCCGCAGGCTCTACCATCTGGGCGCTGCCATTACTGACCCACGACGAGCCGTTGTCCTGAAGGCCGCCCCAGACGGCTGTCCCTTGGCCGGCGACCTTTCCCGCTCGCGCGTCGTAGTACTGCAAGTCGCGCAGGGTCGCGTTCAGATCCGTCCAGTTGCCGTCCTGTGCGGCGTCCGAGAGCGGCCGGCTGTAGACGCCTCCGTCGTTGCCGATGACGATCTTGCTATTTGTGATCATCATGGCGTGCTGGTCGGGGTGCGTAACGTTGGGGCAGGTTGGCGGGTTGGTCGCGTCGCACGCGAAGTTGTAATTCCAGTACGGGCTGGCGGTGATCCAGTTGCTACCGCCGTCGGTTGACTCGTAGACCTCTTCAAGCCCGGCGTAGATGTGGTTGGGGTTGGCGGGGTCGACGGCCAGGTCCTGGTTGTACCAGGTCTGCACGCCAGGGGTGCCGAACGTCGGCGACGCTGACCCTGACGCCTTTAGCTTCGAGGCGTTCGCGATCAACGTCCACGGACCGGCCAGACTGGCTGGGCTGCCGGTCGCGGAGAAGATGCCCTGGAGCACCGATGCGGCGCCCGCGCCTTGGGCGGCGGGCGACTGGACGATCGCGTAGAGCTTGGTGCCGTCGGCGGAGTACGCGAACGTAGTCCGGCCGATGTCGCTGGCGTTGATGGCCCCGGTGGGCGTTACCTTGCTAAAGGTCAGGCCGCTGTCCGTAGACTGGTAGAAGCCGTTGAATGCAGTGTTGCCAGGGCCGTGCCAGCCGATCGCGGCGATCACGACGCTGCCGCCTGAGCCAGGCTGGATGGCC
This sequence comes from Streptosporangiaceae bacterium, assembly GCA_035472835.1. Taxonomy (GTDB): domain Bacteria; phylum Actinomycetota; class Actinomycetes; order Streptosporangiales; family Streptosporangiaceae; genus JAJYUU01. The sequence goes on along the minus strand of DATIOU010000053.1, from coordinate 5,299 downwards.
ACGTCGGTCACTTGCTGGTCATAAGGTGGGTTGTCGACCGGGCCGGCCGGGTCGAGCACCTCGGCCCAGCTGTTGCTGCCGGCCGCGAACCGGAACAAGCCGTTGTTGGTAGCGGCGTACGCGTCGCCGCTGGAATCGAACGCGATCCTGAACACAGTGTGGGACACCAGCGGGTTGTTGCCGAAGTTGTCGTCACCCACCCTGCGCCACGTGTGGCCGTCGTTGGTCGATCGGTAGACGCCGGTACCGGCGTAGGAGTCCTGCGACGTATTTGCCTCGCCGGTGCCAACCCAGAGCGATCCGTCGACCGGATTGACCGCCAGCGCGCCGATGGACAGGGTCGGCATCTTGTCGAATACGGGCTTCCAGTTCTGCCCCTGGTCTTTCGACCGCCACACGCCGCCATCGGCCGTGCCGGCGAACCAGGTGCCGTCGGCTGTGGTCGTGAGCGCGGTCACGCGCCCGCCCACGACGGAGAAGCCGGCGCCGACATTGGACCAGAAGGGATCGGTGTAGTTGCTGGGTTGCGCATTGTAGGGCTCGTGGGTGAATTCCTGCCAGCTACCGCCGCTCAGCGGCATTGCCGCCGCTTGCTGCGTAGCGGCGACAAGCGCCTGGCCGGAGACCACGAAGCCGGGAGCCGTCCGCTCGAAGTCGTATTGGTCGAGCTGATCCGCCAGGTCGTTGTCGCCCGAATGAGTGGGGTTCTCGCCTACGTCATGACTCTTCATATAGGTATTGCGAGCCTGTTGCCGCGCACCCGCGCCGTGTATGCCGCCCGGCCCCGCCATGCCCACTCCGCTCACGGAAAGCACAGTGGTTACGGCGACGGTGCCCACCAGGGCCGCGTGCCAAAGCCGAATTGGACGCTGCATTTCCACCTCCTCGTGGTCGGGCCATCCCCGTGCCCAGAGGCGGAAGCATGCGGCGTCGCCGCGTATTAGCTTGTCGCAAGGCAGGATCAAGCCCTTCTTGGCCTTGCTCCCCAAATGCGGTCCAGAACGTTTATATAGAGATTCCGAGCAGGACTTCAATAGTTTGCGGAATGAAGGAGTGCCGATGGAGATGACCGAGCGGACCGTCGAGGTCGGCGAGATGCAGCTGGCGATAGCAGAGGCCGGAACCGGACAACGCCCACTGCTGCTCGTGCACGGGTTCACCGGGGCTAAAGAGGATTTCACGCCGTGGCTCGGCATGCTCGCGGACTCTGGCTGGCATGCGGTAGCGCCTGACTTGCGCGGCCATGGCCTGAGTTCCAAGCCCACGGCGGAGAGCGCCTACACCTTCGAGCTACTGGCCGACGACATGCTCGGCCTCTCTGACGCGCTCGGCTGGGAGCGGTTCGTTCTCCTCGGCCATTCGATGGGCGGCATGGTGGCCCAGTTCATGGCGTGCGCGGCGCCCGCCCGGCTTGACGGCTTGATCCTGATGGACACCTCGCACAGCGCACTCGACAATCTGGATCCGGGCATGGTGACGGCCGCGGCAACCATCGTTCGCACCCAGGGAATGGACGCGCTGGCGGCCATACTGGCCGAGCAGCGCGGGCCGCTGGACACGCCGGCCAACCAGCGCCTGCTCGCGGAACGTCCCGAATATGCGGATTTCTGCGACCGCAAATTCCGGGCTACCTCGCCCGCGCTGTACGCGGCCATGGCGCCGGCCTTCGTCACCGTGGCGGACCGTCTGGACTGCCTGCGGGAACTCCCCGGCGAACTGCCAGTGCTGGTGATCGTTGGCGAGCAGGATGAGCCGTTCCGGGGGCCTTCGGAGCGGATGGCGGCATCCGTTGGCACTGCCGCGCTGGCTGTCATTTCCGATGCCGGGCATTGCCCGCAGTTCGAGAACTCGGCGGAGTGGTGGGCAGCGCTCGCAGGGTTCCTGGCGAGCATCGCCCCGGAGGCGGCCCAGGTCGCGTCGAGCTGATGCGTCCGGCACCGCATCCGGTGGGCATGCTGGAGCCGTGCCAGCAGTGCGTTGTGACGGCAAGGCAGTGTTCGTTGCCGTCGACGTCCACTACCTGGACGAGTCCACGGCACGGGCGGCGATGGTTGCGGCGTGTGACAGTCGGTTTTCGCTAGTTACCAGCACCGGCACGGCGACAACCTCCGTCGACGCGCAGTATCAGCCTGGTGCATTTTTCCGGCGTGAGCTGCCGCCCCTCCTCACTGTGATCCCGGCGCGCGACGAACTCGCGCTCATTGTCGTGGACGGTTATGTAGACCTGGACGCGGCAGGCCGGCCGGGCCTGGGTGCGCACGTCCATGCCAAGCTCAGCGTCCCGGTCATCGGCGTGGCCAAGACACGATTTCGGACCGCTACCCATGCGAGCGAGGTCCTTCGCGGTGGGTCGTCCCGGCCGCTCTATGTCACCGCGGTTGGGCTCACCATCGCCGACGCGGCGAGCCTCGTGGGCGACATGGCCGGACGGCACCGGGTGCCTGATGCGATCAGGCTCGCCGATCGCCTCGCCCGTGGCCTCGAAGCGCCTTGCCCGAAGAACGTCGAGAACTGAATGAGATCACGCTATGGGCGCCGCGGGCTTGGCCGCCAAAGCGCGGGCAGAACTGAGCGCCACCGGCGAACGAGCCCGGCCTCGGACGCCCTCCCTAGCTACGCCTGAGCACGCTCCGCCTCAGCTTCCGACGTAGATGCAGTCGATACAGTCGTCCACGGCCTGGACGCTTGCCACCGACCAGGCCGCTGCGATCGCCAGCTCGTGGTCGGTGCGGGAATGCACCGCACCGGACAGGACGACGGTGCGCGGGCGAGGCTCCTCGATCGTCAACTCGGTTATTTCCAGGCTGCCGGTGCGCCTGAATGCGGCCGCGACGGACTGTCTCGTCACATCCTCCTCGGTCGTATGCTCATCGTCGGCGCCGAGTACAGGCCAGCACGTAAGGTCATCAATGACGCCAAAGACGCCGGGAACGAGCCCGGCGAGGTATTTAGCGTCCTCGCGCTCGCGCGCTACGGCGACGGTGCCAGTCAGGGTGACTACGCCTTCGCAGACCTGAACCTCGACTGTCATGGGCATGAGGCTGTCACATAGGAGCGCTTGCAGCACGTCCCGCCGCACGTCGGCGTCGGGGCGGTCGGCGACTTCGCGGAGCCGCTCGAGATAAGGCCCGGCGAACTCCTCGCCCTCGTCAGCGCTCCAGGCGCAGCCAGGGTCGCCATAGTCCGGCATGTCGTGCTTGGGTGCCGGGCGGTACGCCGACAGGTCCGCGTCCATCAGCTCGTGGTCGAGCTCGTCGTATGAGGACATCCCGGCGAGGACGTCGCCGTGCCACCTCTCCGTCTGCATAATTCCCCCGTTACTCATCAATCCGATGAGCAGCCGCCGGACTTATGTGGCCGCGCCCCCCAGCAGCGGCCAACGCCCCCCGACGAGTCCGGCGGCCCTGTGCCCATCGGCAACAACAACCACGTTACGTTCCGCCACGGGCCATCGAATCGGGGAAACGCTTAGTCAGCGACCCCAGGCCGGTCAGATTGCAACCGAAGGTCCGATTTGCTCCGATCGTTTGCGGTCGCGGCCGCGAGCCAGCGGCCGTCAGGCGGCCGGTTAGCCGAGCGTCCCGATGTCGGCCCGCCAAGCGGTCAGGTTGCTCGTCTGCCCGTAGAGATTCAGCGTGTGTCCGCGCAACATGGCGGCGGGCACCGTGAGCTGATGGGTATGGGAGTCACACGCGATTGTCCCGATCGTATGGCCGTTGATCTGGATTACGAGCGCCCGTGGCCCGTAACACAATCCGAATACCGCCTCCCGGGTCCGGCCTGCGGTGAATGAGGTGTCTTCCAGCGCGCCGTCGCCCTGGCCGCTGATGCCGGTGCTCATGGCGAACGAAGGCGGCTCGCTGAGCGCGGGCGGCGCAGCCAGCTGCGGCACCGGGGGGCCGGTACCCGAAGTCGTCGCCGCGTTTGCGCCCGGGATCCCGACCAGGACTGGCTGGCCCAGCAGGTTGCCGTGCGCTGTCTGGATCGCGGTCAGCTCGACCGGTGCGGTCACCTGACCGGTGTCGGCGACCACCAGACCATTGGACGTCGAGTCGCTATGCAGCTCTTGACCGCTGGTCGTAGTTGCTTGCCAAGTCAGGCGCTGCACGGCGGGCGCCGTCAGCACGACCATCCAGTTATCGGGATTCCGACCCGGGATCGCCGAAGGCTCTCCGGGCGCGTACTCGCCGATCGCCTTCGGCGGGCGGTTCGGATTAGGTGCCGGGACGCTCGTCAGCACCCACGGGCTGGCGGCGTCCGACCAGGCCGGCTGGTTCTGCATGACCTCCGAAGCAGTGGCCTGTCCGACCACAAGCTCATGACCGGCTGGCCCGGCGACCTCGAACATGACGACGACCTGGTGACCGTGGTCTATCGTCTGCCCGACATACCAGACCACCGGATAGCGGGCGGCCTCCCGAGCGACCTGGCGAGCCGACGTAGCCGGGGCCGGGATGGTGCCGCTAGCTGGTGGTCCCGAGTTGTTGGGATCGGTGTACTGCCAGGCGAGTACTGCCCGGTCGAGCACGGATTGCGGAACGCTTCTGTTCCGGTGGTCCGGCCATGTCAGCGCCCAGCCCGGCACGGTCCTGGTCGTCGGCGGATTCGGTTGCAACGCCGGCATCCGGACCAGCCCGACGACCAGAGCAGCCGCTCCGACAGCAATCACCGCTGCGCCTGCTGCCTGCCGCCGGCGATGCCGGATCGCGCGCCGCCGGACTGCCTTGAACCTGTCATGCGGGGGCGGCGGCTGCTCGTCAGTGAGATCAGCCAGTGCTGCCCGGATCGCAAGATCGTCATCTACCGGAATCATCTCAGTCGCTTTCCGCGGCAGATTGGCTGCCAGTCGTCGTCTTCCGGTAAGGCTCGAGGGCGCTTTGCAGTCGAAGGCCGGCCAGGCCCTTGGCGGCCTGGCTCTTGACAGTCCCGACCGAGATGCCAACCAGGTCGGCGACCTGAGCCTCGGACATGTCCTGGTGATAGCGCAGGACAACGACAGCGCGCTGCCCTGGCGGCAGCCTCCCCAGAGCCGACCGCAGCGCTAGGCGGTGCTCTACGCCGGTGAAGGCGTCCGGCCCGGCGACGTCGGGCAACTTGGCGACGGGCAATTCGCCGCGCCAGCGCCGCCGCCACCATGACGACCAGGTGTTGATCATGATCCGCCGGACGTATGCCTCCGGATCGTCCCGGCGGACCCGCGACCAGCGCAGGTAGGCCTTGGCGAGCGCGGTCTGCGAGAGATCCTCGGCTAGCGCCCAGTCACCGGTTAGCGCGTAGCCGAAGCGCTGTAGGGCCTGGC
>DATIOU010000052.1:0-2878 GCA_035472835.1 Streptosporangiaceae bacterium | reverse complement strand
ACGTCCGTCAGCTCGTCGTCCGGGTCGACCATCGCGATCCCCTCTGCGCGCATTTCGGGGACGAGCCCGGTGGCGTCCGCTATCCGCCGGGTAATCGCATGCCGCTGGGAGAGCAGGTAGGCGCGTTCGTCCTCGTCGAGTTCGTCGTAGTAGACGACCGGGTCCTCCAGCAGCCGCCGGGTCAGCCGCCTGCGCAACGCCTGGTTGCGCAGTTCGTCGGTATCGGCGACCGGCTCAGCGGTCAGCTCCGCGAGCCGACCCTCGAATGGCACCGTGGTCACGGTGGACGGCCCGCGGATACCGGACAGCAGCACGCTCAGCACCGGCCTGCGCACGTCGTACAGCACGTCGGCCCCGGCCGACAGATAGGCCTCCTCGTCCCCTGCGACCCGGCTCAGCACCCCCCAGCCGAGTAGCAACCGAACCACCGCAACCAGATCGGACCGGTCCGCCCGGCTGTCCAGGGTCAACGTGAACCCAGTTGCGGCCAGCTCCGGTTCGGCGGCAGCCGTCAGCACGTCGTCGGCGAGGCTGCCAAGCGTTGTCTGCGCATCGGCGCGGGTGAGTGCCGACAGGGCCAGGCACAAGGTGACGTACCGCCGCCGGCCGAACGGCTCCTTGTTGTGCCCGCGCGCTGGATGCGAAGCGTCGGATAGCACTGGGGCGGTCTTGAACAGCCGGGCTGTTTCCGAGTCCGCGACGAGACGCCATCCGGTCTCGCGGCTGAGCCATTCACGCAGTTCAGCCAGGTGCCGCCGGACCAGGACCAGCGTCTCGGTGTCGGTGTCGGCGACCAGCAACGGCTTGGCGAGCAGGGAACGGAGCGCGGACCTGCGCTGCGCCTGTTCCTCGGCCGGGATCATGGCGCTGTCAGGTCCGTGATCTCGACGACATGCTCCGGGCCTGTGAGAAGGCCGTCGGCGGTGCGGATCGTGGCGGTTCCGCCGTCTGGGACCAGCGAGAGACGCACCTCAAGCGTGCCGTCGCTCGTCACAGTCTTCACTTCGGTGTCACCGGGCATGCGGGCTGCCAGCGCGTCGCCGAGCAGCGCCAGGAACAGCCGGAAAGCCCGGGTGTCCAGCGCGTCGAGCGCGGACAGCAGCGTCGGCCCCGCGGTACCGAGGCGCCGCCGTGCCGCGGCGGTCTCGGCTGCCTCGCGCTCTGCCTGCCCGCGCAGGAGTTCCCGGTCCGCCGATCTGTCCCGCACCTGGCTGGGCTTCCCGCGCCGCTCATAGGTTCCAGTCTTTCTAAGCTGCGGGGATATGCGGATTGGCGGTGCATCTCGCCACGCCATTCCGTGTGAAAGGTCACGCCAGGCGTCGGCGGTCTCGCTGGTAACAGACAAGTGCCGTGCGGGACATAGACCGAACGCCGCCCGCCACAGGCGGTGGGCGGCCTCGTCGTCCGGCGCCTCGGCGAACCATCGGGCGAGCACGCGGAAGTCCGCCGAGCGATCCGACCGCCCCGAGCGCCGCTCGTTGAGCATGCCCACCGCGTCGATAAGCTGCTTGATCGCGGTCACGGCGGCCTGCCGCAGCAACCGCGCCTGAGAGGGATGCCCGGCGTCGCGCGATATGAACCAGTCGTGCAGCCCCCGCCACCGGTTCCGCCACGCGTCAAGCGCCTCTTTCTCCGCGCGCTCGCGGGAGCCAGCGGCGTCCGCGCCCTCCGGGACTGCGTCGGCTGCCTCCCGGCGTGCCGCGAGCGCAAGGAGGCGTTCGTGGCCGGCAGCTTCGAGCTCGCCCAAGAGCACGGCGATCTGCCCGCCGGAGTTCGCCAGGTCGGCGATGAACTTGTTGATGTAGTCGATCAGCCGTTCCTTGTAGGCGAGGAAGCCGTCGACGTCCCCATCGGAGAAGTCGATCGCGCGCCGCAGCGCTGACATGAACGCCTGCGCGTTGTCCGCCAGGGACGTAAACCTTTCGGCCAGGGACAGCAGCAGTAGATGCGTCTTGGCCAGGTCAGGGTCCGGCTGTGAGGCTATGATCTTGAGCGAATGAAGCCGCTCCGCGATGTCGGCGAGGGCGACGGACTGGAGCTGGCCGCGGCGGCCGATGGTTTCCTCGTAGAACGCGATTGCCTGTTCGGCGGCCTGCCCAGCGGCGGTGAGCTGATACAGGCAGCGCTTGCGATGGAAGTCCTCCACCGTGCTAACGCGGTTGGTGTCGACGTCCGCGCGCAGGTTCCCCCACACTACGAGCCGTTCCAAAGCCAGGGTCAGCTGCTCGTCGGCCTCGGTCCGGAGCTCGGCCGCTAGGTCCTCCGGCCGCAGATGCACGATGAAGCGCTCCTTCGCTCGCGCAAAGGTGAGCAGCAGGCTCCGATAAAGGTCGGCGTTCGGGACGCTCAGGTGTGTGAATGGTTGTGGCTCACCCTGGTCGCGCGCGGACTGGGGGGCTCCGCTAACCACCGCTACGTCCTGCTGTACGCGGCCGGCAGAATGTACACGATTCGCCCCTCATCGCTGACCTGTCCACGGCCCATCCCCGAATCAAGAGAAACCATGGGAGCATCGGTTCTCCTTAGCCATTGAGCCCTCAGACCGTAGTTTGACGTGCAGGTCTGACAGTCTGTGGCGCCCGGCGGAATGCGACATCGAATCCCGATCAGCGGGCGCCCGCCAATCCGGCGTGCTGCCTCAGCCTGATCGTCGCACGCCGAGGCGGTATGACCGCCGCGACACGGTCGATGGTGGTCTTGAAGACACAGCTCGTCGATGAACAAGATGATGTCGCCGCGGGTCCTGATCTCCTTGAGGACCTTCTTCAGCCGCTCCTCAAAGTCACCCCGGTACCGGGACCCCGCGACCAGCGCGCCCAGGTCCAGGGTGTACAGCTGCTTGTCCTTGAGGGTCTCGGGCACCTCGCCCTTGACGATC
>DATIOU010000051.1:0-4240 GCA_035472835.1 Streptosporangiaceae bacterium | reverse complement strand
ATGCCGATCCCGCGATTGCTGGTGTCGAAGACCTCGCCGACGATCCGTACCGGGATTTGCCGGCCGCCAAAGGTGATCGTGACCGAGTCGCCGATCGCCTTGCCCGTGACAGTCAGGAAGTTGGTCGGCACGTCAACCTGGCCGGGGCCGGTGAACCAGAGCCCGCTGATCAGGTCGTAACTGGTCCAGCGGGCATTACCGCGGAACGCGGTCACGGGGACCTGGTTTGTCAGGCCGGCGACTCTGACTTTCTGGTCTGCCTCGGCTACGTACCGCAGCGTGCCTGGCTGCGCGCGCAGCGCGGCTTGGATGGCCCGCTCCTGCTCCGCGACTGGTACCGGCGGCGCGCTCGTACCGGAGGCTTGATGCTTGATCGGCCCGACGGAGTTCGATGCCAGATAGACCTGTACCGGCTCGGACTTAGAGTGCGACAGGCCGTCTACCACCTTGCCCAGCGAGGACGTCAGGCCGGCCGCGAAGGTAACGGCGGCAGCGCCTAGCAAGATCGCCGACAGGGTTACGGCCGTCCGGGCAGGCCGTGCGAATGGCCCGGCCAAGCCGATCGTCACGGGCCTGGGCAACCGCAGGGTGCTGAGCAGGCGGTGCGCGGCATAGCCCCGGCCCTGGTGTGGAGCGCGCCCGATGGCGATCGCCTGGACGGGGCTGAGCCGCCCCGCCCGCAACGCCGGCGCTACCGCGGCGAGCCCAGCCAGGCAGCACATTGCCACCGGCACGCCGACATCCACCCACCCGGGCACCAGCAAGGCGCCAACACCATAGACGTTTGCCGTCTTGGCGAGCAGCGGCACGGAAAGGACATTGCCCAGCACGACGCCAGCAATGCAGCCGATCAGGGCCGGCAGCGTCACCTGGCCTGCGTATGTGGCGACGACCTGGCCCGGGGTGAAGCCGATGCTCTTCAGGATGCCGATGCGCCGGTATCCCGCGACGACCGCGCCGCTGACAACGTTGACGACGATCAGTACCGAGAGCACCAAGCCAATGAGGCCGAAGGTGACGACGAACGGCACGATCGGCGCGATTCCTGATGTTTGCTGGAGCTTGACCGCCAGGTAGGACTGGGTGGCGATTATGCTGCTGGGAGGCAGAGCACGGGTTAGAGCTGCGACGTCGGCGTGTATGGCGGCTGCGGAGCCAGCGGAGGCGAACCGGTACAGCATTTGCGCTTGTGCGGGTGCGTGTGGCGCGCGCAGCGCGCCGATCTCAGCTGGCACGACCCAGCCGTCAGCCGACTGACCGATTGAGTTGGCAATGCCGACCACAGTTAGCCTCGGCGATCCGGGCACTCCGCGGACTGGGATCTGCGCGCCGAGCGGCAGGCCGATCGGGGAATCGCTGGACAGCGCCAGCTCGCCTTGCCGCTGCGGCCAGCGGCCTCTTTGCAGCGTGAGGTTATCCAGCGGGCCGCCTGGCGAGGCTCGGCCTGCCAGGGTGAGAGGTGGTCCGACGAGGTTCCCGGTGGCCCCTGGGCCGGCCTTGAGCAGCGGAGTGATGGTTGTTTCTGGGAACGGCCCGGACGATTGTGTGACCCCGGGCAGCCTGGTGGTTGCCCGCAGCTCGGCGGCAGTTGCCTTGCCTGCGTCGACAGTGGCGACGAGGTGCGCACCGCGCTGGGCTGCGAATGCAGTGTCGAAAGGCGAGCTGGAGTCCACCACGAGACCCAGCGCCAGCACGCAGGCACCAGTAGAGATCAGCACTACGAGGCCGATCACGATGGTCGACACCCGGCGACGGACTAGGCCGGCGCGCGCTGCGCGGGCGGGTGCGCCGAGCCGCCAGGGCCTCATGACCGGACACCGTTCATTGCGTCGCTGGCGATTCTGCCGTCGACGAGCTGTACCGTGCGGCTCGCGTACCGGGCAGCCAGGTCCGGGTTGTGGGTGACCAGGACCAGGCTCTGGCCGGCGCGGTTGAGATCGAGCAGCAAATCGCCGATCTTCTCGCCGGTCGCGGTGTCGAGGGCACCGGTCGGCTCATCGGCTAGCAGCAATGCAGGCCGGTTGACCAGCGCGCGGGCAATCGCCACCCGCTGCCGTTCGCCACCAGACAGGCGAGCGGGGTATGCGCTGGCGTGCTGGGTGATCCGCAGCGCGGCTAGCAGTTCATCGGCCCTGGTCCGGGCATTCGCTCGGGTCAAGCCTGCTAGCTGGGCTGGCAGGAGCACATTGTCGAGGACCGTCAAGTCATCGAGGAGGTTGAAGAACTGGAAAATCATGCCGATCTGCTGCCGCCGGAACCGCGCCACCCCCGTCTCGCTGAGGCCGTCGATCCGCTGCCCGGCGACTGTGACCGCGCCGCGCGTCGGCCTATCCAGGCCAGCCACGAGGTTGAGCAACGTGGACTTGCCGCTCCCCGATGGCCCCATGATCGCAACGGCGTCACCGGGCGCGATCTCAAGCCGGACGCTGTCCAGTGCGGCTCGCCCGCCGCCGTCGTAGCGCTTGGTGACGTCTTCTAGCCGTATGAGTGTGTCCATGCCGGGCACGGTAGGCCCGCCGGCCTGCTGCCCGCGTCAGCCGAACGAGGCAACTTAGCTACGGCATGTGGCTGACCCTCGCTGTGCGTCATCCTTTGCGCGTAGCCGGTTACGTCGAATGGAGGACGACATATCCGCGCTGCCCGGCGACAATGGCAACGTGGACGGGCTGACGATGGCTCGGGTTGGTGGCTGGCTGCGGCAGGTACTTGCCTTCGCGCGGTCCAGTGAGCCGCGAAACCCGCCCGCTGCACGCGCCGTCGCCGTGGACACTGTGCTGGCGATCGCCGCTGTCGCCGCGTCGGTGGTCTCGTCGGTCGAGGCTGTCCGTGGCCACTTGGACTCGGTCGTTCCGGCCAAGGCGCTGCTGATCGGTTCGGCCGCGTCAGGGGCCGCGGGCAGGATCGAAGCCGTCGCGGTCTTCTTTGCCATTGTCACCACTGCGCCGCTGGCGCTGCGCAGGATCTTGCCGATCACCGTGTTCTGGGTTGTGCTGCTTGGCATCGTGTTCGGTAGCCAGTACTCGAATTTCGTCACGTTCATCGCGGTCGTGCTCGCCGCCTACTCCGCAGTCGTGCACAGCCGGTTCCGCGCGGCGTCGCTGATCAGCGTGCTGCTGGCCGGCCTCATGGTCACGGCGGCATTCCCTGACACGACTCCGAAGCTGCCCGGCAGGTTCACTGCTCTGCTCGTGCTCATTCCCGTGGTGCTGGTCGGCAACGCGATGCACCTGTGGAAGCGTCGCGCGGGTGACTCCCAGGCCAGGCTGCGGCGCATGCAGTCTGAGCACGAGGCGGCGACGAGGCGGGCGCTGGCCGCTGAGCGGGCGCGCATTGCGGCGGAGTTGCATGACGTGGTAACACATCACGTCAGCGTGATGGTCGTGCAGGCCGGTGCTGCCCGGCGGGTGATGACCGCGTCGCCGGACGACGCCGCGACTGCGTTGCTCGCGGTTGAGGCAAGCGGCCGCGCGGCCATGATCGAGCTGCAGCACCTGCTCGGACTGCTGTCTCTGGCCGATGGCGTGCACGCGGACGGCGCGCAGCTGCGCCCTCAGCCGGGCCTGGACCGGCTGAGGCCGCTGATCGACGGGGTCACGGCCACAGGCCTGCAGGTGGAACTCACCGTTTCCGGCCAGCCTGCCGCTCTGCCGGCGGGCCTGGACCTGACCGCTTACCGTGTGATTCAAGAAGCGCTCACCAACGTGATGAAGCACTCTGGCCAGGCGAGCACCGCCGTCAGGCTGGACTACCGCTCAGATGAGCTGGTCGTCGGCGTCAGCGACGACGGCCCGCAGGTTAAGCAGCCGAGTCTGCCCGCGACAGCTGGCAGCGGGCGCGGGCTGCTCGGGCTGCGCGAGCGGGTGTCGTTGTACGGCGGCGACGTCGATGCCGGGCCGCGGCCGGGGGGCGGCTGGCGGGTCACCGCCCGGCTCCCGCTTGAGTCTCAGCCTGCTGACTTCGCCGACGGCGGCGCGGCCGCGGACGGCGGCCCGGCTCCTGCAGCCGCATCGCTATGACCAGTCCAGTCCGTACGGCGTCGCGTCGCGTGGCGGACGAGCCGCGAGTAGTGATCGCCGACGATCAGGCGCTGGTGCGGACTGGTTTCCGGATGATCCTCAACGAGGCCGGCATCCTTGTCGTCGCCGAGGCAGCCGACGGGGCGGAGGCTGTCAGCGCGGTACTCAGGCACCGCCCCGACGTCGTGCTCATGGACATCCGCATGCCGGAGATGGACGGGCTG
>DATIOU010000050.1:0-2264 GCA_035472835.1 Streptosporangiaceae bacterium | reverse complement strand
GCACCGGCCCCGCTGCGGGCTTGCGTCCTCGCTCGGCTATCCGCGCATGGGATTCCAGACCTCAGTCGTCGTTGGTGGCCCGAGGCTGGCTGCGGCGCGCTGTTGCGTGTCGTGAACGAGGAGCAGGACCTTGACAAGATCGTCAGTGGCTTCCTGGGAGCAGAATGGGAGCGGCGACAGCAGATCGCCGATTAGGAATTCCTATTCATAGATAGACATACGTGAGTCGTGCCGTACAGATCATCCTGATTGAGAATCCCACGTAGGCGTTGCGGTTTGGTCGTAGCGTCAAGAGGCCCGGGCGGGCTGGCCCACGAACACCCTGCCGGCCGGTAACGGCCTGGCTTTCGAACGATGCGCCGCTCCGCCTGGGCCTCGCCGTGGCATGGCTCATAAGAGGCGCGAACGCCAGCCGATCTGGAATCAGGTATGCCTGCCACGGTTCTTAACCGCTGGGCATGGAAGGAGATCCGGGCAGGTGGCTGTGATGATCGGGATCGACCCGCACAAGGGGTCGCACACGGCGTCAGCGATCGACCAGGCCGAGACCGCGCTCGGCGAGTTGCGTGTCCGCTCCGGTGCGGGCCAGCTCAGCCGGCTGCTCGACTGGGCGGCGCGATGGCCCGAGCGCGTCTGGGCCGTCGAGGGCGCCGCCGGCCTGGGGTATCTGCTGGCCCAGCAGCTGGTAGCTGCCGGCGAGCAGGTGTGCGACGTGCAGCCCAAGCTCGCGGCCCGGGTACGGCTGCTGGCCACCGGGGCGACGAACAAGAACGATCCGAACGACGCCCGCTCGGTCGCTGTCGCCGCGCTGCGCTCGCCAGCGGTCAGCAGGGTTCGCGCCGAAAATCACGCGGCGGTGATGAAGGTCTGGGCCAAGCGCCACCGCGATCTGGGCAGCGCCCGGACCCAGGTCGCCTGCCGGCTGCATGCCGTGCTGTGCGCGCTGGTCCCCGGCGGGTTCGCCGGCGAGATCTCCGCAGCCCGGGCCGCCAGGCTGCTCGATGAGCTGCAGCCCGATGGCGCGGTGGCAGCTGCCCGCTACGACCTCGCCCGCCAGTTCACCGCGGACCTGCGCCGCATCGACGAGCAGATGCGCGACACCAGGAGCCGCCTCGCGGCCGCGGTCGCGGCGTCCCAGACCACCACGACGCAGATCTTCGGGGTCGGCCCGGTCGTAGCCGCCATCGTCATCGGCGAGGCCGGTCACATCACCCGGTTCGCCAGCCGGGATCACTTCGCTGCCTACAACGGCACCGCACCGGTCGAGGTGTCCTCCGGGCCACGCAAGATCTACCGGCTGTCCCGGCGCGGCAACCGCCGGATCAACCACGCCATCCACATGGCCGCCGTCACCCAGATCCGGCACCGCCACACCGACGGCCGGGCCTATTTCGAGCGGAAGCTCGCCGAAGGCAAGACCCGGAAAGAAGCGCTGCGATCGCTCAAGCGCCGTATCAGCGATGCCCTGTTCACCCGCCTGCAGGCCGACGCCCGCCAAGCCGCGGGAACCGTCAGCGCGGGCCCGGGAGGGCAACCGGGGAACGACTCTGTCGCCAGCGCGGCCGGCTCACACCCCGAGCGCCGGCTCTTCGGCCAAGCCACTCCCGGACCCGACTCCACCCTACGGCCCCCGCCCGATCCCCAGATCGGGAAGACAAGATCACGCGCGACGAGAGAGACCGACAGAACCTCTTGACAACAAAGAGGCTTCGTTCTGCGCGGCACTCGCGGATTAGCGAGGCAAGCCGAACCCGCACCTATCGGCGGTTATCTGAAGTCGCCCGCAGGTAATGCCTGGTAGACGGACATTTTTGCGACGTAGACATGTCTTCGCCGCGACAACGCCCACAAGGCTTTCCATGCGCTCGGACACGGCTTCCCGGCTGATGGCCGGTACGGTTCCCCGCGACGGTTCGTTGCTCTCTGTAACGATTTCCTGATGCTGAACGGGCAGTGCTGGCGCGCCGCTTCCGGTGCTCGGGCCGCGGGCGGCACTGTGCTCCGGTCGGCTTGCCCTCGATGAACTGCGGCCCGTAGATGCAAGCAACGCCACCGGCTGGGTTAGCACCGGAACCGGCCGCGTTGCCGCCGCTTCCAATATCACTTTCCGTAGGCGCCGATCAGCAAGCTTGAGGTGCTCTCAGCGAAGGTTGCCGGACAAGCCGGCGGACGGACCAGGACATCAGGCGCCGACTGCGCCAGACATGGCGACGTGCTGCATTACTCTAATCGAGATGACGAGCGACAGCCGCGTGAGCGCCCGC
>DATIOU010000049.1:0-14028 GCA_035472835.1 Streptosporangiaceae bacterium | reverse complement strand
GGGCGCCTGCGAACTTGCCTCGCTAGTGGTGCTCAACAGGCCACGTTCCTCTCAAAAGGACTTGCGTGCAGGGCATCATGCCACAGCCGGGTCAGGCCTCAACTGGCGCTGAACCTGGCCGACGCGGCCAAGAGTACGGTTCTGGCCTCGGCGGCGAGGACTGACACGACTTCGCCAGCTGGCTGCTCTCCGGCCAGCTCGTGCGTCTGGCCGGCCCAAAGGTTGACCAGGTCCGGGTTGCCCGCAGCCCGGCCCGCGGCGCGCAGCGGGCCGGTCAGGTAGTGCACCTCTGGGTAGGCGACCGGCGCGTCGCGATCGTGCTCGGCCATGAACTTGTTGCGGATGCCGCGGGCCAGCCGCCCGGTGAAGGCGCGCGTCATCGCCGTCGGGGTCGTCGTGTCGACAGCGGCGCGCTGCACTAGCGAGGTGCCAGCTTCCGGGCAGCGCAGGAACGCGGTGCCGAGCTGCGCAGCCGTGGCGCCGGCCGCGAGGACAGCCGCCACGCCGGCCCCCGTGGTGATCCCGCCGGCCGCGACGAGCGGGAGCGCGGTCTTGCTGCGGACGAGCTGGATGAGCGACAGCAGACCGAAGCCGCCGGAAGCGTCGTCGGCCGGGTCGTCGGAGAAGCTGCTGCGATGGCCGCCAGCCTCGCTGCCTTGCAGGACCAGGACGTCGGTACCAGCGGCGGCCGCGACGAGCGCGTCGGCCGGCGTGGTCGCCGTGACCCAGGCCTCGCTGCCGGCTGCGTGCAGCGCCTCGATGACTGCGTGCTCTGGGCAGCCGAACGTGAACGAGACGACGGGCAGCGGATCAGTCGTCAGCCGGTCCAGCTTCGCGGCCCACTGGTCGTCGTCGAACCTGGGCTCGCCCAGTTCGGCGCCGGCCTCGCTGGCCGTTGTCGCCAGCGTGGCCGCGTACTCCGCGACCGAGTCGGCCGGCGCCGGGTTACCCGGCACGAACAGGTTGACGCCAAGCGGAGCGCTGGTCAGGGTCCTGGCCCGGGCGATCTGGTCGCCGAGCGCCGCGTCGCTCAGATACCCGGCCGCGAGGAACCCAAGGCCGCCGGCGTTGCTGACGGCGGCGGCGAGTTCGGGCGTCGCCGGACCGCCTGCCAGCGGCGCGAGCACGATCGGAACTGCGAGTGCGTCGAGTATCACGTGCCGACTCCTCCTGATGCCGCGTCGCGACCACCCTAGCCAGGCGGCACAGAGCCGATCGCTCTGGCATGATCGGCGGCAAATCGACGAGGGGACCGGTGACAAACTGATGGCACGCGAACCCGCGGCGCTTCCCGTCGTCCGCTTGGGCACGTCGGACCTGCACGTCAGTCGTATGGCGCTCGGGTCGTGGCGGACTTACGAGCGGATGAGCGAGGACGAAGGTCTTGCGGTCATGGTCGCCGCGCGCGAGGCGGGCGTCACGTTCCTGGACGACGCCCGGTACAACGACGAGACTGGCCGGGCGCCGATCCCGTCGGGGTACTCCGAGGTCGTGTTCGGCGAGCTGTTCCGGGTGAGCGGCTGGCCGCGCGACGAGGTCGTCATCTCCAACAAGCTGTGGTGGGAGTTCTGGCCAGAACAGAACCCGGCGCAGGAGCTCGCCGAGTCGATTAGCCGAATGGGCCTGGATTACATCGACCTGATCTACTCGGAAACCCCGCCTGCCGACGTGCCGCTCGAGGACGTGGTAGCGATGATAAGCGAGCTGGTCGCGGCTGGCCGCGCCCGCGCGTGGGGGACGCTGAACTGGCCACCCGGTCTGCTCGAGCGCGCTTGCTCGATCGCGGCCGAGGCGGCCGTGCCCGGGCCGTGCGCTACCCAGCTGCCCTACAGCCTCGTGACGCGCAGGGTCGTGGAGTCGCCGGGCCTGGCCGCAGTCGTCGCTGACTTTGACGTCGCGATCGTGGCGTCCTACGCGCTGGCCGGCGGCGTGCTGACCGGCAAGTACAACCGCGAGCGGGACGTCGGCCGGGCCGCCGGGCAGCTCGACCAGCCGCGCTACGCCCCTGGTGTGGCCGCGGGCCGGGAACTGGCGGCCCTCGCGGCCGAGCTCGGCCGCGATCCAGCCCAGCTCGCTCTGGCTTTCGCGCTGCTGAACCCCGCAGTCACGACGCTGCTTTTCGGCGCGACCACGCCCGGCCAGGTGGCCGGCAACGTCGCAGCGCTGGCGGTGGCGGCCGAGCTGACCACGGCCGAGCAGGCCCGGCTCCGCGCAATCGGCGCGGCTGGCTAGTGCCTGTCGGCTAATCGGGGCTGCTCGGTTGGTTGCGGAGCGCTGCCGCCCAGGCCGCGAGATCCGCGGCGACGCCTGCCGTCAGGCCCACTGCCGGGTCGATGTCCACGATGAGCGTAGCCACGCCGCGTTCGCTGGCCCAGTGGTAATGCGCGGGATGGTGTTCATCGTCGATCCACGCACACGCCCGGTCGCCGACAGACTCGATCACCGAGGGCAGCTTGCGGAATCCGAAATCGGTGCCCGCGAGCGGGAACTCGATGACGGGCAGCTCCGGCAGCGCGATGACCGGGCAGATCAGCCGGTTGGCCCGATGCTCCCAGGCCGTCGCCCAGACAAGCTCGAACGAGCCGGCCAGCTGGCGCAGCAGCACGCCGTGGCCTTCCGAGAGGAGCACCCGCTCGCCGGGGAAGAAGCTGTACTCGCGGAAGCCCGCTGGGGTCTCAGTCGCGAGCCACGGGTTCAGCACGCCGTCGACATCGACCAGGAGGAGCGGCCTCGGGTCGTTGTTGTCGAAGATCACCGGATGTTTCGCCCCCTCTCGGCGCGTGGTCCTGTCGTCGTCCTGTGCTCGGCCTCTCACGTCGCGGCGCTGCGGCGGATGCGCAGGCCGTCGAAGGCGACCGCGCACACGGCATCGGCCAGCTCGGTCGCGGACGTGACGCGCCGGGTCGGCCGGTACCACTCGACCAGGGAGTTCACCAGACCGAACAGCAACCGGGCCGTGATGGCAGGGTCGACGTCGGGGCGGATGTCCCCGTCCCGCTCCGCCTCGGCGACCAGGTCGGCGACTATCTGGTCGAACTCGCGGCGCCGGGCGAGCGCCTTTCGCTCCGTGCTGGTGTTGCCGCGGGCGCGCAGGAGCAAGGTCACATACGGCAGCCGGTCGGCCAGGACCTGGACGCTGCCGCGCACCAGGCGCTCAAGCCGCGCGATGGCGGGGTCTGCACCGGCCTGGACGTCGTCGGCCACCTGGAACAGGCCGTCGAGCGCGCGGTCGAGGGCGAGCGCCAGCAGTTGTTCCTTGCTGTCGACGTGATAGTAGATCGACGACTTGGAGATCCCCAGTCTGCGGGACAGGTCCTCCATGCTCGTGCCGTCGTAGCCGCGCTCGTTAAAGACCGTGATAGCGACCGCCAGCAGCGAATCCAGGTCATACCCCGGCCGGCCGCGGCGCGGTGCGACGCTCGATGTGCCACCGCGTGGGGAGGCTGACGGGTCGGTACTGGCTAGACCATGCGCCACTCGGCCAAGATAACCTGCCGAACGGCCGGTCTGTAAATCACCAAGCGACGAAACCAGCCAGACCACGGCGCGGGCGCGTGGCCTCAAGACGTGCCGGGCGACTGGCTGCGCCTCGCCGCTTACTCCGGCGGCAGTTCCTGGTAGACGAGGTCGACGTCGACGCCCTGGGAGCGGCGGACGAACTTGGCGATGTAGTACACCAGCAGGCCGAAGGCGGCCACTGCGGCCATGAACCCGGGCACGTACCACCAGTGCGACGAAGTTCCGATCGCCAGCGCCGGGTACTTGAGCACGTCGTAGACCAGGAACGCCATGACCAGGAATGACAGCGGGGCGACGATCTTGAGGACGGGGATCCCGAACCATTTCATATTTGCCGGTGATGCCTGGTATAGGTCGGGCCGCCGGTTGGGGAAGAAGAACGCTGCGAAGCAGACGATCCAGATGCACACGACGCCGGCCAGAACGCCGAGCGCCAGCCAGGTCGCGAACGAGGTGCCGTTCACGGACCAGACCAGCATGCCGGTGACGATGATCATGACAGTCAGGATGGCCGGAACGGGGGAGTGAGTGCGCGGGTTGACGTCGGCCAGCTTGGCGGGCAGCAGCCGGTCGAATGCCCACGCGAACACGGTGCGCACGGGCATGAACGAGTTGCCGACCATGGCCGGCAGGCTCCAGAACAGGAACGACCCGACGATCAGCACAGTGAGCACCGGCACGTTCAGGGTTAGCGAGGCCAGGAAGTGGTACCACGGCCCGGTCGGGATGGTGTAGGCCTTGTTCCCGCCGGTGTTGACCGCGGACATGAACAGGTACCCGGCGACCTTGTAGATCAACAGCACGCCGACGCAGATGAAGACCACATCCCAGGTCAGTGAGCTGAACATGATCTTCATGTGCCGGCTGCGGTTGGCGGCGCTCTTCAGCTCGCCGGACAGGTAGACGCTCCACCAGTTCCACATCATGAACGTCATGATCACGAAGATGACCGGCAGGGTACTGGACATCAGGCCGGCATTCGGATGCGCGGCTACGCTGCCGCGCACGGCGTTGATCACCTGGTGGTAAGCATCCCCATGGCTGCCGAACCGGGCGGACATCTTGTTGAAGTTGCTCTGGAACGCCCCGGACGAACCGAAGGCCAGCACGATGAACGCGATGAACGTGCCGGCGGAGGCGATGATCCAGAAGATGTTCTGCCAGCGCAGCGTCGTCTTCGTGCCGAGGATCAGCAGCAGCGTCATCAGCACGATCATGAACAGGCCACCCAGGAAGATCCAGGTGTTGTCGGTCTGGAACTTGTCACCCCAGGTGATCAGCCCGTCGTTGTGGAAGAAGATGCCGAAGGTGACCAGCGTCGGGCCGAGCGCGAACACCGCGAAGTACCGCGCCCAGAACGTCGCGCCG
This sequence comes from Streptosporangiaceae bacterium, assembly GCA_035472835.1. GTDB lineage: Bacteria > Actinomycetota > Actinomycetes > Streptosporangiales > Streptosporangiaceae > JAJYUU01. The sequence goes on along the minus strand of DATIOU010000049.1, from coordinate 9,141 downwards.
ATCATCGCCGAGAACGCCGCGCCGAAGTTGGACACGGTCGCGAGCGGCGGCGTCAGGATCCGGCTGACCCACACGTAATCACCACCGGTGCGCGGCATGCTCAACGCCATGGCGGCCATCATGATCACGATCGGGATGTTGATGACGAACGAGATGAGGGTCGCGGTAACCAGGTCAGCGCCCGGGAACGCCGACAGCGCGAAGAACACGCCCCAGGCCAGCGTCGCCCCCACCGGCGCGGAGAACACGGCGTTGAACACCATCGCGTCGAACGCGTTGGCCTCGCGCACCAGACCGGTGCTTCTGCGCACGAACAGCTGCTGCTCGCCACGGATCGGAGGGGTGGCCATGGGGCATCTCCTCACGCCCGAGCGCGCTCCCGAGACAATGGCCCAGGCAGTGGCGAGACTAACAGGATTGAACAATGGTGACAAGAGATCCATGTGCATTTCGCCGATGCAGCGTGTTAAAATCTGTGAGATTGGCGCAGTGAGATGGGCGCAGTGAAATTGGCGCAGTGAAATTGGCGCAGGCTGCTACCTGAGGAAGCTGGAGGAGCGACGGACCCGCATGTTCCCGGTTGACCGGCGGCGCCGGATCTTGCAGCGGGTTGCCGAGCGGCAGACGATCAGGATCGGTGAGCTTGCCCGGGAGCTCGGCGTTTCGGAAATGACCATCAGGCGGGACATCAGCCGCCTGGAGCAAGACGGCTTCCTCAGGCAAACCTACGGCGGCGCGACCGCGCACATCACCAAGTCGATCGAGCTGGCCTTCAACGCGCGTGCGCTGGACCATGCGGCCGAAAAACGGCTGATCGGCATGCGCGCCGCGGACGACCTGGCGGCAACTCCCGTCCTTTATGTCGGCCCTGGCACGACTACTGAGCAGTTCACGCTGTACCTGCCGGAGGCGTCCGGGCCGCAGGTCATCACCGGCTCGTTGCCGGTCGCCAGCCGGCTGGGCTCCCGGTCGGCGCTGGTTATCGCCCTCGGCGGCATGGTCAGCGAGGAAGAGCTGGCCTGTTTCGGCCCGATCGCCACGGCGGCGCTGACGCGCTACCGGACCGACGTCGCCGTGATCGGCGCGGCCGGAGTATCAGCCCGGTTCGGCGTGACCGAGATGGACGACAACCTCGCCGAGGTGAACCGTGCCGCCCTTGCCCACACCGCGCGCGTCGTGGTACTCGCCGACGCGTCGAAGATCGGCACCGACTCGCACGCCATCGTCGCGCCGGCGTCAGCGGTCGGCACGCTGGTGACCAGCGTCGGCGCCCCGTTGGACGAGCTCGCCCGGCTGCGCGCCGCCGGAGTCGATGTGCGGGTCGTGAGCGCGGCCGTTCCCCGGCTGCGATCCTCTCGGCGCACCGGCCAGGCCGCCGGAGCGACCCTGCACGCCGGCTCGGCGCCGGACGGCCGGCCCGAAGCAGCCGAACTCGCGACAGACGGCGCGCATCGTCGCGACAGTCAGGGCAAGGAGGCGGGCCGGTGACGCTATTGCAGCGGATGTTCGGGGTGACTAAGCCGTTGATCGCGATGTGCCACCTGCGCGGCCTGCCGGGTCGGCCGAGGCACGACGCGGAAGCCGGCATGGCGGGGATCTACGCCGCTCTCCGCCACGACGTCCTCGCACTCCAGGAAGCCGGCGTTGACGGGCTGCTTTTCTGCAACGAGCACGACCTGCCGTACTCGGTCGGCGTGGGCGTGGAGGTCGCCGCCGCCGAGGCAGCCGTGATCGGCCGGCTGACCGACGAGCTGACCGTGCCGTTCGGTGTCGACCTGCTCTGGGATCCTATGTCCGCCCTGGCCGTGGCCCGCGCGACCGGCGCCGCGTTCGTCCGCGAGGTTTTCACGGGCGTGTTCGAGAGTGACATGGGCCTGCTAGCCCCGGACTTCGGTCAGCTCGCCGGCTACCGGCACGCCATTGGCGGCGACAACATCGCGATCTTCACCAACATCACGCCCGAATTCAGCCGGTCGATCAGCGGCCGGAGCGTGACCGAGCGCGCCCGCGGCGCTGCGTTCGTCGGGGCTGATGCGCTGCTGATCAGCGGGCCGCAGGCCGGTACGCAGGTCGACCTGTCCGAGCTGCAGGCGGCCAAGGAGGCAGCAGGCGAAACTCCCGTGCTGGCCAACACCGGCGTGACGCACGACAACGCCCAGCAGATCCTCGCCATCGCGGACGGCCTGATCGTGGGCACGTCGCTGAAGGTTGGCGGCTCGACCTGGAACCCCGTCGACCCGGACCGCGCCAGGCGGCTGGCCGAGACTGTGCGCCGCGTACGCGTCGCGCCGGACGGCCACCCGCACGGATCCGGCACCCTGGGGTCGGTCACCAGCTAAGGACGGCGCAGCGATGGCCAAGCGAACCAGGCTCTATTTCGTCAGCGACCTGCACGGTTCGGGCAAGTGCTTTCGCAAGTACCTGAACGGCGCCGCGATCTACAAGGCCGACGTGCTGGTGCTCGGCGGCGACCTCGCGGGCAAGGCCATCCAGTCGATCACCCGGGCACCCGGCGGCCGTTACCGGTTCAGCTTCCGCGGCGCGGCCTATGACCTGGAGGAAGGCGACGAGCTGCGCACCGTCGAGCAGCTCATCGCCGACCACGGCTACTACCCGTATCGCGCCGACCCGGGCGAGCTGCCCGAGATGGAAGCAGGCGGCACCCTGGACAACCTGTTCCTTGAGCTCATCTCTAAGCGCCTGCAAGAGTGGTTGCAGCTCGCCGACGAGCGCCTCCGCCCACGCGGGATCCCGATCTACTGGATGCTCGGCAACGACGACCCGCCCGAGCTGACGATGATGCTCGACGCAGCGCCCTGGGGCGAGCATTGCGAGGGCCGCACCGAGCTCGTCGACGGGCACGAGATGATCTCCTGGGGCTACTCGAACACCACGCCCTGGCACACGTTCCGCGAGATGACCGACGACGAGCTGCGGCCGGTCCTGCACCAACTGGCCGCCGAGCTCAAGGAGCCGGGCCGCGCCATCTTCAACCTGCACCCGCCGCCGTATGACACCGGCCTGGACGAGGCACCGGCGCTCGACGAGAACCTCGCCGTGCAATCCCAGGGCGGCCAGGCGAGGATGACTCCGGTGGGCAGCCATGCCGTCCGGGAGATCGAGGAAGAGCTGCAGCCGCTGCTCGGGCTGCATGGTCACATTCATGAGAGCGCCGGGTTCCGCAAGCTCGGCCGCACGCTGGCCATCAACCCCGGCAGCGATTACGGCACCGGGGTGCTGAACGGTGTCCTGGTGACTCTCGAGCCCGGCGCCGTCAAGGCTTACCAGTTCGTCCGCGGATGAGGCGCGCCACCGCGCACCGGCCGCTCGCCGTGGCCGTCGATGTCGGCACGACCGGCGCCCGAGCGGCCGCGTACGGCCTGGACGGCACCCTAGTGGCGGAGGTGCGGCACCGCTACCGCACGAACGTGCCCCGCCCCGGCTGGGCCGAGCAGGACGCCCGCGACTGGCAAGCCGGCGCGATGGCAGTGCTTGGGCGCCTCGCCGCGAAGGTCGCCGGCCAGGGCGAATGGCGCGCGATCGGGCTGACCGGGCAGTGCCCGACGGTCGTCCCGGTAGACCAGCACGGCAAACCAGTAGGCCCCGGCATGCTGTACCGCGACAACCGCGCGGTCGCGGAGGCCGCGGAGATGCGCGAAGCCATCGGCCCGGCTGAGTACCACCGAAGGACCGGTCACGTCCCGGAAGCCTTCCACGTCGGGGCGAAGGTGCTGTGGCTCAAGAAACACGAGTCGGAACGCTATGCGCGTGCTGCCTGCTTCTTGCAGCCGCGCGACGTCGTGCTGCACCGGCTCACCGGCGCGCTTGCGACCGACGAGACGCATGCGAACGCCACCCTGTTCTACGACCTCGTCGAGCGGCACTGGGACAAGGACTTGCTGGCCGCGTTCCAGGTCGATCCGGCGCTGTTCCCGGTCGCCCTTCCCTCCTGGCAGGTCGTGGCCGGCCTGCCCGCTGCCGTCGCCGATGAGTTCGCGTTGCCGGCCGGCACGCCGGTGGTGATCGGCGCGGCAGACAGCCAGTGCGCCGCTTATGGAGCGGGCATCACGACGCCAGGAATCGTGAGTGAGATGGCTGGCGCTTCGTCGTGCCTGAACTCGGTTGTCCCGAGCCCGCTGGCCGACCTAAGGGTCACGCACTACCGCTACCTGATGCCGGACTGTTACTGCACCGAGCTGGGCGTGAACACGACCGGCGCGGCCATCGACTGGGCTGTACGACGACTCGGCTACGCCGATCACGCCGCGCTGGCGGCGGACGCCGAACGGCACTATCGGCGGGCAGGACGGCTGGACCCGATCGACGCGGCACCACTGTTCCTGCCTTACCTCGGTGACGGCGAGCGCGATGATCCTTCCGTCCGCGGCGCATTCCTCGGCCTAGCCGACAGGCATGATCGCGCGGCGCTGGCCTACGCGGTCCTCGAGGGAGTCGCCCTGGCCGTAACGGCGGTCGTCCAGGAGCTAGCCGACGCCGGCTCACCCGCGCGGGAACTGCGGGTTGGCGGTGGCGGGACGCACCTGCGGCTGGTCGGCCAGCTCAAGGCCGAGCTGCTGGGCATTCCCGTGCTGCACCTGGATCTCGACCCGGCCGACTTTGGCGCGGCGATGCTGGCGGCGGCGTCGGCTGGCCTGGCCGACGCCGCCGCCAACGCAATCGACGCGGTGGTCCGCAGGGCGGTGACACTGCATCCAACGACGGCGGGACAGCGGCGCGAGCGCGCCCGGCTCGACTGGTTCCTGAGCATTCGCACGGCCCGGGCCGTGCACAGGCCGGCCTCGGTCGTGCATCGCCCGGCTGCGGTCGTGCATCGCCCGGCTGCGGTCGACCACCCCCGTGACGTCGGCGTGGTGCTGGCAGCCGGCCAAGCCGACGCCGGTCCCCGCGCCGGGGCTGAGCGACCGGAGTCACAATGACAGCGTTCCGGCTCGGGATTAACACCTGCTTCGCCGTGAAACGCTGGCCTCGGCCGGCGGATTGGGCCCCGATCGTCCGTGATGAGCTTGGTCTCGATCTGGTCCAGCACAGCCTTGACCTGGTCGACACCGAAGCGGGCGAAGCCGAGTTGCGGCGCGAGGCAACAGCCCTGCGCGAGGCCTGCGTCAGCGCAGGCGTCGCGCTGCACTCCACATTCACCGGCCTGGCCGCCTACTCAAGCAACCTGCTGATGCATCCCGACCCGGCGGCGCGCAGCCGGGCACTGGAGTGGTACCGGCAGGTCATCGACTTCACCGCTACGGCGGGTGCGGCGTCCACCGGCGGGCACGTCGGTGCGTGCAGCGTTGCCGACTGGCGTGATCCCCGTCGCCGCGCCGAACGGTGGCACGAGCTGCAAGCATCCCTGCGCCTGCTGGCCGCAGATGCGCGACGGGCGGGGCTCGGCTCGCTGATGATCGAGAACCTGGCCGCGGCCAGGGAGCCATCAACCATGGATGACGTCCGCTCGCTGCTGACGGACGGCGACGCCGGCCATGTGCCAATCGTGCTGTGCTTGGACGTGGGACATCAGTGCGTGCCAGGCGCGACCGGCGCCGAGACGGACCCGTATGCGTGGCTGGCACAGCTCGGCTCGTTCGCTCCCGTGGTCCAGTTGCAGCAGTCGGACGCGGTAGCCGATCACCACTGGCCGTTCACGCCGGCAGCCAACCGCGCGGGCCGGATCGAGGCCGACCGGGTGCTGCGTGCCATCGAGGCCTCCGGTGCGACCGAGGTGGCGCTGATCCTCGAGATCATCCCGCCGTTCGAGGCCGACGACGATCAGGTTGTTGATGACCTTCGCGTTTCGGCTGAATACTGGCGGCAGGCGGGCACAACCTGGACCGGGAAGGGCGCGGATGAGTCAGGCACCTGATCGGCTCGCACCGCTGGCGGACGTGCGCGAGGAGGGCCTCCGCATCGTCCAGGCCGCCGAAGAGCGCGGCCTGCTCGTCCGGCTGATCGGCGGCGTGGCCGTCTGGGCTCGCTGCCCGAGCGGCCTGCTGCCGGAACTGCGGCGCGAGTACGGAGACGTCGACGTCGTCGGTCACGCCCGCCAGTCCAGGGAGCTGACGGCGTTCCTGGGGTCAATGGGCTATCAGCCGGACAAGCTGTTCAACGCTATCCACGGCGCGCAGCGGCTGAACTTCGAGGACGCGGCAACGGGGCGGCCGCTAGACGTCCTGCTCGACAAGTTCGTGATGTGCCATGCGCTTGACCTGCGCGACCGGCTGGCTGTCGACGAGCTGACCATGCCGCTAGCTGACCTGCTGCTCACGAAGCTGCAGGTGGTCCAGATCAACGACAAGGACATGGTCGACCTTGCCACGATCCTGGCCGACCACGCGCCTGGGACCTCGACCTATCACGAGAACATCGACCTCGGCCGGTTCACCGACGTGCTCAACAAGGACTGGGGATTCGAACACACCGTACGGCTGAACCTCGCCAAGGTGCGCGAGTACGCGGCCAGCCGCGAGCTCCCCGAGCTGTTGGCCGCGAGGATCGACGAGCGCGTCGGCGCGCTGCTGAGCGCGCTCGACAACGGCGGCAAAACGATCGGCTGGAAGTTCCGCGGTAAGGTCGGCGAGCGGGTCCGCTGGTACGAGCTGCCCGAGGAAGGCCGGCACTGACGGCCCGGCGTTGGGAAGCGGTCCGGGCCGACGGATAGCTGACAGCGGCACTCCTCGACGGCGCAGCCTGCGTCCGACCGCCGCGCGCGATCGCAGATAAGTTACCTATTGACCGGTCTGTAAATTATGTCCCACCGAGTCATTGACGCGACTGGCGCGTCGCGTGTGACTTCGCGCTAATTACCACGATCGGATTAACTCATCCAGCTTTACAGACAGTCGACAGGGTGGTCTAATTAATTCCGGATCGTAGTCCCCCGCACGCCCTCGGTAACGCCCACCCCAATTAGCTGGCTAGGTTTTACTTTGGGCTGCCATTCACCAGAAAGGATCCCACATGAGCGAAGCTGACGAGACCCCGGCCGAGGTCGAGGAAGGCGCAGGTCAGGACGCCGCTGCGGAGGAAGCCGCGGAGGAGTCGACGGACGAGTCCGGCGCGGAAGCTGAGTAACAACGCGATTCCGGGAAGCGTTCAACGGAATCCTCACTCGGTATTAGCCGTAGGCATTCTTGAAAGGCTTCTTGGTATCGCAGATTCTGTGCGTCATTATGCTGTCGTAGTAATGCACGCAGCCCAAATTGAATTTGGCCATCACTAAAAGGCCGCCGGCGCATTAGCGCGTGGCGGCCTTGTGGCGCTCAGGGACGGCCGGCTCGTCGGTCGCGTCGCACGGCTGGCACGGCGTCCGCAGTCCGGCCGATGGCTCAGGACTGTCACGAGAGGCGGCAATAGACTCGCAGTCGGGCTCTCGTAAGCCCGACAGTCGGGGACAACCCGGGTAAACCTAACAGCGGGCGAGGAGCTGGCAATGGCGCTGCTGCGAAGCTACGTGAACGGACACTGGGTAGAGCCTGCAGACGAGGGCCGACCTGTCCTGGACGCGGTCACCGGCCAGGAAGTCGCCAGGGTGTCCTCGGCCGGGATCGACATAGCCGCCGCACTCGAATTCGGCCGGGCGACAGGCGGACCCGCGCTGCGAGAGCTGACGTTTCACCAGCGCGCCGGCCTGCTGAAGGCGCTTGGGTCCGGGCTCCGCGAGCATCGCGACGAGCTGTACGGGTTGTCGGCGAGAACGGGCGCCACATTGGCCGACGCCAAGTTTGATGTCGACGGCGGCATTGGCGTGCTGCTCAGCTACGCCAGCAAGGCGCGGCGTGAGCTGCCGAATGACACGGTGGTCCTCGACGGGTCGCTGGAGCCCCTGGGCAAGTCGGGTCAGTTCGCGGGCCAGCACATCATGACGTCCAGGCTAGGCGTCGCCGTGCAGATCAATGCGTTCAATTTCCCCGTCTGGGGTCCGCTTGAGAAGCTCGCGCCCGCGTTCCTGGCTGGTGCGCCGAGCCTCATCAAGCCCGCGAGCCAGACGGCGTACCTGACGGTGCGGCTCGTCGAGCTGATGACCGAGTCGGGCCTGCTTCCAGCGGGCTCGGTGCAGCTGATCTGCGGCAGCACCGGCGATCTGCTGGATCACCTGACCGAGCAGGATCTGGTCTCGTTCACCGGCTCCGCCGCGACCGCGCGGCAGCTCCGGGCGCATCCAGTAGTTGTCGGCCGGTCCGTGCGCTTTAACGCGGAAGCCGACTCGCTCAACTGCTCGATCCTCGGCCCGGACGCGACACCCGGCAGTCCTGAGTTCGACCTGTATGTATCTCAGCTGGTAGCCGAGATGACGGTCAAGGCAGGCCAGAAATGCACCGCGATCAGGCGCGCGTTCGTCCCGGGCCACATGGCTGACACGGTCATCGACGCCGTAAGAGAGAAGCTGGCTGCCGTCGTGGTCGGCAATCCGGCCGACCCGAACGTCCGCATGGGCGCCCTGGCCAGTCTCGAGCAGCGCGAGGAGGTCAGGCGCAACGTCAAGGGCCTGCTCGGCGCGGCCCGGCTCATGTTCGGCGATCCCGAGCACGTCGACGTCCTCGGCGCGGACGCCGAGCGGGGCGCCTTTGTCTCGCCGCTGCTCCTGCGGGCCGACGATCCGGGCCGGGCTGAGCCGCACGAGGTCGAAGCGTTCGGTCCGGTGTCGACGGTCATGGGCTACGCCAGCACTGACGAGGTCATCGAGCTGGCCGCGCGCGGCCGCGGCAGCCTCGCAGGCTCGGTCGTCACCAGTGACGCCGACTTTGCGCGAAGCGTCGTGCTCGGCACCGCGCCGTGGCACGGCCGGCTGCTGGTGCTCGACCGCGACGACGCGGGCGAGTCGACCGGCCACGGTTCGCCCCTGCCGCCGCTCGTGCACGGCGGACCAGGCCGGGCGGGCGGCGGCGAGGAACTCGGCGGCATCCGCGGCGTGCTGCACTACATGCAGCGCACGGCCGTGCAGGCGAGCCCGCGGGTGCTGACCGCGGTAACAGGCACCTGGGTGCCGGGCACGACGCGCCACACCGAGGGCGGCCATCCGTTCCGCAAGTCGCTGGCCGGCCTGCGGCCCGGAGACACGGTCGTGGCCGGGCCGCGCCAGGTGACGCTCGCGGACATCGAGCACTTTGCCGAGTTCACCGGCGACACGTTCTA
>DATIOU010000048.1:0-25194 GCA_035472835.1 Streptosporangiaceae bacterium | reverse complement strand
TGGCGGACGTCATCCACCTGCTCGCCGAGCTGATCGAGAACGCGACCACCTTCTCCGCAGCGAGCAACGAGGTGACGGTGCGCGCCGAGCGCGTTGCGAACGGCTTCGTGGCGGAGATCGAGGACCGCGGCATCGGCATCGGGGCAGAAGAACTCGTCGCGTTCAACGATCGGCTCGCCAATCCACCAGAGTTCGACCTGGCCGACAGCCACCAGCTCGGCCTCTTCGTCGTGGCGCGACTCGCCGGCAAGCACCACATCACGGTCACGCTGCGCCGTTCCCCCTACGGCGGGACCGCGGCGATCGTGCTGATACCGAACTCGATCGTGGTGGTGCACGACGAGCGGAAGGCCGAGGCGCTCGACGTGGTCCGGACCGAGATGGCGGGCAACGGGCGTTCGCTTTCAGCGATGCCCGGCAGCATGCTGCCGGGTGCGGGCTGGCGCTTGCAGGCGGGTGCTGCTGGCTCTGGTGCTCCCGGCGATTCCGTGGACAAACCACGCGACGGCGTCGGCCACGACGCCGGACCTGCGCTACCTGCCGAGCAGACGCCGGCGCTCGCCGCGCACCGCCCAGGCCCGTATCTTCCGCCAGATGAGGAGCTAGAGCCGGCCGCTAGTCCTGGCAACGGTGCGGAGAATGTCGTGGTCGTCGACTCCGCCGTGGTGGCCGGCGAAGCGAGTCCCGCCGTCAGTGGCTGGAACGGCAGCGACAGCGACTACAGCCGGGGATCTCTCGATGGCAACGGCGCTCCATCTGACCCGCTGGGCCAGAGGACGGCGGGCCCAGCCTGGGATCGGAACCCGGTTGCCTCAGCGGGGGATCCGGCCAGCGCTGGTGCCTCCACTCTGGGCCAGCAAGAGGCTCCCTCGGCATCGGATGGCAATGCGCGCGGCCCGGCGTGGGACGCGGACCCGGTCACCCACGCGCGGCAGGCGAATTGGGCGGTGCCAGCCGGGGACCGCGGTCACGAGACGTTGGTCTCTCCTACGAGCGCCACCCCGCCTGCACTGCCGCGGCGGGACCGGCAAGCCAGCCTGGCACCGCAGCTCAGGAACGACAACCAGCCTGCCGCCGACGGACAGTCGGACAGCCAGGAGAACCTGAGCCCGGCGGACAGCCGTGCACTGGTCGAGTCCGTGCAGTACGGACTCGACCTGGCGGCGACGACCTCAATGCCGGCCGACGACCCCTGGCCAGCCGGAGGCACCACCGAGCCGGGCGTTATCGGCGAGGATGCCGAGGATTAGTGATGTCGGAGGCAGGACAGACCGCCACGGTGAGCTGGGTGCTTGACGATCTGGTCAAGCGCGTCGACGGAGTCAAGCAGGCGGTAGTCCTGTCCAGGGACGGCTTGATGCTCGGATCGTCACGTGGCCTCAGTCGCGAAGACGCCGAGCACCTTGCCGCCGTCGCGGCCGGCCTGCAGAGCCTCGCCCGTGGTGCTGCCCTCCGCTTCGACGGCGGACAGCCTCGCCAGTCCATCGTTCATATGGACAGGGCGATGCTGTTCGTCATGGCGGCCGCCGAGGGAAGCTGCCTGGCGGTGCTTTCACCGGCTGACGCTGAGCACGGGCTCATCGCCTACGAGATGGCCATGCTGGTCAAGCGCCTCGGGCAGTACCTCTCGGCCAATCCGAGAGCCGCGGCCACCGCGTTGACCGCGGAACGGCTCTCAGAATGACAAGTGGCGGCGAGCAGTGGCTCGACCGGGAGGCCGGTCCGGTCGTCCGCCCTTACGCGCTGATCAAGGGACGCACGCGGCCACCCAGCACCGCACCCGGTCTGATCGACGTCGTGACAGCCGCGGGCGAGGCTGGCTACCTTGTCGGCCTCGGACCGGAGCACCGGCGGCTCCTCAGCCTGTGTCGCAAGCCGGTAGCCGTCGCCGATCTGGCTTCTGACACCGATCTGCCGCTCGGCGTGGTCCGGGTACTGCTGGGTGACCTTCGGGAACGCCGGCTTATCGTCGTGGCAGGCTCAGCCGACCAGGACTCGTCTGAGGAAAGCGTGCTGAGGAGTGTGCTCGATGGCCTTCGAGCGCTATGAGCCCGCCGCCGGACTGGCAGCGGCGCCGATCGTCACCAAGCTGCTTATCGCCGGCGGCTTCGGCGTCGGCAAGACGACGCTTGTCGGGGCAATTAGCGAGGTCAGGCCGCTGCGCACCGAGGAGGACCTCAGCGAGGTAAGCGTCGGGATCGATGACACCACGACGGTGGCTCATAAGCGGACCACCACGGTCGCGATGGACTTCGGCCGGATCACGTTCCCCAGCGGTGTCGTGCTCTACCTCTTCGGCACCCCGGGCCAGGAGCGGTTCTGGTTCATGTGGGACGAGCTAGCCTTCGGCGCCCTGGGAGCGATCGTGCTGGCCGATACCAGGCGGCTCGCCGACTGCTTCTCCTCGGTCGACTACTTCGAGCGCCGGGACACGCCCTTCGTGGTCGCTGCCAACCATTTCGACGACTCTCCCCGATACAGTCATTCGCAGATACGGGACGCGCTGGATCTGGATCTGGATGTCCCAGTCCTGCTCTGCGACGCTCGCAAGCGCGAGTCTGTCAAGGAGGTGCTGATCGCCTCAGTGGCTCACTCGCTCGCCCGGCATCGCGCACGCGCGACACTCACGACGCAACGCGATTGACGGCCGCGGCGAGATGTGCGAGCGCAGTCGCCCACACGGTTAACACGCTTCGCGGCAAGCCATGGCCGCCGAGGACAGCACAACGCCGAACGCCGAGCCCACGCCCCGTGCAAGATCGCGAAGCGCGCGAAGCCCGCGCGCCGCATGGCCAGCGCGCACCGCGCAGCTCGGCGGGGTGGGAGATGATCGGCGGTGGAGCCTGCGGTGGCCCGACGTCGACCTTGACCGTGGGCGCATGGACATCACGACGTCGATAGTCCAGCTGGGCTGGGAAGCTGCCGAGAGCACGCCGAAGACCGACGCCTCGGACGCCACAGTTGCGCTCGACAAGGGCACCGTCCGCGCGCTCAAGGCCTGGCGCAAGATCCAGCTGGCCGACAAGCTTCGCTGGGGTTCGGCGTGGACCGACACCGGCCGGGTCTTCACTACTGAGCTCGGCGAGGCACTGCACCCGGACCGGATCACCGACGTCTTCGAGTGGGCCGCGTTCCAGGCTGGGCTGCCGCCGATCCGGCTGCATGACCTGCGCCATGGTGCGGCGTCGATAGCGCACCGCAGTGGCGCGGACATGAAGGCGATCTCGCACCTGCTGCGGCACTCGTCGATCTCGATTACGGCCGACACCTACACCAGCATCTTCGAGGAAGCGGACGGCGAGCTTGCCGAGACCATGAGCCAGGCAGTGCCGCGGATGCGCGCTGTTGGCGACTCAGACGAGACTGATGCGCCCACCACGCGCCCACGGAAGCTCCGTGGACCCTATCCGCCTGACGATCCCAGGTGGTTGTAGCAGGTCAGATGGGTGGGGCGCCTGGGGCTCGAACCCAGAACCCACGGATTAAAAGTCAGTTGGACCGCCGGTCCCGTTGCTAGCCCGTCGTGTGCGCTGCGGGACCGTCGCGGCATCCGGGCAGGTCACCGGCACGACGATGGTAGCCGGTTGGGTGCCTTCGCATGCCGTCGCGCGCGGTCGGTAACTAACTTCCGCCCCCACGGCGCCCCCACGGACCCCACAATGAGTGAGGCGCGCGGCCCGGAGGGGGGAGCCGCGCGCCTCATTGTGCCGCTGCGGGATTTGCGGAAGGCCCGGTCACTCTCCGGCTGTCGGAGGCCCAGGCGGCGTCCATCCGGGCGGCGGCGCATAGTACACAGGCTGGCGCGTAACGGTGCGGCACGCCATCACCAGCGCGATAACCCACCCGATCCCCGTCCAGCCGAGAAAGAAGTTGAGCACCACAACGCCGCCAGTGTTCGCCTCACCTCGGCGCGCCAGCGCGACAATCGTCGGCACAAAGTAGAAGACGATGCTGATGAGGATGATGAACACGGCGGCGACGGCCGACCCGGCGTTGCTGCCTGAAGATGCTGCAGTGATCACGCCCACTCCTTAGATGGGATACATGCGGACATTGAGGATTTGCTCCTTAGTTGCGGGGGATCTGCTGTAAGACACCTGCAGGTTCTTACTGGTTGTCCTCCACTTTTTCGGACGTTGTACTAACCAGAGGTGAGACGACCTTGTAGGTGGGGGTGGATCTCGCTGCGGCTCTGGACGCGCAACTCGTGGACGAGTAGCCGCAGCAGCGCCTTTGCCTTTTCGGGTGGCTGGTTGAGGATGGCGTCTTCGAGCTGGTCGGCGACTACTGAAGCTGCCACGCCAACGCCCGGGACGATGGGCCGAGTTCACAGGCGGTACTTGACATAGCCATGTACTTGTCTTAGCCTGGAAGCGTGGCCGACCACCCGCACGACCCGCAGCTGCTCAAAGGCGTCCTGTCGCTGCTCTTGCTTGCGCTGCTCGCACAGCGCGAGTCATACGGCTACGAGATCGTGCGGCGCCTGCATGCGACCGGCCTCGATGGAGTGCTCGAGGGGACCGTCTACCCGGCGCTGTCGCGACTTGAGCGCGAGGGTTGCCTGACGACCAGGCTCGTGGCTTCCACCTCCGGGCCCGCCCGGAAGTACTACCGGCCAACAGCGGCCGGCTATGCGGCACTGGCCGCGGGCACCGACTCCTGGATGACGCTCGCCGAGATCGTCAACTCGGAGCTCTCCCAACCGATCCCCGACGAGCCGAGCAAAGGAGCCTGACCATGGCAAACACGCTGACCTGGATTGACCGTCTGCGCATCGAGCGGGTCGTGTGGACGCTCGACCAGCGCCTGTACGACATCCCGCACGGCGCGCGGATCGCCCACCGGCGCGAGGTCCGACAGAATCTGCTCAGCGCCGCGCAGGAGGTCGGCACGACCGCCGCCCTGCGAAACATCGGCAGCACCGCTCAGCTCGCCGCCGCCTACCTCGCCGCCGAATTCGGCGACCGGCCGCGGCACTCCTGGACCGCGGCGGGACTCTGGGCGGCGACGTCGATGCTCGTCGTGACCGCCGTCCTCGCCGACGCCGCAAAGGGCTTCGCGACCGGGATCAGCGCCGCCAACCCCCACACCACCGGCACCTATCACTGGGGAGGCCTCTCGCTGCTGCAAGGCGGCGTAACCGTCAAAGCCCTGGGGGGCCATACAACAGTCAGCGGCGGTGGGCTGAGTGTCGCCGGCTGGGCGCTGTGGATCGTCATCGCGGTGATAGTTGGCCGGCTCTGGCGCGCCCCAGGAACCTGGCGCCGAAGGGCGCAGCCGATCGCAGCGCGTTGATCTCACGCCAACAGGGTTCGCGAACATAACTCTCACGGACCTCAGGAGCAGAAGTGATCGGCTGGTCGACGCGTCTGCCGTTGAGTGCCGATGAGCTGCGCGCACACATCGACGAGAGGTTCCTGGCGATGCCCGGGTACTCACCCGCGCAGACGAACGGCGCGCTACCTACGCTCTTCGATTCGGGGCTACCACGAGGTAGTGCCCGAACGTCATTCCACGCTGAGAACCTCACCGGACAAACGGTTTGCGCAATGTCTGGTTCCGCCCCTGGGTTGTCGACTCGGATCCGTCCTGCTAGTGCTCGCTGCTGCTCGTTCGCTGTGTCGAGCGCGGCCTTGAAGCCTGCAATCAGGCGGGCGTGCAGGTCGCGGTCCTCGTCGGTGTCCATGCTGATGTGCTCGAGTCCGCTGATCGCGTCGGCCGCTACCCGCTTGTAAGCCGCGGCGAGGACGCCAAGCTCAATGAGCACCTTGTGGTCAGCGTCCATGTGCTGCTGCAATTCGGTTGCCTTGGCCTCAGCTTCCTGTCGCGCCTCATGCGGGGTGAGCTTGCCGACCCGCTGGATGGTGAACGCGAACCGCTCGCCGGGAGTGTCGCCGAACTCCACAGCTGTCTCCGCGTAGTTCGGCGCGTCAGCCAGCATGGTCCGGGCCGTCTGGCACCACACCGCGGCGACCTCGCGAGCGCCCTGAAGGGTCAGATGGATCTTGCCGTCGCGTGCTTCAAGCGACCGGATACCTACTCCGTCGACGATCCGCTGCGCCTCCGCGTCCCTCTTCTTCACCGGAGCACGCACCCTTCCGGCGCGCACGCGACGTGCCCGTCATGCGAGTCGCGGATCCGCAGCTGGCTTTCCCGAACCGCGAACGGGTCGCCGCCGCTGCGCGCGCGGATGTAGACCCGCTGGTCGGCAGGGTTGTCCTGCTCGCCCGCGTACCTGACCACCTGGCCGACTGAGTAACCCGACGGGTCAAAGCTGGTGTACTCGATGACCTGGCCATCGGCGTAGCGGAGCCTGCGGCCGAACGTCTCCGCTATGGCCAGCGCTTCGCGCGAGTTGACAGGCGTCCAGATCCGCATGCGACGGTCGTAGTCATCATCGAACGGGATGAAGCATCCGCCGTCGTCGTAGCCAGGCATGGTCTGCATGTGCAGCCGTTCGCCCATGTCCTCGTCGGGCCGCGTCCAGTGGTCATCAGCGCGGCCTATCGACAGCAGATCCCCGTTAGGCATGGTCACGACGCGAACGGGTGTCTCGTACGAGCCGGGGCACGCGGGCAGATCCTCGAGCGTGGCGTCGATCCCCTTGGCGCGGAGGATCGCTACCAACTCCTGCGATTGCATGGTCGGTCCTTTCGTGTTGGTGTCTGAACTTCCACCAGTGCCAGCCGCCCGGACGGGGGCGACGGCACTGGAAGCCGCTCAGGCAGGCTCGGTGTCGCCGACTAGCTCGTCCCATGCGGTGCGTGCCTTGTCGGCCTTGTCGGCTGACTCTCCGAACAGCTGGGCCATCTGCCGCAGCCCGTTCGTGGTGACGAACGACCGATCCTGAGCCGCCACCTTGTCGGGGTCGTCCTTGATCGCGTCGCAGGCTGCCTGGGCCTTAGCCGCGTGCTCCCGCATGTGCTCGGAGTAGACATTGAGGGCCTGGTGCCGTTGGACCGGCTCCGGACACGGCACATCGACGTCGTGTTCGACGGCATCCGCGAAGAGAACGAACGGATCGCGGCCGCGCACGCATCGCCGGATCCAGCAGTCCGGAAGGCCGTCGCCGGTCGCCGCGCCACTGGGGCCGCGACGATGGCGCGGATCCGGGCCACCATCCGGTCAGCGCTCGCCGACGCGGAGCGGGACCACCTGATCGCTTTCAACCCGGCCAAGACGGTCCGCCTGCCTGCAGCTGACCGGCCGCTGCCGCGTGTCTGGACTGGCGAGCGGGTCACGGCGTTTTGGGAGCGGCACGCCGAGGCGACTAAGGGCATGACGATCACGCGGCACAAGCTGGACGTGTGGGGGAGCGCGAGCCTGCGTCCGTGGCCGGTGATGGTGTGGACGCCGGCGCAGACCGGCGCGTTCCTCGACGCCGTCGCCGACGACCGGCTCTACGTCATGTGGCACCTTTTCGCGTTCACCGGGATGCGGCGCGGCGAGGTCGCGGGCCTGCGTTGGGCCGACGTCGACCTGACTGGCGGTCTCCTGCATGTGGAGACGCAGCTGGTGCAGCTGGGCTGGGAAGTCGACGAGGACACGCCGAAGACCGAGGCTTCAGCTGCTCCGGTGTCGATCGACAAACCGACCGTCGCGCTGCTCCGCGCGTGGCGTAAGGCACAGATGGCCGACCAGGCCGCAGTGGGCCCTGATTGGGTGAGCTCGGGTCGCGTGTTCACCCAGCTGTCCGGCGCTGCGCTGCATCCGGGCAGGATCACCAAGGTGTTTGCCGCGGCCGCGTACAAGGCGCACCTGCCGCCGATCAGGCTGCACGACCTGCGCCACGGCGCGGCGACGCTCGCACATGCGGCCGGCGCGGACATGAAGGCCATTCAGGCGATGCTGCGGCACGCGAGCTACACGATCACCGCTGACACGTACACCACGGTGCTGCAGGAGACACAGGCCGCGCTGGCTGAGGGGATGGCCGGTGTGGTGCCGCGGCTGCGTCCCGTCGCCGACTCGTCGGATACTTCCGCCCCCACGGCGCCCCCACATCCGCATCCGGACCCCCGTGAGAGCGCCGCATGGCCGTAAAAGGCCTGGTCAGAAAGTGGGGCGCCTGGGGCTCGAACCCAGAACCCACGGATTAAAAGTCCGCTGCTCTACCATTGAGCTAACGCCCCGCGTGCGCCACGTCTTCAGGCGCCAACCTTCGAAGCGTACCGAGTCCATGATCCCGCCCGGACAGTTGTACGTGACGCCGAGGACGAGCGGCGCCGTATCCGCAAGGCGATCATGGAACGGCCGGACCTTCTGGTGCGCCCAGCGACCGTCGAAATCCTGGAGGAGCCGCAAGCCGACATGCGGAAGGCTGGAAGGTCCGCCGGCGCATCTCCGAGGTGACTCAGCCGTGGACGATCAACTGGCGGGCGACGCTGACCACGGTGTTGCCTGGGATCGCGAAGCCGATGCCCGGAATGGCCCCAAGCTGCGGGTCCGCCAGTCCTATCGTCGGGATTCCGTGGACGTCTTCGTTCAGGTCGACGAGCGCGGCGCCGCTGTTGCCCGGATATATATGTCGGCGCTGGTCTGGATAGCCCCGGTGATGACCACGACGGGCTTCGTCCCCGACTCCTGCACGCTGCGGTTGGCGCCCAGGTCACCGGGTATGGATTGCCGACGTCCTCGGTCACGCGGACTACGGCTAGGTCGTGAGATGGGGACACGCCGATAAGCCGGGCGGGCAAGGTAGCTGTGCCGGCCGTCTTCGTCACCTCGAACTTGGTAGTTGTCCCGACCACGTGGGCGTTGGTGACGATGTCGCCCTTGTCATCAAACACGACACCTGAGCCGATTGACCCATCAGGCGCCTGAATCTCAACGACCTTCGCAATGTCCGCCTTCGTGATCCGCTCAAAAGCATTCTGTAGCCATGGCGGTGGCGAGCTACTGCACGCCGCCCGTGATTGCTGCTACCGCGGCGGCCACCACTGCTAGTGCCAGTGGTCGCTGATTCAGGCGCTTGCCGGGCCCCCGGAATCAGAGTCGCCATCCAGATGCGCGAGTGAGGCCGACGCTGACTGCTTACTTCTTCGGCCGACCCGCTACGTCCGCGATGATGCGCCGGGCCAGCCGTCAGCCTCCGGTCTCGGCGCGGGCCAGCATGCCGCCCGGCTCGCGCGGAGACTGGCCGGTAACATCCGCTGCATGTACGCGAGCTTCTTCGAGCCGACCGGCGCGGGCCGGTTCCGGTCAACTCCGGCGTCCGCCGGGCCGTGGAGCCCGGATGCGCAGCACGGCGGTCCACCGTCGGCGCTGGCGGCCCGCGAACTCGAGCGGCACGAACCAGATGGGAACATGCGTCTCGCCCGCGTCGCCATCGACATCCTGCGACCAGTTCCGGTCGGGCAGCTGACGGCCCGGACGCGGACGGTGCGGCCGGGCAAGCGGGTAGCGCTGTTCGAGACCGTGCTGGAGTCCGGCGGTCAGGACGTCCTCTGCGCCCGAGGCTGGCGAATTGCCAGGCTGGCCGGTGCGCCCGTCGTGCACAAGCCGGCTGAGCCTCCCTCGCTCCCGGCCACCGGGAGCCCGGTGACATTCCCTGGCGGTTTCGTCGATGGCTACCTGTCACACATCGAGTGGCGGCTCGAGAGCGGGAACTTTGCCGAGGTCGGCCCGGCCCGAGCCTGGGGCCGGCCGATGATCCCGCTCCTGCCCGATGAGGCGATCGCGCCGATGTCCCTGACGCTCCTGCTCGCCGACACCGGCAGCGGAATGAGCAGGACACTTGATCCGCGGGAGTACCTATTCATCAACGTGGATCTGACGGTCATCCTGCAACGGGATCCGGTCGGGCAGTGGCTCCAGCTCGACGCCGAGACCTCGATGGGTGGCACCGGCACCGGGCTAGCCGAGACGCAGCTGTCCGACACGCGCGGCATCGTGGGCGCAGCGATGCAAACGCTACTGGTCTCGCCGAGGTACCCATAAGCGATCAGGCTGGGAACGGGGTGAGCGGAGCGAGCACACCGCGGCCGCGCGCGGCGGAGGAGCGGCACCTGCGCTCCCTGCTGCGATCGGAGCCAGGCCTGAGCGTAGTTACCGGCGGCCAGACCGGCGTCGACACGCACGCGGCAATCGCGGCACTACGGGCGGGCCTCTCGGTGCACCTGGTGTTCCCGGCGGGCTACCGGCAGGAAGACGGCCCGCTCACCGCTGGGCGCCGCCGCCAGGTGGCCGGGGCCGGGCTGCACGAGCTGAGCTCGGCCAGTTTCCGGTACCGGACCTGGACGTGCACGTATCTCGCGGACGCCATAGTGCTGCTAGACCCGGCCGGCGGCACCGGCTGCGAAGAGACGGCAAGGGCCGCCCGGAAGCTCGCACGGCCGCTGCTGCGCCCGGAGCCGGGCGAGCTGGCCACGGGCCGGGTCGCTGACTGGCTGGCCGAGACCGCCCCGCGAGTCCTGATGGTGGCCGGATGCCGCGGCAGCCTGCTCGCCGCTCAGGGCAAAGACCCGGTTGTGCATACGGATCTGGCTGTCCTCGTGACGGCCGCACGCCAGTACCACGAGCGGCTGGCGCAGAGCTAGCTGGCGGATGTCCCCCAGTCGATCGGGGCACTAGCGGCTTGGTCAGGATGCCGTTTCAGCCAGGACCGCGCATACGGGCACAGCGGCACGATGGTCATGCCGTTCGCCGCCGCCTTGTCCACGGCGGCCTGGACGAGATGGCCACCGATGCCGCGACCGCCCAAGCTCTCGGGAACCTCGGTGTGCACGAGCACCAGCCTCTTGCCATTCGTCCGGTAAATGAGCTCGGCAGCCGTGCCAGGCACCTCGAACCGGGACTCGGCCTGGTTATCGACCACCTTGAGGCCGTTCGCATCAGTCATAGGGTCATCATCGCTTGTCGATGTACGCAGCACTCCGGCCGGCGTACGCCGCGACCGCCGTCACGGCGGCAGCGCTGGCCGAGATCGCGAGCGGCAAACCGGCGCCGCGATGGAGAAATAGACTCGCGCCGACCACCGCGCCGAGCACCATTGCCAGCACGGCTGCGATGCGCCGGCCTGCATGCGGATTGCTGCCGCCGCCCAGCGTCGAGTCTGCCGCCAGGCCGGTCAGTGTCATCGTGAGCACCGTCGTCGTCATATCGGGGACGGCGAGTCGCCGAATGACCGCGTTCCTGATGCCCATGGCAAATGCCAGGATGGCGATGGTTACGTACCGGACCCAGCCGGCTGAGACAGAACTTGCCGCGAACGCGACGACGGCCGCGGTAGCGACGAAGATCGCCTCAAGTGCGGCGGCGAGGGTAAGCCGGCGACTGGGCCGGGAGACCTGCTTGGTAATCCGGCCACCGCAGACAGCCCCGGAGAGAAAGACCAAGAGCGAGGTCAGACTGGCGGTCACCGAAAACCCGGGTGCGCCTGCGGCGGCGAAGCCAAGGACGACCACGTTCCCGGTCATATTGGCTGTGAAGACCCGGCCCAGACCCAGATAACAGACGGCATCGACGAGTCCGCTGAGCACGGTCAATGCGAGCAGGATGCCGAGGACGGCTCCCTCGCCCCGGTCCGCGGCGCCCCCGGCAGAGTCCGTCTGTGCTGCACCGGTGCGCGCCGGGCCATCCTCGTGCACGTTCGCCGCATCGCCTCCGGGAAGCCCGGCCATCGGGTCAGTCTGGCACGCGCCCAGCTGACCTTGACATGTGGGCACGTGCGCCGTGAGCAGCGCGCCTCACTCCGGGAGATCCCGGCTGAGCAGCGCTTCGGCGCCAACCGGCCGGAAGCCGGACGCGAGGAACGCGCGGACGCTCGCCGCGTTGCCGGGCGCGATCTGCGCCCACAGCGGCATGCCCTCGGGGACGAGGTGACGCGCTGCGCTCGCCAGGCGCGCGCCGAGCCCCTGGCTTCGGCACGCCGGATCGACCTCGATGGCGACCTCGAAGCGGCCGATTTCCGGCGGGCCGACACCGCCTAGCGGTAGGCCGGGATGCCTGTGATGGCCTGGCCGAGCGCCAGCGTGTGGATTTCCTCGGTGCCTTCGTAGGTCAGCACCGACTCCAGGTTGTTCGCGTGCCTGATGACCGGATACTCGAGGGTCACGCCGTTCGCGCCGAGGATGGTCCGGGCTTCCCTGGCTATGTCAATCGCGGTCCTGACGTTGCTCATCTTGCCCAGGCTGATCTGCTCCGGCGTGATCGCGCCCGCTTCCTTCAGCCGCCCTAGGTGCAGGGCGAGGAGCTGCGCGCGCTGCAGGTCGGCCAGCATCCAGGCCAGCTTGCGCTGGGTGAGCTGGAAGCCGCCGATCTTCTGCCCGAACTGCTCGCGGGTCCTGGCGTACTCGGCTGCGGCCTCGAAGCAGGTCCTGGCCGCGCCCGTGACGCCCCACAAGATTCCGAACCGCGCCTCGGACAGGCACGACAGCGGGCCCTTCAGGCCGCGCACGCCGGGCAGCACCGCGCTGGCGGGCAGTTTCACGTCGTCGAAGTACAGCTCGGAGGTGACTGACGCGCGGAGGGACATCTTCTTGTGGATGTTCCGCGTGGTAAATCCGCGAGCGCCGCGCGGCACCAGGAACCCGCGGATGCCGGCGTCCGTGGCGGCCCAGACCACGGCGATGTCTGCCACGCCGCCGTTGGTGATCCACATTTTCGAGCCACTGAGGATCCAGTCGGCCCCGTTCCGTTTCGCGTGCGTTTTCATGCTTGCGGGGTCAGACCCGTGGTCAGGCTCGGTCAGTCCGAAGCAGCCGACCGCCTCGCCAGCGGCCATCCGGGGGAGCCATTCCTCCTTCTGCTCGTCCGAGCCGTACTTCCAGATCGGGAACATCGCCAGCGAACCCTGGACTGACACCAGGCTGCGCAGTCCGGAGTCGGCTGCCTCGAGTTCGCGGCACGCGACGCCGTAGGCGATGGCTCCCATGCCGGCGCAGCCGTACCCGTGCAGGTGCATGCCGAGGAGGCCGAGCTTGCCTACCTCGGGGAAGAGCTCCTTCGGCAGCACTCCGGCTTCGAACCAGTCAGCGATGTCGGGCAGGATGCGCTCGGCGGCGAACTTGCGGACCGTGTCGCGGACCAGACGCTCCTCGTCTGTGAGTTCGTCGTCGATGCGGAGCAGATCAGTGGGCGCGGGTTCCGGGCGGGGCATGGCGTCATCCTCTCGGTGGCCTCGTCGCTAGCGTATTCGCGACCGCTGGCGGTGCAGCGAGACGGCACCGGCAGGGGCATGATGGCGTATATGAGCGATGAAATGAATGGCGCAGGATCTGGATCCAGCGGCTCGGGCGGCCCGGGTGGCGCAGGTGGCGCGGGCGGATTCGGCGGGTTCGGCGGCAAGAAGCTCGAACGGCCGATGACCGGTCGCTGGCTGGCGGGCGTCTGCGCTGGTCTGGCGGACTACTCCGGCATCGACGTATCGCTGATCCGGGTGATATTCGCTGTGCTAACCCTGTTCGGCGGCGCTGGGGCGATCGCGTACGTGCTGGCATGGGCTCTCGTGCCCGAAGAAGGCGAGAAGGCCTCGATAGCGGAGAAGTTCATCAATAAGAGCAGCGGCTGAGGCAGCCGAGCCGTCGCGTGCTTGGGGCGCGCCAGGTGTGATGATCGCGGCAGGCCTTCGCGCCACGCCGCGTTGGTACTCGTGGCTGCCTGGGTAGAGCTGAGGTCACGACGGATCCGGGGCAATAGGCAGGCCGGCGCCGGGAGGTCGCTTTGCCGGTAACGCCGTTCGTCCCCTATGCTGATGCGGTCCCCGACGGCGGGCGCCACGGGCAAGGCGGCGAGGTCCGTCGAGCCCCCATCGTCTAGCGGCCTAGGACACCGCCCTTTCAAGGCGGCGGCACGGGTTCGAATCCCGTTGGGGGCACGCTGGGTGGCCTCGTAGGGGCGCCCGGCAATAACTTGGTCCTGTAGAGCAGCTTGGAGTGCTCGCCACCCTGTCAAGGTGGAGGTCGCGGGTTCAAATCCCGTCAGGACCGCTCAGTCGGTTGCTGGCCCTCGCAGTGAGCGAGACGCCAGCGGCCAGCCTTGGTCAGGTAGCTCAGTTGGTACGAGCGTCCGCCTGAAAAGCGGAAGGTCGGCGGTTCGACCCCGCCCCTGACCACAACTCTTACCAGCGGAAACGCTGGATTGATCAACTCTCGCCGTCGGCCCCGCGGCGGGTTAAGTCCGCGCGTTGCGCACGGCCCAGTCGAGCGAGTAGTCCGCCACCTCTTCCCAGCCGTCCTGGGCGAACGTGGAGTGGGAACGGTCGGGGTACTCCTTGAGCTCGGTGAGCGCGCCCGTCTTCTGCTGGATGTTGTAGGCCGCGCGCGTGACCGCTGCGGGCACGGTGTGGTCCTTGCCGTTGGCCAGGAACAGCAGCGGCGCGCGGCTCGAGTGGTGCCGGTTGACCGTCGTCACCGCGTGGGGTGTGAAGTTCGCGAACGCCGCCTGGAATAGCACGCGCCCCGGCCCCGGCACCGCGAGCCTGTCGTAGATCGGCTTCGACTCCACCAGGGTGAGCGTGTTGGTGAAACCGTAGTGGAACTCCTCCGGCGTGAGCATCTGGGCCTTGTGCCGGTTGGCCGGGTTCTTCAGCGCCACCGAGACAACCTTGGCCTGGGCGGGGGGCACGATGTACACGCCTTTGATCTGCGCCGGGCTGATCGCCACGGCCGAGGCGCCGAGGCCGCGGTCCAGCAGGAGCTGGGTGATAAGGCCGCCGAACGAGTGGCCCATGATGACCGGCGGGGCGCCGAGACCACGGATAATCCCGTCGTAATGGTCGGTGATCTCCTTGATCCCGAGCCGCTCGTACCTGGAAGTATTCCGGCGAACCTCCTCCACCGTTCCCTCCAGTCCCGGCCAGGCCGGTGCGAGCACGGTGTAGCCCTTCGACTCGAAGCGCTGCTGCCAGCCTTCCCAGCTGAGCGGCGTGAGCCAAAGGCCGTGGACTAGAACGATGGTTGGCTTCTGCGACGCCGGGGCGGCGTCGGGCGTGTCCGTGGTCATAGCGCTCCGATCCGCGGCAGGGTGCGAGTACTAATGCGAAAATACCCCGCGACAGCCGCCCTGAACTGACACGGAAGGGGTCACTGTTGTCCAAGGTGCGTGCCGCGCGGGAGTCATCTGACCGAGGATAGGCAGCCCTGGGGCCCTGGGCGGGCCCTAGGAGTTTCAACTGTTGACATATCAAGTTCCAGGCAGACTGAGCTGCATCCGCAGATGGGAGTCAGCAGCGCGCATCAATTGATCTTGCTAACGCCTCGCTAACAACGGCTGTGGAACCATGGCGCCACACCTGGAAGCCGCAAGCGCCAGCGTCGTGCTCTTGTGGCACTGAATTACTTCGGCCTTCCAGGCCGAACGCCCGGTCGTAGTCGGCCAGGTCCCGGGCCAGGCCGCCGCCCGGTGCCGGGGGCCGGCGCTGGCGGAACTGCTCCCGCAGCCGCCGGGCGGTCGCGACATGACCCGGATCGGTCACGGTGATCCCGCGGGCCCAGACCCGGGCGTGGTCGCCGGCCACCCGGCCGCCGGTCCGGGCGCGGACCCGTTCCAGGCCGGCAGTCACCTCGACGACCAGGCCGATCACGGCCGGGTCGACGGAATAGTCGCTGGCGTCCAGGCGGACGTAATAGTCGCGGCCCAGCCGGATCCGGTGATGCCAGCCCAGCCGCGGCGGCAACGGCGGCAGCGGCAGCATCGCCGCCCGGTCCGCCTCGATCAGGTCAGCCGGGCTGGCCCTGATCGTGCGGACCACGCGCTGGTTGGCCCGCTCGGTCCAGTCGGAGAACTGGGCGTTGAAGTCCGCCGGCGAGGCGAACAAGCGGCCCGGCATGAACGAGGTCTCGAAGAACCCGTTGCGCCGCTTCACGATCCCCTTGGATTCGGGGTCCAGCGGCCGCAGCTGCACGATGCGGGTCGCCAGCGTCCCGGTGAACTCGGCCACCCCGTCCGCGAGCTTGCCGCCGCGGCCGATCCCGGACTCGTTGTCCCAGATCAGCCGCCGCGGCACACGGCCCAGCAGCCCGATCAGCTCCCACGACCCCAGCAGCAGGTCCTCGGTCTTCCGCGTCGGGATCATCTTGGCGGTGATGAACCTCGAGTGCGCCGCGGTGATCACCAGAACCGGCAGCAGCGCCGTGCTGCCGTCCTCCAGCGGGATCCGGGCGGGAGGGAACCACAGGTCACACTGCGCCGCATCACCCGGACTCCAGGTCAGCCGGTCCGCCGGATCGGGCCGCCGGCGCGCGGGCCGCAACCGGGCGACATTGTCCCGGAACCACGACGCCGACCCGTCCCAGCCGACCCGCTCGGCGATCACCGTCGCCGGCATCTCCGGGAACTCCTCCAGCAGCGCCCGCACCCGCGCCTCGAACGGCGAGAACGACGTCGGCGCCGGCTTCCGCACATACTTCGGCGGCACATCCGACGCGACCGCGCGGGCCACCGTCGACCTGCCGACACCAAGATCCCGGGCCACTTGCCGCTGCGGAACCCCGTCCGCGACCAGCCGCCGGATCAACGCCCAATCTTCCACAGAGATCACCCAGCCAATCTGTCTGGGCGGCCTCATTTTCGACCGGCGATATGGCCTCATTTTCGAGCGGCGCCGACACCCAGAACCTGGAGCGTGTCCGGAAACGGCACCTCCCGTGCGGGTGAGGTCTTGATCTATTGCCTGCTCGTGGCCATCGCCTACCGCACCTGGCGTCGGGCTCGGTCGGCTCGGTCGGCCAACGGCGGCTCCGGCGAGGGCACGGCCTGACGCATGCAGGGACTTTGACGATTGGCCGGGACCGGCCGGGTGCGGGGGCGCGGCTGGTCCCAGGGCCGCCGTCCGCAGTGCAAGCGTGACTACGACACCCACCCGGAGCTGCCTGCCGTGGTGGGCGGCATCTCCTTCTACGGTCGGCTCAGCGGCGCACAGTGATGGCCGACGGCCGCGCGCTGTCAGCCACGGGAGCGGTCGGCCGATCAGGCACCGCTGGCTGGCGTCCTCAGCTTCGACCTGGCCTCACACGGCTCCGTGTGCCAAGGTCAAGACGATCGAGGTCCAGCCTGGGCAGCGGCGGAGCTACCAGCGGCATTCACGCCGTTCCGAGCATTGGTTCGTGGTCGGCGGAGAGGGCGTTGCTTGAGGCCGTCCCAGTTGCCCCAGGTCTCAGCTGTCGCGTTCCACCTTTAGTGGCTCATGAGCTGCGCCTCGATTTCGCGAAGCGGCGTTGCGACGAGGACGGCCGTCCTATCGCGTGAACGGCTCGAGCAGGTGGCTGAAGGCCCAGGTCTTCTGCTTAATCCCGGAGCACGTATCGCTGTCAAACGCTCCCGGGCAGCCGCCGTTGTCCCGCTGGATCCCCCAGATCGACAGGAAGTTCATCCGGTGATCGCGCGCGAAGTCCAGCATCCGCTGGGCGTCGGGCACGTAAGTCACCTCTCTGGCCGGGGTGTAATCATCGATCCCCGGCAGCATGGTCATTCCCATCATCGCCCAGAGCCGGGCAGCGGAGGCCTGTGGGTAGAGCGACGCAAGCTGTCGGTGCGTGTGCGTCGCGGCGCTGACCGCCTCAGCCCCCATGTTCAGCCTGGGTTCATTGGTCGACAGATAGTAGTCGAAAACCATGATGTTGACGGAGTGCACGCGAACTCCGGCAGACATGGCACTGCGCAGCACTGCCATGTCGTTGCTGTCCATGCCGGACGGCTCTATCGGGATCGTGAACTGGACCTGAAGCGGGATATGGTTACGGGCTGCCCAGATCTGAGCGAGCCGAATAGCCTCGCTGCGCCGTGCGATGCCCGCGTTGTCGGTGAGTGAGTTATCTTCGACATCCATGTCCAGCCGGGTCACGTGCAGGGTCCGGATCACCGTCTCATAGGCGGCGGCGATCTTGCTGACGCTGGTGCAGGAGTCGGCGATCTCGGTCCCGCCGTGGTCCGCGCTGTAGCCGCCGAACGACGGGATCACCTCACCGCCCATCCTGCGCAGCCGGGCGATGTCGGCTGCGTAGTACCCGAGGGGCTGGGAGCTGGTCCCGTTCCAGTCCAGTGCGCACGAGCCCTTCTTCGGGGTCTGCAAGAACGCGAGGGTGAAATAGCTGGCACCGGATCGTCGTGCGATGGCGGAGATCGACGCGGTATTCGGGGCAAGGTAGGTCTCGTAGTAGGGCGCGTAGACCTGCGCTGGCAAGCGGTCGTGATGGGCAAGGGATCGGGCTGCCGCTAGGGCCGTCATCCCGGTGGCGCCGACCGCCGTAAGGGACATGGCGGCTGCCGCCGCTGCGGTAAGCGCGAGGCGATGGCGCGGTCTCACATGCGCCTCCGTTCTGTCGGGAGAACCTCTGCCCCGTCGTCGGAGCCCGCCAGTGGGCGGCTTGGCTCCGGTTGTCAGTTTTATATGTGGCAAATAGGAGCCGTCAAGGCGTCAGCTGTTCGCGGCGAGCGCGTTCACGGTGCAAGTCGTTGCACGACCTCGGCGACCCCGGTCAGTCAGGCCACGTTCCGCTATTGATGGGTTGGGTCGCGCTGGTAGCTGGCGCGAGCCCAGACGAAGCCGAGTAGCGCCATGCCCGCGCACCATGCGGCAGTCACCCAGATCCGGTCGCCGACATGCCCGCCGGTTAGCAGTGCCCGGATCGCCTCGTTGGCCGGGGTGAACGGCTGGTAGTCGGCGAATCCGCGCAGTCCGGAGGGCATTGACCCGGTGGGCACGAAGCTGCTGCCGAGGAACGGCAGGAACATCAGGATCATGGGCGTGTTGCTCGCGGTCTCGATCGACTTGGCGGCCAGTCCCATCGCCACGCCCAGCCAGGTGACCGCGACCGACAGCATCAAGACGATAGCGGCGAAGCCCAGCCAAGCGGCGACGGATGCGTGCGGCCGGAAGCCGACGGCGATAGTCAGCCCGATCATGATCGCTACGCCGGCGACGATCTGAACTACCCCGCCAAGCACGTGTCCGGTGAGTACCGAGGTACGGGAGATTGCCATGGTGCGGAAGCGGGCGATGATGCCTTCGGTCATGTCCTTGGCGACCGCGATCGCGGTGATCGAGGCCGCCCCGGCGATTGTCAGCAGCAGCACGCCTGGGGCGACGTATCCGACGTAGGCATGCCGGCCGCCGCCGGCGTGCAGGTGCGCCATCGCGCTCCCGCCGATGCCTGAACCGAGCGTGCCGCCGAACACGTAGACGAAGAGCAGCAGGAACGCGACCGGAGTCAGGATCAGGTAAAGCGACAGCGCGGGATACCGCCTGAGGTGCAGCAGGTAACGCCGGAACATTGTCATCGAGTCAGCGAACGTGTTCATGATGCGGGAACCTCCTCGTGCTGGCGCCCGGTGAGGGCGAAGAAGACGTCATCGAGATCGGGAGTGTGCACCGAGACGTGGTCCACGGCGATGCCGGCGTCATGCAGGCGGTTGAGCACATGCCTTACGGCTCCAGCTATGCATCATCGGCGCTCGCCGGCTTCCGAGCCTGGCCGCCTCCGACTCGGGCCTGGCGGCCTGCCGCCGCCTCGTATGCATCGAGGGCTTGCTTGTACTGACGCTTTTTGGCCTCCGGCCAGATCTGGACGAATATCACCACGACGACGCTGGTCCACAGCGCCCAGCCGAGCGCGTAGAGCAGGTCGGCCACCAGCGCCAGTGGCTCCGTCGTCACCGAGGTCTTAAGCAGGAACCCGCCGACATGAGCGGCCAGGCCCAATCCAAAGCCGATCCCGAGGATCCAGTGGAAGACCCGCTGCCCGGTAGCCGACCGACGCACATGCGGCAGGTTCTCGCCCACCCAGGCGAGCAAAGCGTCACGTTCCAGCCCTGCGAGACCGAGGACCTCTTGTCCTTGAACTTGTCTATGAACGCCCTCGTCAGTCAGCGGGTCTGGAGCCCCGATCGCTCCCAGTTCTTCGGCCATGGTCGAACCTCCTGACAGCCAGTGCTGCGCCGCGCCACTTCACTGCGATCCGCTCGGGACCGGGCTGCACAATCGTCAGCAAGGCCGACGCCCGCGACCGCGCCGCTCTGGTCGCGAGAAGGAGCCGCGCGGCGGACGCACCATACCAGCGCAGACCCGCCGGGACGGGTCCTGCGGATCGCAAACCTCGGCCAGGCAGGCCGCCGCAAGCCAATCGCTTGCGACGCTGAGGGCGTCGAGGCCGGATCGCTTTATGTACCTTGACGGTTACGTAACCATCTCGGTACGCTAATCTCGTGGAAGCTGCTCTGCGAGCGCTGGCGGACGAGAGCCGGCGGACCATGCTGGAAACCATGGCCCGCGGCCCGGTCACCGTCGGCGAGCTGGCGGCGCTGCTGCCGATCGCAAGACCGGGGGTATCGCGGCACCTGCGCGTGCTGAGAGAGGCGGGGCTCGTCGAGGTGCGCCAGGACGCGCAGCGGCGGATCTACAGCCTTCGTCCACAGCCGCTCGATGAGATCGATGAATGGCTAGGTCGCTACCGGGCGCTGTGGGAACAGCGCCTGGACGCGCTGCACACCGAGATAGCCCGCGGAAAACGCGAACGAAGCAGCACAAGATGACGAGCAACGCACGTCCGGGTACCCGCATACTGGGCAGCCTGCGGTCGGCAGACGGCGACGGCGTCGTGCGCATCGAAGACCGCTACGACACCGATATCGACGACCTGTGGTCAGCGCTCACCGATCCCGGGCGGTTGTCGCGCTGGCACGCACAGGTTGACGGCGACCTGCGCCCTGGCGGGCAGTTCCGCACGTACGTCGAAGCCGATGACATCGAAAGCACCGGGCGCATCGTAGCGTGTGAGCCCCCGCGCCGGCTGGTCGTGACGACCAGGGAGACCGACGAGTCCTGGCGCAAGGGCGACGGCGTGCCGCCGTTCGACGAGACCCTCGAGGCCACTCTCACCGCTGACGGCGACCAGACTGTCCTGGTCATCGAGGTCCGGGGCATGCCCCTCGACAAGATCGCCTTCTACGCGGCCGGGTGGCAGATCCACGCCGAAAATCTCGCCACCTACCTCGCCGGGCGTGAACGCGGCGACACTGGGGCGCGGTGGGACGACCTCGTGCCTCCGTATCAGGACCTGGCAGCCAACATCAGCTAGTCACCGAGCGCATTCCTCGTGAACGTGTAAGTGAACGAGACGAACGTCCCGTCGTGGCTGCAGTCAGTCAGGGTTAGCTGTGCGGCGCTCAGCCGTCTAGGCAGGAGCGGAGCGCCAGCGCCAAGCGTTACTGGTGCGACACTCAGGATGATCTCGTCCAGCAGGCCAAGGTCGGCGAACTTGCCAGCTAGCTCACCGCCGCCCACAACCCATAGATTGCGCCCTTCTGCGGCCGCCATCATCATGTCGTAGACCGGCCCTACGTCGCCCGAGACGAAATTGATGTTCGCGCCGGGAACGAGCGGAAGCTTGCGCCGGGTGAAGACCCAGCACGGCACCTGGCCGTAGTACTCGCGCCAACGTGCCGAGTTGGTCAGCACGTCCTCATGCTCGACGACCCACTCGTATGTTGTCGCGCCCATTGTCATCGCGCCGGCTGCGGCGAAGAACTCGCGAAACCGCTCCTCCCGCGCAGCTTGTGCATCCTGCGTGGCCCGTGCCTCGGCCTCGAATAGCCAGTCCAGTGAGTTGTCGCTGTCTGCGATGAAGCCGTCGATGCTCGCCGCGACGAGGTATTGGGTCTTAGCCACTGCTTCAGCCTGGCAGGGCCTACTGACATTCGAAGGCGATGCAATTCGGCGGATGGCCCTTTGTCCGCGTCATGACGATGATCACCTCGTGTTGGTACCAGCTGGATCGTCGGCCCAGTTGCCGGGAACCGAGCCGTAGTCCAGGCTCTCAGACGTGCCAGTGGACGAAAGCCTGCGATTCTCTGATGCCGAGATGCGCCGGCGGCGTGCAGCGCTCAGCCATGAGATGGCGCGGAACGGGGTCGCATACGCCCTTGTCTACGGCGCGAACAGGTCTGGCGGGGCGGTGTCATGGCTGACCCAGTGGCCGGTCACCAGGGAAGCTCTGCTCGTCGTGGGGCCAGAGCAGCCCGACGACGTTCTCCTCGTTTCCTTCTTCAACCACGTACCGCAAGCGCGCAGCCTCTCCACCGTTCGCGTCGAATGGGCTGGCGCCCGTGCCGTGGCGACGGCGCTCGACCTCTTTGTCAGCCGGCGAGCTGTACCGGGCCGGATCGGGCTCGTTGGCGCGCTGCCGTTCGATCAGTACGCGCTGCTGACCGAGCAGGTTCCCGTCGTCGTGGACCTGAACGCTGCCTACACCAGACTCCGCCTGGTGAAGTCCGCTGAGGAGCTAGCGGCTCTGCGGCGCGGGGCGGCGCTGACCGACGCGGCGATCACGGCGCTCGCGGGCGCACTACGCCCTGGCGCGACCGACCACGAGGTGCTCGCCCAGGCGGAGCAGGCCTATGTCCGCATCGGCGGCCAGCACCAGATTCATTACCTCGGCATCACCGCAATGGATGAGCCTGACACGAGCGTGCCTGCTCAATGGCCCACCGGGCGCGTGATCAGGGATCGCGACGTGATCACGTGTGAGATCAGCGCTGCGGCCGCTCCTGAGTACGCCGGCCAGGTACTGCGCACCTTCACTGTCGGCGCGCCGCCGACGGCGCTGGTAGGCGAGCTCCATGATGTTGCAGTCGCTGCCTTCGAAGCCATTGCGGCGCGGCTGAAGCCAGGGGCTCGCGCCCAGGACCTCGCGGTCGGCGCGGGACTCATCGAGCAGGCGGGCTTCACGGTTGTCGATGACCTAGTGCATGGCTTTGGCGGCGGCTATCTACCACCGGTCGTGCCTGCTCTCGGGCGGACGCTGGCGACTCCGGACCTTGTCCTAGCAGCCGGCATGACGCTGGTAGTTCAGCCGAACGTCGTCACCCGTGACGGCCGGCTAGGCGTGCAGACGGGGGAGCTCCTCCTCGTTACTGAGGACGGACCGCAGCGAATGCACAGGTTCCCGCGGGGGCTTCAGCAGGCCGGCTGACCAGGCCGCAAAGTACAGTCCGGCTGCAGAAGACGGCCGCAGGGCGGGCGCGAGGAGGGCGCCCGCCCAGTGGTACCTGCGATTTATCCGATTCCGGTCAGAGCGTTGCCTTGCCGAGCGTGAGCGAGATCGTGTTGCCGGATCCGGGGAGGGTGA
Source organism: Streptosporangiaceae bacterium (assembly GCA_035472835.1). Lineage (GTDB taxonomy): Bacteria > Actinomycetota > Actinomycetes > Streptosporangiales > Streptosporangiaceae > JAJYUU01. The sequence continues at coordinate 2,131 of DATIOU010000048.1, read as the reverse complement.
GGTTGATCATTAGCGTCGCGAACCCGCAGTGACTGAATCGCGGGATCGTGTAAGTGCCGGCTACGACGCCGCCGTTCAGCACATTGAACCCTGGCTGCGAGTTGACGGTGAATGTGATCGGCGTACTTGTCTGGCAGCTGGGCCCCACCGGGATCGGCAGGCCCCCCACCTTCAGGCTGGTGATCCGCATATTGGCTTGAGTGGTCACCGACACCGTGTTAGCTGCGAGGCTGACCTTCCCGGTAGCCGTACCCACCGGACTCAAAGTGGTGGTGGCCGAGACCGGGATAAGTCCAAGTACCTTGAAGGCGCCGGTCGCGGGCGGCAAGGTCAGCGTGGCGGCGGTCACTGCGCCAGTGTTGAGGTCAACCGTGCTGCTCAGCGAGCCCGGTCCGAGCGGCACTGTGGCATTCGGCGCCTTTAGATGCGTGCTCCCTGATACCGGGTAGGTGGCCGTGATTATGGTGTCGGCGGAAGCCATCGGCGCCGCGATCGCGCCGAAGCCGATGAACGCGCTGGCGGCCGCGGCCAAGGTCAGGACTGTCAGTGCTGGTCTGCGCATTGGCGGTAGTACTCCTTCACGGAGATGGGTGCATCGCGCCCCCCACGTCAGTCACCGACGCTCGCGGCCAGCGTGCTCCGCAGGACCCCACCCGGTCGCAGCGCGGACTCGTTGGCCCGTTTTGCGGTCGGCTTCTCGCCATACTCGATGCCGGACAATGCTACTGGGCAGTAGGTTACTCCTCAGTAGAAATGGCGGCAATAGCTCAGTTGCATCCGGTCACGAAAGGCTAGCTGGAATCAGTCGCAGCTCTTGTACTGCGACGTGCCAGGCGCGACTGTGGTGTCGTCGGACCGGACAAGGAGGTTCACCGTGACCGCTGCCTCGGCCGCGCCGTTGTTTGACCCGTTCGCGCCCGGATTCACCGACGACCCTTACCCGCAGTATGCGGTCCTGCGCGATGCGGCGCCGGTGTATCAGCATCCGCTGGGCTTCTGGCTGCTGACCTGCTACGACGACGTGTCTTGGCTGCTTCGCGCGGGGCTGTCGGTCGAAGACCGGAACGTCGCCGCGGGCCCGTTTACGCAATTGCGCGACGAGATGCGTGGCGAGCAGGCGCGCAGCGGCGGGCTATCCATGCTGGACCGTGACCCGCCGGATCACACGCGGCTACGCCGGCTTGTGTCGAAGGCATTCACGCCCCGGGCGATCCAGGCACTGCAGCCGCGCATCGCCGCGCTAGTCGACTCGATGCTCGACGCGGCGGAGCGTCATCAACATGTTGACCTGGTCGAGGCGCTGGCATTTCCCCTCCCATTCGCAGTGATCGCCGAGATGCTCGGCACGCCGGCGGCGGACCAGGACCGGATCAGGCAGCTGACGGGAACCGTCGTCCGCTCGCTAGAGCCGGTCAATGATCCCGACCTCGTCGCGGCGATCATGGCCGCCGACACCGAACTAGCCGAGATCGCGGCCGACATGATCTCGTGGAAGCGCGCCAACCCGGCTGACGACCTGCTCACAGCGCTGATCCAGGCCGAAGACGAGGGCGATGGGCTGGACGACGACGAGTTGATTGCGCAGACTCTGCTGCTGTACATCGCCGGGCACGAGACCACCGTCAACCTCATCGCGGGTGGCACGCTGGCGCTGCTTCAGCACCCTGATCAGCTGGCTGCCCTCCGCGCTGACCCGGCCCTCGCCGCGAACGCGGTGGAGGAGATGCTCCGCTACGACAGCCCGGTCCAGGCGAGCAGGCGAATTACCCTGGAACCGGTCAAGATCAGAGACGCCGCGATCCCGGCCGGAGCGTTCGTCATGGCGAGTCTCGGATCGGCCAATCGCGACGAGCTGTACTGGGGCGCCGACGCCAGCGAGCTCAAGCTCAGCCGGGATAACGCGCGCCAGCACGTATCCTTCGGCGCCGGACCGCATCATTGCCTCGGCGCATCGCTCGCGCGGCTCGAGGCGACCATCGCATTCCAGCGCCTCGCCAGCCGGTTCCCGGGCCTGGCGCTCGACGGTGACGTGAAATGGAATGGCCGGATAAACCTGCGCGGGCCCGCGCACCTGCCGGTAACGCTCAGCTAAAGGTCGGGTAGCGGCGGCTGGCCGGCTCTGGCGGCTGGC
>DATIOU010000047.1:0-14882 GCA_035472835.1 Streptosporangiaceae bacterium | reverse complement strand
CGCCGGAGCTTGCCCGCGATCGTCCCGTCATGCGGTCCATATCACCAACTACCGTAGTGGCATGCATCAATACCGCGAGCGCCTGTACTCGCCGCCGTCCTGGTGGCTGCTGGGCATGATCACCGCGCTGACTTTCGGTGCGATCGTCTGGACCGGCTTCGACGTGGGGCTCACGCTCGCGGTGTTCGCCGCGCTAATCCTGATCACAACCGCCTTCCTGGTTAACTGGGGCCGGGCCACCATTGAGGTAACCGACGTCGAGCTGCGCGTGGGCCAAGACGTGCTATCGCTCGCGCATGTCGGCGAAGTGCGAGCGCTTGACGAAGCGCAGGCGCGGGCACTACGCGGGCCGCGAGCTGATCCGCGCGCCTACGTCCTGATCAGGCCGTACCTGCGCTACGCGGTGTTCGTGGAGGTCAGCGGCCGTCAGGCCGGATGGCCGTACTGGCTGCTGGCCACCCGCAGGCCGACCGAGCTCGCAGCCGCAATCGAGAGTGCACGCCCCGTGGTCAGCACGGGTGGCGTGGCCGTGACATGATCAAGTGTCGATTGGGGCAGAACGGGGGCCGTCGGATCAACCGCGGGTGAGAAGCACCGACCAAGGAGGACTGGCTGATGTCGGACAAGAAGGCTAGCGCGAGCAGCCGGATCGTGACCGGGCTGGTCGGCGCCGGCGCCGCCTTCGTCGCGCGCAAGCTGCTCTCCTTCGTCTGGACGAAAATCACCGGCAAGGAGCCGCCGGAGCACCCCGAGGATCCGCAGGTTCGCCTGAGCGAAGCGCTGATCTGGGGCATCGTGGTCGGCGCAGGCGTGCACACCGCGCGCTTGCTCGCCACCAGAGCGACGACGCGCCGCCCGCCGAGCGCGGACGGGTCGTAGGCTTGCGTACTTCCCTGGGCACGAGCACCTCAACGATTCCGAAAGCCCGCCTGGCCTAGCAGTCAGGGATACTTTTCTCCGCGTTCGCGGACCACACTGGTGGCAGCGGGGCTACCGGGAAACCTGGTCCTGGAGGTGGGAGATGGCTGCAGAGCGCCGGGTGCTCGGCATGGTGCTCGCCGGGGGAGCCGGCAAGCGCCTCGCGCCGCTCACAGCAGACCGGGCAAAACCCGCAGTCCCGTTCGCCGGGCTCTACCGCCTCGTTGACTTCGCCCTGTCCAACCTGGTCAACGCGGGCATGCGCCGAATCTGCGTGCTGACGCAGTACAAGAGCCACAGCCTGGACCGGCACATCACCACGACGTGGCGACTGTCCAGCCTGCTCGGCAATTACGTGACGCCGGTACCAGCGCAGCAGCGGCTCGGGCCACATTGGTATACCGGCTCGGCCGACGCCATCTACCAGTCGCTCAACCTGATCTTCGATGACCAGCCGGACATCGTCGCCGTGTTTGGCGCCGACCACGTCTTCCGGATGGACCCGCAGCAAATGATCGACCAGCACATCGCGAGCGGCGCCGGCGTCACCGTGGCAGCTATCCCGGTACCGCGCGAGGAGGCGACCGGGTTCGGCGTCATCAGGGCCGCGGCCGACGGCCACGCCATCGAAGCCTTCCTGGAGAAGCCGCCTGATCCACCGGCCATGCCGGGAAAGCCTGACATGGCGTTCGCGTCCATGGGCATCTACGTTTTCAGCACTGACGTCCTCGTGGCCGCCCTCCGCGATGACGCCGCGGACGATGGCAGCCGGCATGACATGGGCGGGGACATCGTGCCCATGCTCGTGCGGCAGGGCACTGCGCACGTGTACGACTTCCTGGATAATCAAGTGCCCGGCAGCGAGCCGCGCGACGCCGGCTACTGGCGCGACGTCGGGACGCTCGATTCCTACTTCGACGCCCACATGGACCTGTGCGCCGTGCACCCCATCTTCAATCTGTACAACGATCGCTGGCCAATCCTGACGCACGTGCCGTCGCAGCCGCCGGCGAAGTTCGTCCACGACAGCGGCGACCGGGTCGGCCGGGCCATCAACAGCGTCGTCAGTAACGGGGTCATCGTGTCTGGCGGGCTTGTGCGCCAAGCCGTGCTGTCACCTGGCGTCCGGGTCAACAGCTGGGCCAGGCTCGACCGCGCTGTGGTGCTGGACAACACGAGGATCGGCCGGCACGCCGTCGTCGAGAACGCGATCATCGACAAGAACGTCGACGTACCCGAGCACGCCGTCATCGGCGTGGACAAGGAACACGACCGGGCGCGCGGGTTCGTGGTATCCGACGGCGGCATCACCGTCGTCGGCAAGGGACAGTCGGTGGCGTTGTGACCACGCGCGCCGCGGGCGACTGGCTACTTCGGGTCGCCATGTTCACCCGGGAGTACCCGCCCGAGGTCTATGGCGGTGCCGGAGTGCACGTGGAGTACCTCGCGCGATCGCTGGCGACCCTGGTCGACCTCACGGTGCACTGCCAGGGCGCCGACCGGCCTGACGCGATCGCGCACCGACAGTGGGATCGGCTCGCCGGCGCGAGCTCGGCCCTTCAGGTGATCTCCACGGACTTGTCCATGACGGAGGCTGCAGGCGGCGCTGACCTGGTGCACTCTCATACCTGGTACGCGAACCTGGCCGGCCACCTGAGCTCGCTGCTGTACGGCGTCCCGCATGTGCTGACCGCGCACTCGCTCGAGCCGCTGCGGCCGTGGAAAGCGGAGCAGCTCGGCGGCGGCTACGAGCTGTCCAGCTGGTGCGAGCGAACCGCGATGCTGTCGGCTTCGGCCGTCATCGCGGTATCCCGTGGGATGGCCGCCGACATCCACGCCTGCTACCCCGAGGTACCCGCCGATCGCTTGCACGTGATCTACAACGGGATCGACGCGCAGCAGTACAGTCCCGACCTGGGCCGCGACGTGCTCGATCGGTACGGCATCGACCCTGGCCGGCCGTCCGTGGTCTTCATCGGGCGGGTCACGCGGCAGAAGGGCCTCCCGGTGCTGTTGCGTGCGGCTGAGCGGATCGACCGGGCGGCACAGCTAGTCCTGTGCGCGGGCCAGGCGGATACGGCCGAGCTCCAGGCGGAGGTAACCGACCTAGTCGATCGGCTTCGGGCCAGCCGGTCCGGCGTGATCTGGCTCCCGGGGATGCTGGCCAAGGCTGAGGTCATCCAGATCCTGAGTCACGCCACGGTGCTCGTCTGCCCGTCCGAGTACGAGCCGCTCGGCATCGTCAACCTGGAGGCGATGGCCTGCGGGAGCGCTGTCGTCGCATCGGCCGTGGGCGGTATCCCGGAGGTCGTGGCCGATGGCGAGACCGGTCTGCTCGTTCCAGCCGGGGATGAGGCCGCCTTCGCAACCGCGATCAACGCGCTGATTGTCGATCCCGCTCGGGCCGCCGAGTTTGGCGCGCGCGGCCGGCAGCGGGCGGTCGCGGAGTTCAGCTGGGACCGCATCGCCGCTCAGACGGCTGAGTTGTACGGGGAACTGGCGCGGCGCTAGATTTGAGATACATCTCGATTCAGGAGGTTGGACGATGGAGCCTTCCCCGCAGCCGGAGCACATGCCGGCCGAAGACACGCCCGGCCAGCTGGCAGCTTCCCGGTCGGCAGGTGGGGCGGGGATGCGGGCGGGTGACCGGGAGCGGGATGCGGTAGTGCAGCGGCTGCAGGAGGCGTTCGCGGACGGCCGGCTCGACGATGACGAGTTCGATCAGCGGACCAGGGCCGCCTTGACTGCCCGCTTCCACTCTGAGCTTGAGTTGCTGACCCACGACCTGCCAGCCAGCGCCGGCGGATCCCGCCCTGTGGACCCGGCCACAGCGGGCGGCAAGGCGGGCCGGCTCGCGGTCGCGTATAAGAGCTCGATCCGGCGGGCCGGACGGTGGCGGGTGCCGGAGCAGTTCCGGACCGTGGTCTACAAGGGCAGCGGCCACATCGACCTGCGCGCAGCGGAGTTGACCTCACACGTGACTACCTTGTCTGCGATCGCGTACAAGTCCCGTATCGACGTGGTGGTGCCGCTAGGTGTCCGGGTCGAGCTGGACGGCTTCGGCGTGAGCAAGGGCTGGTCGGCTGAGGAGGATCTGGAAAGCACGCTGCCTGCCGACGCGCCCGTCGTGCATGTCCGCGGCATCGGCTACAAGGGCACCATCGAGGTCAGCAGCAAGCCGCAGGCCCAACCGCACGGTCAGGTGCAGGCCGGCCACACGAGCGACCCCAGCCGGCGCGTACTGCCCGACGGGCGCTGACCGCCTTACCGCCAGCAGATATCGTCGCTGCGCTCAGGTCACCGAGCCGGCGGCCGCACCGGTGACGCGGTCGCCCCAGCGCGCGATCTCCTCTTCCAGGTTCAAGGGCTGGATCATCGCGCCGGTGGCCGTCTCTTCTGCCCAGGCCTCGGCTGGCACTCGCCACATCACCTCGAACTCGATGCCGCTCGGGTCCTTGGCGTACAGCGACTTCGACACGCGGTGATCGCTGGCGCCGACTAGCGCGTTCCGCGCGGCCAGGCGTTCCCGCACCTCGGCGAGTTCGGCCAGCGTGCCGACCTCCCACGCCAGGTGATACAGGCCCACGTAACTGCCCTGCGGAAGCTGGCCCTCGGGCACGGCGAACAGTCCCAGATCGTGGTCGTTAGCCGTGCCCTTAGCGCGCAGGAAAGCCGCCCGGCCCGGAATCTCCATCCTGACCTCGAAGCCGAGCGCGTCGGTGTAGAAATCCACGCTCGACGCTATGTCCCGCACGTAGAGGACGGCGTGGTTGAGGCGGCGTACTGCCATTGCGGTTCTCCCAGTTCGAGTCTGGAGGGCATAAGGCCCTGGCAGGCCGGCTAATTCCCGCGCGACCGCCGGCGTCCTCAGGTGACCGCGGCGTGGTCAGGGCCCGTGTATATGCCACGAGGACGGATCGGGGTATTGCGCTCGTATTCCTCGAGCGCGTGCGCGAGCCAGCCGGCTGCCCGGCCGGTCGCGAAGATGGCTTCCCCGGCACCGCGTATCATGCCGGCCACGCCCGCGAGCACGGCCAGGGCAAACTCGATGTTCGGCTCGGGAAGCGCGCGGCGGCGAGCCTCATCGGTCACGGCCCTGGCAACCGCCAGATGCGGCGACTCAGGAGCGTACGAGGCGACGAGCTCGAGCAGGAGATTCGCGCGCGGGTCGCCGTCTTTGTACACGAAGTGACCGAACCCAGGCAGTCGCTCGCCGCGCCGCAGCAGGTCACCCACGACGCGGGGCGCATCCGCAGGCGACGTGGCCGAGCTGAGCATGAGCTCCGCACCGAGCGCCGCGCCGCCATGCAGCGCGCCGCCCATCGCGCCGAGGCCGGTCGCGACGACGGCGTACGGATCGGCTCGCATCGACGCGGCGACTCTGGCGGCGAGCGTCGACGCCGCCAGTTCGTGATCGGCCACCAGCACTAGGCCGGCGTTGAGAACGCGAACCAGGCCTGAAGGTACTGGCCCCGTGCAGAGCCTGGTCGCGAGCCGGGCTGCTATCGATTCCTCGTGACCCGATTGGTCAGCCGCAGTGGCTGCCATTGACGGCAGCGCCCCGATCATGCCGGCGATCAGAGACTGGCCCGCGGCAACGACGGCGGGCCGATCAAGATGCAGCCGGAACTGATCTGTCGCCGCCAGCGCCGGGACGATCACCTGCAGCCGCTCCAGCGGAAGCGTCTCGGGCGGCAACGCGGCCTGGGCCGCCCGCCCGGCGGCCAGCGCCGCAGCCGTCGCGTCCCAGCCCTGCCCGGCGGCCACTCCGGCGTCGGGTTCCGGCAGGCTCCCTCTCCACAGCAGGATCGCTACGTCCTCAAAGCTCCTCCGCAGCGCCAGCTCCGTCGCGTCGTAGCCGCGGTACCGCTGCGTCTTGCTGGTCAGCTCGGTGATCTCTGACTCGATCACGAGCTCGGCCGGACCGCCGGACCGGCGCGGCCGGCCCTTGCGGGCGAGTTCCTCGACCTCGCTCGCGTTGAACATGCTTGTCCGCCCGTCCGCCTCACGCCGTCGGCTGAGGACGCCGCGGCTGACGTAGGCGTAGACGCTCGCCTGCTTGATGCCGAGCCGATGGGCAGCCTCAGCCGCACTAATCCAGTCGGTCATGGCACTCCCGTCCTGACCATCGCGCTCGCTCCGGCGGCGCCTCAGGTCGCAGTCACATTGATTATAATCAACGTTGACACGTTAATACTGCGACGATCAATAATGGAAGAGCAGCCCCCTTTCGCTGGCCAAAAGGAGCCCACATGACCGCCGCACAAGACGCTGCAACCGAGCCGTACGAGGCGCCCGCCGGCCTTGCTGGGGTGTCCGTCGCCCGCACGCACGTCTCCGACGTGCTCGGCCGCCAGGGCTTTTACCACTACCGGGGCTATAACGCCGTCGACATCGGCAGGCGGGGGCGCGTGGAGGATGCCTGGCACCTGCTGCTGCGCGGCGAGCTACCTTCGCCGGCGCAGCGAGCAGCGTTTGCCGGCGAGACGGCGGCCTGGCGCCAGCTCCCGGCCGGCGTCGCCGAACTACTCCCTGCGATCGCCCGGCAAAGTCCGCCGGGCTCGCTGGCCTCCCTGCGAACCGCGATCTCACTGACCGCGCAGGCCCTCGGCTGTAAGCCGTGGACCGACCAGAGCGCCGCCACGACCGAGGAGCAGGCCGCCAGGCTGTCGGCGCTCATGCCCGTGCTGGCCGCGGCGCTCTTCCGGCTAGCGAGCGGACTTGAGCAGGTCGCACCGCGCACCGACCTCGGCTACAGCGACAACTACCTGTACATGATCACGGGCGAGGTGCCGGACGAGCAGAGCCGGTACGCGGTCGAGCGCTACCTGATGCTGACGATCGACCACGGCTTCAACAACTCGACGTTCACCTCGCGCGTTATTGCCTCATCCGGCGCTGACCTGGGCGCGGTCGTATCCGGGGCCCTCGGGGCGCTGTCCGGCCCGTTCCACGGCGGCGCGCCGGCCAGGGTCTTCGACATGCTGGACGCCATCGGCACGCCGGACAACGCCGAACCCTGGCTTAGGCAAGCCATCACCCGCGGCGACAAGCTCATGGGCTTCGGGCACCGGATCTACAAGACCATCGACCCGCGCTCGCAGCTGCTGCACGAGGTGGCCAGGGAGCTGCACAGCGAGCGGGTCGAGTTTTCCGAGGTGGTCGAGAAGACGGCAGTAGAGCTGCTGGCGGAGCTCAAGCCGGGTCGCGAGCTATACGCCAACGTGGAGTTCTACGCCGGTGTCGTGCTGGAGGCAGCAGGCCTGCCGCGGGAGATGTTCACCCCCACGTTCGCGTGCAGCCGGATAATCGGCTGGATGGCTAACGTACTAGAGCAAATCGGGGACAACCGCATATTCCGGCCACTAGCCCACTATGACGGGCCGAGCGCGCCCCGCGAGTTCCCTGCGTCCTGGCAGCCGGGTCAGCCTTAACTGCCTAGCCGCCGAGCTGCTTGCGGTCGCGCGAGCGGCGCACGCGCCGCCGCTGCTCTGGGGACAACATCCGGTACGCGATGATCGGGACGCCGATCGCGACGGCGATCACGGCGAGAGCTAGCCACGGGCTGATGATCCACAGGATCAGCCCGATCGCGACTCCGATTAGGCCGTACCTGAGATGAGGTGTCATGCCGGGCTCCCTTCGGGGAACTGCGTTCCCCTTCTATAACAACTATCCCGATCGAGCGCTAGTTCCCGAACGCCGCGGCAGCCTGCTGACCAGCTTTCTCGGTATCGCCCGATAGTAGATGATGGCACTCATGACCCTTTCCCTGCCCGTTGACGCCGATGCGAACGAACTGCTGTCCCGCGATCCTCTGGCGCTGATGATCGGCATGCTGCTGGATCAGCAGGTGCCGTTCGAGAAGGCGTTCAGCTCGCCCTACGAGCTGGTGAAGCGGCTCGGCCATGAGCCATCGGCCGCTGAGCTGGCCGGCTACGACCCAGAGGCGCTCGCGGCGATCTTCGCCGAGCGGCCCGCCCTGCACCGGTTCCCGAAGGCGATGGCTGCCAGGACGCAGGACCTGGCCCGGCTGATAGTGGACCGGTACGACGGCGACCCGGCGGCCGTCTGGACCGGCGCCGCCAGCGGGAAGGACCTAGTCGCACGGCTGTCCGAGCTCCCGGGGTTCGGCGGGTACAAGGCGCAGATCTTCGCCGCCCTGCTCGGCAAGCAGCTCGGGGTCCAGCCCGAGGGCTGGCGGGAAGCGGCCGGTCATTTCGGTGCGGACGGCTCGCACTACTCCGTGGCCGACATCGTCGACGACGACTCGCTGGCCGCGGTCCGGGCCTATAAGAAGGACCTGAAGGCCGCCGCTAAGGCCAAGACCGCGCGCTGAGCGCCAGCACGATAGGGTCGGCGCTCATGCAGGATGCCGAGCTCCCGCCGACCGGGTCCGCTACCGTGCACGTCCTTGCCGCGGGCTACGCCCGCGAAGAGACCGACGGTGAGCACGTGGGCAGCACCGTGACCCTCATTCAGGACGGGAACGGGGTGATCGTCGTCGACCCTGGACTCGTAGCATCGCGGCAAGGGCTGCTGGCCGAGCTCTCCGCGCGCGGAGTGTCACCAGAGGCTGTGACGGATGTGGTGTTCAGCCACCACCATCCCGACCACACGGTCAACGCGGCGCTGTTCCCGGCCGCCCGGATCCACGATCACTGGGCCATCTACGACGGCGACCTGTGGATCAGCCGGGAGGCCGACGGTTATGCCGTCAGCCCGTCAGTCCGGCTGCTCGCGACGCCCGGCCACACCCCGCAGGACATCACGACGCTGGCCGCGACGCCCGGCGGGGTGTACGCGTGCACGCACGCCTGGTGGGCCGCCGACGGACCGGCCGACGACCCGTTCGCGCCCGACCCGGCCGTGCTCACGGCTAGCAGAGCCCGGATCCTCGCGGTGGCGAAGGTGATCATTCCCGGCCACGGGCCAGCGTTCGAGCCCGACGCGAGCACGCCGCTCTGACGTCCGGCCGCGGCCGTGTCAGGCCACGTCGCCCTTGATCGAGAAGGCCGACATCCTGATCACGGCCACCACCAGCGTGACGATGCTGACGGCCACGCCCATCCCGATCCCGGTGCCGAGCGTAATGTGCGCGTCCAGCGCGCTGGTATGCGCGATGGAGTTGGCGATCGCGAGCGAGTAGTGCTCGACCGACAGCAACCCGACGCCAGGGATGAGGCTGGCCAGCAGGCCCTCCCACACCAGGATGTAGAGCAGCCCGAACGCGAGGGCGCGGGTCGGGCTGAAGACCGCCGTGAGCATGACGAAGAGCGCGTTGTAAACGACTGCTCCGAACAGCGCGCCGACAAGCAGCCCGACCGCGAGCTTGCTGCTCGGCCCGGTTGCTATAGCGCCTGCCAGGTACTCAGGTACTGCAGCGATGGCGATCGTAAGGACCACCGCCACCAGGTACTTGCTGAGCACGACGGACCGGCGGCTGACCGGCGTGGCCAGCAGATGCAAGATGCTGCCGTCCTCGACCTCGGCGCCGATCACGCTGCCGCCCACGATCAGAGCCGTCAGCGCCAGGATCAGGAACCCGACCACACCAAGGATCTCCGGCGGCCAGACAGAGCTGTGCGCGGTCGCCTTCAGGAGGCCCGAGATGCCGATCAGGAGGACGGCCGGCGCCAGGAACAGCAGCGCTCGCTTCCGGCCCAGAGTGGCTCGCAGCGTGAGCCGCATGATGACGGGGTTCAACACGCCGGACATCGGGTCACCGTTCTTTCGCTCATGATCATCAGGACGCCAGCAGGTAGGTGAAGACGCTCTCGAGCGATTCGTCAGCCGGGCGGATCTGCGTCAGCCGAATGCCGTGATCGCGGCTGATGCCGGCGATCTCCCTGGTGAACGTCCCGTAATCAGATGCGCGGACCTGCAGGCCATGCTGGGTCAGCTCGACGGCGCTGACGGCCGGCCGTCCGATCAGGGCCGAGCCGAGGGCCCGGTTGTCGGACGAGCTGAGCAGGAAAACGTGCGGCCGGTTCGTCATCAGCCGCCGGATCGCCCGGAAGTCGCCCGACGCGGCAAGCCGACCGCCCACGATCACCTGGATGATGCCGGAGAGCCGCTCGACTTCCTCCAGGATGTGCGAGCTGAACACGATGACCCGGCCCTGCTCGCCCTGGGCCTGCAGCAGGTCCATCATGTGCAGCCGCTGGCGCGGGTCCATGCCGTTGAACGGCTCGTCCAGCAGGACGTACTCGGGGTCATGGACCAGTGCCGCCGCCACCTTGATGCGCTGGCGCATGCCCTTGGAGTAGGTGGAGATGCGCCGGTCTTCCCACTCGGTCATCTCCAGCAGCTCGATCGCCCGCTTGGCGGCGCTGTCCGGATCCGGCAGGCCGTGCAGTTTCGCAGTCGCGACGACGAACTCCCTGCCGGTCAGGAACGCATACACCGAGTCACGCTCGGGGACGAGGGCGACCCTCCGGAACATGTCCGGGTTGCGCCAGCTGCTGCGCCCTGCCACCGTGACGGCGCCGCGCGACGGCGCGAGGAACCCGGCGATCATGTGCATGATCGTCGTCTTGCCTGCGCCGTTCGGTCCGAGCAGGCCGGTGACACCCGGCCCGATAGTCATGGTGATGTCGTTGACGGCCACCACGTTGCCGTACCAGCGCGAGACGCCCCGCAGCTCGATGCCAGTGGACTTGTCGACACCGGTCATGCCACACCGACCTTCCGGTACCGGGCGACCAGGCCGGCGATCGCCGCGACGGTAAGTATCAGGAAGACGGCCCCGTAAAGCGCCCCGTAATTGCCGACAGTCGTCTGCATCACTTCACGGACCGGCGGGCCACCAGGGGCTGGCGCCTTCTGCAGCCACCTCAGCACGCCGCCGAGCAGCGTGAACGGGCTGATCAGGCCGGCCAGGCTGGTCAGCGTCGACGGCTGGCCGAAGCCGGCCGGGCCGAACGCCTGCTCCCCGATGTGCGCGAGCACGTTGGCCAGGATGTAGGAGAAGAACAGCGGGATCCCGATGGCGCAGATGGCGAATACGCGCTTGCCCGTCATGGATGCGAGCAGCAGGCCGATGCTTGGCAGCAGCACCGCCCACGCGGCGCCATACAGCAGGCCTGGCCCGAGCTGGAGCGTCTGCTCCCAGACCTGGCTCGCGCCGTGCACTTGGGTGGCGGTGCCGAGGTAGAGCAGCAGCAGCGGGATCTCGATCATTGCCAGGCAGGCGAGCAGGAACGCGACAAGCTTGGCGACCGGGTAGTCGAGCCGGCTGATTGGCCTGGCGAAGTACAGCGGCAGCGTGTGATTGCGCAGGTCGCTCGAGACCAGGTTCGGTGCTTCCAGCGCCACGAAGATCAACATCGCGACCACGCGAAGCTGCGGTGTGTAGCCGTCGTAGGTCACTGCTGGCTGGCTGCCAGGGTTGAGGGCCAGGCCGATCGCGTTCACCGCGGCGGGCAGGCACATCAGCACGAACAGGAGGATCGGGAAGATCTTCGCCTTGGCGCCGCGTCCGATGCCGAACGCGGCCCGGAAGCTATGCCAGATCAGCGCCCGGACGATCTGAGCGCGGCCAAGCCGCGCCGCGTCGTAGCGGCGGTAGCCGATGTTGTGAATCACGCCGCCGCTATCGACGGTCGGGGCGGCGAGCCGCCCTGCGGCAGCGCTGGCGTCAGCTGACACTGGCAGCTCCTGTCGTCTGGCCGGCCTGCTCGGCAGGGTCGGCGCGGAACAGTTCTTCGATGCGGTGCCTGCGCTGCTCCATCCGGCTGAGCGGCAGTCCGAGGTCGGCGACGGCGTCGCGCACGGTGTCGTACGTCGCGTCGCCCGCGAGCTGGACTAGTAGCCCGCGCTGATAGGGCAGCGGATTAAGGCCGCGCCTGGACAGGTCGGCTTGCAGCAGCTCGAGGCCCTCGTCGACTTCGACCACGAGCACCGAACTGGCTTGCGTCATCGACCGGATGGAGTCGGCCCGCAGCAGCCTGCCGGCGTCGATAGCGACGAGGTGATCGCAGACCTGCTCGATCTCGCCCAGCAGGTGCGACGCGACGAGGATGGAGATGCCGAACTCAGCGCCGATGCGGGCGATCAGCTCCAGCATCGCGATGCGGCCGGCCGGATCGAGCCCGTTCGTCGGCTCGTCGAGCAGCAGCAGCCGCGGGTCGCCGACCAGCGCCTGAGCGAGCTTGACACGCTGCTTCATGCCAGTGGAGTACGTGCCGATCTGCCGGTACCGCTCCTCGTAGAGGCCGACGTGCCGCAGCGAGTCGGCTGCGCGTTCCCTGGCTGCCGTCGCCGGGAGCCCGGACATGCGGCCAAGATGCGTGACCAGCTCGGTCGCTGTCACGTCCGGCGGCAGGCAGTCGTGCTCAGGCATGTAACCGGAAAGGGTCCGGATCACGAACCCGTCAGTGACGCAGTCGTGGCCAAACACTGACGCCGTGCCGGTCGTGGGCCCGAGGAGGCCGAGCAGGATCTTGATCAGCGTCGACTTGCCAGCCCCGTTGGCTCCGATCAGGCCGGTGATGCCAGGCTCCACGCTGACAGTCAGATCATCGAGCGCGGTGACAGTGCTGCCGTACCGCATCGTCAGACCGCGCGCCTCGATGACGGCGCCGGGCTCCGGCGGCTGATGCCCACCGGATTCTCGAATTGATTGTGTAATCACAGTCCCTCCGCTGTGTGCCTCGGCCAGCGCAACGCAGCGCGCCGATGTGCGAGCAACACGATCCCAGGTTTTGCACTACCGCGTCATCAACCGGCAGGCTGATTCGGCGTGCCACTTAAGGTGACACGGGCCGCCAGCGGGTCAGCGTCGGCGCGACGTTGCGACCGCTACCGGCCGACCGCGTATCCCTGCATGCCCCGCGGATTGGCCGCCGCGTACAAGAAGCCGCCAGACCTGGCGACCGCGCTCATCCGGCCCAGCGACCAAGGCGGCCGCACGCTCACCTCATGACCGCGGGCACGGAGCGCAGCGACGACCCCGTTCCCCGCCCTGGACTCGATCGCCAGTGACGCGGGCAGCGACCACCGCGGATAGAACGAGGACGGGAAGTGGTCGGTATGGAATTCCGGCGCGTCGATCGCCTCCTGCAGGTTCATCCCGTACACGACGTGGTTCAGGAAGAACGCCAGGGACCACTGGTCCTGCTGGTCGCCGCCGGGAGTGCCGAACGCCAGATACGGCTCGCCGCCGCGCAGGGCGAGGCCAGGCGACAGCGTCGTGCGCGGCCTGCGGCCTGGCGCCAGGGTGCTGGCCAAGCCGGGTGTCAGCGTGAACATCTGCGCCCGCGTGCCCAGGCAGAAGCCGAGGCCGGGGATCACCGGCGAGCTTTGCAGCCAGCCGCCGCTCGGCGTAGCCGCAACCAGGTTGCCGAACCTGTCGGCGACGTCCAAGTGGCACGTGTCACCCGGCCCGAGCGTCGGTGCGGACACGGCCGTAACCGTGGGCTCGCCTAGCCCGGTGCGGCCGGACCCGGCGGGCCCGAACGCAGCCCGAGCGTAGTCCGGGAGCCGCGGCGGCAGGCCCGCAGGCGCGCCGGGGCGCAGCTCCGCCGACGCAGTCTCGCCTACCAGCTTGCGACGTTCCGCCGCGTAGTCGGCGGACAGCAACGCGTCGAGCGGCACCGGCGAATGCCTCGGGTCGCCGTACCAGGCCTCACGATCGGCGAACGCAAGCTTCGCGGCCTCGGTCACCGTGTGGATCAGCGTCGCGCCACCGGGCTCGGCGTCCTCGATACCCAGGCCGTCCAGCAGCGCGAGCTGCTGAAGGAACACCGGTCCCTGGCCCCAGGGGCCCGTCTTGCAGACCGTCAGGCCGCGGAAGTCGGCGGTCACGGGTGCCTCGACGCTGGCCCGCCAGTTGGCCAGGTCGGCGCCGGTCAGCAGACCGCGGTTGCGCCGGCCAGTGACGTCGAGGACCTCCGTGCTTTCGCAAAATGCGGCGACGGCCTCGGCGACGAAGCCCTCGTAGAACGCGCGCCGCGCGGCCTCGATCTGGATTTCACGGCCGGGCCCAGCCTGCTCGGCCTCGGCCAGGATGCGCTTATAGACGGCGGCGAGCGGCCGGTTGGTGAACCGGCTGCCCGGGGCCGGCACGCCGTCGGCCAGGTAGATCTCGGCCGACCCTGGCCAGTCGTCGCGGAACGTCGCGGCGACCGCGGCGATCGCCGCGCTGGCGTTGGCGAGCATCGGGTAACCCTGGTCGGCGTAGCCGATCGCGTACTCGAGCACGTTCCGCAGCGGCAGGGTGCCGTGCCGCTCAAGCAGCAGCATCCATGTTCCGAAGGCGGCGGGCACGCAAGCAGCGAGTAGGCCAGTTCCCGGCACGAGATCGAGGCCGAGTGCACCGAACGCCTCGAGGGTCGCGGCCGCTGGCGCCGGTCCCTGCCCGTCGAGGACGAACGGCTCACCGGAGGCTGCGTCGAACCCGATGACCGGCACCTCTCCCGCCGGCCCGTTGAGGTGCGGCTCGACGACCTGGAGCACGAGGCCTGCGGCCACGGCCGCGTCGAAGGCGTTTCCGCCCTGCTCCAGCACTGACATGCCGGCGGCCGAAGCGAGCCAGTGGGTCGAGGCCACCATGCCGAACGTCCCAGCCAGCTCCGGCCGGGTGGTGAACTGCGGGTCGCCTGTCAAGCGCTGCCTCCGAGGAGTGCGGCCGCCGCGGTGTGGATGGATGCACGATATGTCACGCCCAACCGCCATTCGAGCTCCGGCGTCTTAATCGGCAATTGAACCGCTGCCTGGCGCTGGAACTGGCCCGGACTAAGGAAGTTGACCCATGATCCCTGCGTTGACCCTTGCCGCGCGGCTCTCCGCCGCGGTGCTAGCTGCCGGTGCGTGTGGCCTGGTGGCGGCGTGTGGCAGCACAGCCGCCCCCGGCGCGGCTGCTACCCACACCGTGACAGTGCAGGCAGGCGCCGGCACTCGTACCACCAGCGCGGCGCCGACGCCGCCGGGGTCCTCGGCCGCTGCCGCCGGGCCGTCGGGTT
>DATIOU010000046.1:0-43762 GCA_035472835.1 Streptosporangiaceae bacterium | reverse complement strand
CGTCGACGTCGCAGAACTCGCCCGCCATCGACGTCAGCCGACGGCCCTGAAAGCTCACGACCTGTCGGCCAGCGTCCTTCGTCACGGCTGGACGCCAGTCCTCGGGTACGGCGCCGGTCAACATCCCGGCCGGGATGATGTGGCAGTGACAGTCGAGGATCATCGGCTACCGAGGATCGGGCGGCGGGCTTGCGGCCGTCGGCCGTGCCTGGCCACCGAGGTACAGTGCCCCGATCTCGGGATGCTCGAGCACCTCAGTGCCCGTGCCCGACAGCCGCACCCGGCCGTTTTCCATCACCACGCCGTGACCGGCCATGCGGAGCCCGGCTCTGGCGTTCTGCTCGACGAGCAACACGGTCTTGCCCTGCGAGTTCATTTCCTGGACCGCACCGAAGACAACGCGCAGGATCTTCGGCGCCAGCCCCATCGACGGCTCGTCCAGGATGATCAGGTCAGGCTCGAGCATCAGGCAACGGGCGAACTCGACAAGCCGCTGCTGGCCGCCGGAGAGGCTGCCTGCCTTGCGCTTGGTCCAGGCAGCGACGTCTGGAAACAGCGCCTCCACTGCGTTCCGCCGGCTGGCGACCAGCGCCTTGCTGCCGAGCATGTACCCGCCGAGCTCGATGTTCTCGGCCACGGTCATCTCTTTGAACAGGCTGTGGTTCTGCGGCACCAGCACCACGCCAGCCTCCAGGACCTGGCGCGGGTTCTTGCCGGTGAGCCGCTTGCCACGGTGGATGACCTGACCAGACCGGCATTTGAGCAGCCCGCTGATCACCGCGAGCAGCGTCGACTTGCCAGCGCCGTTCGGCCCCACGATGCAGGTGATGCTGCCTTCGGGAACGGCGAACGACACGTCATGCAGCACATCGCCGCCACCGTAGCCAGCGGTCAGCCCCTCAACGACCAGGACGTGCTCAGTCATTGTCGTCAGTCTCGGAGCCGAGGTAAGCGTCCAGCACGCGCGGGTTGGCGCGGATCTGCTCAGGCGGCCCGGTCGCGACTACGGTCCCGGAGTCCAGCACCGTGATGTCGTGGCAAAGGCCCATGACGAAGTCCATGTTGTGCTCCACGATCAGGAACGTCTTGCCTGCCGCGTTCAGCTCCCGGATCCGGTCGCCAATGTGATTGATCAAGGACGGATTCACGCCGCCGGCCGGCTCGTCGAGCAGCACTACGTCCGGATCGGCGACGAGCACATAAGCGAGCTCGAGCAGCTTGCGCTGGCCATAGGACAGCGTCCCGGCGAGGGCGCCTGCGTGCCCGGCGATTCCGGTGAACTCGAGCAAGCCCATCGCGTGGTGTCGCGCCGCGGCACCGCCGGAGACTGCCAGCGGATTGCGGGAGCGGTGTTTGAGGTGGCCCGCAATCAGCATGTTCTCGATCACCGTCAGGCTCGGGAAGATCCTGGTCAGCTGGAACGTGCGGCCGATGCCCAGGCCGAAGACACGGGCCGGGCGGAAGTTCGTGATTGCCTTACCGTCGAGGTAGACGTGGCCAGAGTCGGCCCGCTCATAACCGGTGATGACGTTAAAGAGCGTCGTCTTGCCCGAGCCGTTGGGGCCGATGAGGCCGGTAATTCGGCCGGGGGCAACCTCAAGGCTGGCATCGCTGAGCGCCTGCACGCCGCCGAACGCCTTGGACACTTCCTCGGTCCGCAGGAGCGCGTTCATGCGGGCTCCGAAGCACGATCGGTCACCGCGTCCGGACCCGCCGGTGCGGGGCTCGCGGCTACCTGGCCAGTGCTCCCCTTCCGCCTGGCCCGCCATCCGGATATCCGCTCCGCCGCGGTCGGGATAATGCCTCGCGGCAACACCAAGATGACGACGAGGAACAGGGCGCCGTACAGGATCAGGTAGATGTACGTGGTCTGCTGCTGGAAGTACAGCCGCGCTGGCTCGATCAGCAACGCGCCGAGCACCGGGCCGGTCACCGTACCGAGTCCGCCAAGGAACGCCATCAGAACCACGGCCACATCGAAAAGCGGGTCGAAACCCGACGACGGGTCGATGAGGCCGAGGTAGTACCACAACAAGCCGCCTACCATCGCCGTGGGCACAGCCGAGATGACGAACGCGCTGAGCTTGACCGGCATCACCTTGACGCCAAGGCCGGCGGCGCGATCCTCGTCGTCACGGATGGCCCGCAGCTGCAGCCCGAATCTCGACCTGCGGATGAGAAAGGACAGCGCGACGACGATGACGGCGATGATGAGGGCGATGTAATAGAACGGATTGTTGAAGGTGGCGGGCGAGAAGTTGATCGTCGGGCCGAGCAGGCCCGAGGTGCCGCCGGTCAGCGATTGCAGGTTGTAAGCCATCAGCTGGAAGACAAAGAACACGGCGATGGTGATCACCACGAACGTGTGCCGCCGGACCCGCAGCGCGACCAGGCCGAAAGGGACGGCGAGCACGGCGCCTACGAGGCCGGCGAGAGGCAGCAGTGCGAAGACGGCAGAACCTGAAAGGTTCCAGTCCTTGGTGGCTATCCCGGTGAAGTAGGCACCGCTGCCGAAGAACACCGCGTGCCCAAGCGATATGTAGCCGCTGTAGCCAGAAAAGATGTTCCAGCTGGCGGCGGCCGCGACGAATATCAGGGTGAGGACGCCGTAGTTGGTGATCGCTGGGTTGGTGATGACCAGCGGGAAGGCCACGAGGGCGGCCAGCACTGCGACGATCGCGCCGGCTCGCGACAGCTGCGCCGGCCTGAGCCGGGGCGCGGTCACCTGCGTCGCCGTCACCTTGCTTGCGATCACTGGGCCCTCGCCGCTTGCTTGCCGAACAGCCCCGCCGGCTTAACCACGAGCACGATGACCAGTACTACGTAGTACACCGCCGTAGCCCACGTCGGTTGCCAGATATTGACGACTTCCTCAGCGGTGACCATGAACATCGCGGCGGCGAGCGCGCCGCCGATGCTGCCGAGCCCGCCGAGGATGACGATCGACAGCAACCTCGAGATCAGGTCGTACCCGCTGTCAGGGTTGAACGCGTTCGTCATGCCGAACACCATGCCGCCCGCAGCGGTGACTGCGACACCGATGCCGAAAGTGAGGGCCGCTATCCGGTCGACATTGATCCCGATCAACCGGGCGGCCACCTTGTCCTGGACCGTTGCCCTTACGGTCCGGCCGAACGTGGTCCGGTAGAGCATCACGTAGATCGCAGCCAGCGCGACGACGGCTAGGCCGAATCCGATGAGGTAGATGTAGGGCAGGAAGAACCCGAACACATGCAGGGTGGACGTCGCGTACCACGACTGCAAGGTGACCGGGGTACTGCCGAAGCTCTGGTAGAGGACCCCCTCGATGATGACCGCGACCGCATAGCTGACAAGAAGCGACATCGCGGTGCGCTCGCGGCCGCGCAGGCGCCGGATGAAGGCCCACTCGATGAAGACGCCGAGGAGGAACATCACCGGGATTGTGATCAGCAGGCCCAGCAGCGGGTCGAGGTGCAGGTGCACGGAGAGTGCGTAACTCAGGTAGGCGGCCAGGATGACCAGAATGCCCTGGGCGATGTTGATGATGTCCAGCACGCCGAAGATCAGCGTCAGTCCCGCTGCCATCAGCGCGTAGACCGCACCGCCAAGAATCCCGTCGACGATCGCCTTCGCGAAGCTAGCCATCAGCGTCTACCTACTGGCTGTGCGTCACGCAACTCTCCGTGCACCTGCTCCCTCACTTGCCCCAGGCCGTCTTCGGGAACTGGACCGCCGTCGCTCCGGTGCCCGCTGGCAGGACCTGGACCAGCGTGCCCTTCTGCCACTGGAAGACGAAGGCCGTAGCCTGCAGGTTCTGGCCGACTGAGTCGAACTTCACTGAGCCTTGGACGCTGTTCAGGACCGCCCCGCTGTGCAGGTAAGTGATGATCTTCGCGTTGTCCACGCCCTTGGTCGCCTTGACAGCCTGCGCCATCACCTGGCCTACCGAATAGGCTTCGGCGACGTCGGCGTTCACGCCCGAGGCGGTCCCGCCGTACTGGCTGATGTACTCGGCGACCATGGTCTTGCTGGCCGGGTTCGGCGAGCCACCGAACCAGGCATTCGGCACCATCACGCCCTCGGTGTTGCCGACGCCGCCAACTGCATTGACGTAAGCCGAGCCCTGGTCAGGTCCCGCTGTAGCGATGAAGACCTTTGGGTTGTAGTGCTGTTGCACGAACGCCTGCGTGAATGCCGCGATGGTCGGCACGTCGACCGATCCGAGCACCACCACATCCGCCTTACTGGCGGCCACCTGGTCGGCGATGCCCTTGTACTGCGTCGGCTCGGCCGGGAACACCTTGCTGTACACGGACTTGATCCCGGCCGCGGCGAGCCTCTGCTGCGCGAACTCGATCTGTGGCTGGGTGAACGGGTCGTTGCTGGTGGGGAACGCAGCCGTCTTCGGCCGCTGGTTGGCCGGCAGCGAAGTCAGGTAGTTCACCAGCGGCAACAGCGACGCGGCAACCGGCAGGCTGACGTCGAAAAGGTTGCTGAGCTTAGTGGCAAACACCGACGGCGCACCGCCCGCGCCCTCCACGAACGCGCGCCCGTACCGGTGGGCGACTTGCACCGACGGACCAGTGAGCAGCGATGAGAACGGCCCGAACAGCAGCTGGACGTGGTCGACATTGACCAGAGTCTGGTAGTTGGTGACTGCCTGGGTAGGCGAGCTGGCGTCGTTGATGACGACCAGCTTGACCTTGCGGCCGAGCAGGCCGCCCGCGGCGTTCTGGTCCTTGACCCAGAGGTTGTATCCCTTCTGGAAGGCCTGGCCGTCAGCGGAGAAGCTGCCGGTCAGGGACAACGACGCGCCGATCAGGATTGGACTGGATTGCGAGGACGATCCTGATGGCGACGAGCCGCCACAGGCGGCCACGAGGGCCGAGGTCATAACTGCGGTTGTGCCGAGAGCAAGAAACCGGGCGCGATGCGAAAGCGATCTCATCCCCGGTACTCCTTCCAGTGAGGAAAGGCCCGATCGTTCGGAAAGCCCAGCCGGGTAAGCCGGCAGGCCAAGGTGGTGAAGGCAGCGCCTCACCCTTGTGCTGGTCACGCTGTGCTACTAGATGCTGGGTTGACCGACCCGGCCGTGTCTGATACTGCGCTGTCTGACACGTTGATGTTCGATCCTGTGCTGTCCGATCTGGCGCCCGCCGCGCTGGCGGGCTCCAGGCCGTCGGGCACGTCGACGTCCTCGCTCACGAGCTCTACGCCGGAAGCCCTGGCCTGGAGCTGGATCATCGTGGCGAAGTCCTGCTGTCCGTAGCCGTTGCCAACGAGGCCTTGGACGATCTGGTGCACCAGCGCGGCTACGGGCATGGGTACCTCGTGCTCGCGCGCGGCCGCAAGCCCAAGGTCAAAGTCCTTGCGCAGCAGCTCTGACGTGAACGTGGCGTGGAAGTCCAGATTCACCAGCGCGGGGGATTTGTAGCGCGTGAACATAGAACCCATCACGCTGTCGTTGATGCAGGCGAGGAAGGCCTGGCGGCTAACGCCCGCCTTCTGCGCCAGCATCGTGACTTCACTCAGCGACTGCATCACGACGCCGAGCAAGAGATTGTGACAGAGCTTGACGGTGCGCGCGACTTCGCCTGGTCCCACGTAACTGGCGCCTGCTCCGAGGATGTCCAGGTAGGGCCGCGCCTCGGCGGCTGCCGCCGGGTCACCGGACACGGCGAACGTCAGCTTGCCCGCGGCAGCGACGCGCGGGTTGCCCATGACCGGCGCGGCCAGGAACTGGGTGCCTCGCGCCGCGAGTCCAGCTCGGACCGCGGCCGAGGCCTCAACCGAAACCGTCGAGAGGTCGATCACGATCGCGGGCGCGGCATCTTCGTCGCCTGCCAGCAGGCCGTCAGGCCCTAGGAGGGCGTCCATCAGGTTCTGCGAAGTGCCGACCATCACGAAGACGACTCGCGCCCGGGCCAGGTCTGCCGCTCGGTCGACGACCTTGGCACCGTCAGCCGCGAGCGGCCCGGCCTTGGCCTTCGTGCGGTTGTACACCGACACATCCAGGCCTGCCGCGAGCAGCCGGCGCACTAGCATCGAGCCCATTCGTCCGGTGCCGAGCCAGCCGACCTGGCTCTGCGGGAGATCGGTCATGAGTGCCCCACAGGTACTCCCTGCTCGCGGCTGCGACCGGGTGCTGCAAGCTGTGGCGCCCGGCCTCCCATGAGCCGCTGGTCAGGCGAGCTGCTTGCCCACAATCGTTTGCCACAATCGTTTGCAATACAGAGAGAGTGGCGGAAGGGCATTCGGTTGTCAATGGTAAAAATCGCGTAATGGTCACGATTGTGACACGGCCGTCGGTCTGCCGCGCGCCTGGCTTGCCGGGACGACCGGGCGCGACGGAGCAGCTTCTGGTGCGCGTCCGCCGCCACCCGTGCCAATACCAGCACCGAGGCGCAGGCCGCGGCGCAGGCCGCGGCGTCGGCCTCGGCGTCGGCGTCGGCCTCGGCGTCGGCTCGCGACGGTGGCCGTGCCGTCAAGGCCACCCGTCTTGGCAGTTCGCGCATTTAGCCAGTGTTGTCAGTTTCGCGTCGCGACGGTGGCGAAATGCTCGCACCGCCGGGCAGGTATTCCGCTCTGGTTAGCGCGCGAGGATGGCGGCACTGGGGGCAGGCAGCCCTGTCAACTGGACAACCGGGACATTCCCCCGCCTGACGCAGGGGCCGAAGCTAGAGCGCGCCGACGGTTGCCCGGAAACTCCAAAGGTCTTGGAGTTTCCGCGCAACCGTCCGTCCGGCCCGCCGCAAACTTCGATGGAATGTCGCGGTTGTCTGGTTCGAGAGGCCTGCGACGGCGCGGTCAGGACGGGCGGGCCGTCGAGCCCCTGATGATCAGCTCCGGCGCCAGGTAAAAGACCTTCACTGTGTCGTTGCCGTTCAGCCGATCGATCAGCAGCTGCGCCGCCTCGGCCCCGACCTGGTAATGCGAGAAGGACACTGTCGTCAGCGGCGGCCTGAGCATGCCGATGAACGGCATGTTGTTGAACCCGACGACCGAGATGTCAGCCGGGCAGCTGAGCCCGGCCTCGTCCAACGCGAGGTACACGCCGACAGCCAGCATGTCATTGCCAGCGGCGACGGCGGTGCAGCCGCTGTCCGCGGCCAGGATCTCCTTGGCGCACCGGTAGCCCTCCTCGATCGAGAATGCCTGCGCGAACGAGACCCGGCCGGGCGGCACCTCGAGGCGGGCGCCGGCCATGGCGCCAAGGAAGCCCCGATAACGGGAGAGGCCGGTCGATACGTCCTGCGGCCCGGCGACGCAGGCGATCGCGCGGTGCCCAAGGGCGGTGAGGTGGCCGACCGCCATCCGCACGCCGCGTTCGTTGTCGACGGTGACGGACGGGAAGCTGTAGTCCTCGGCGATCCGGTTCATGAGCACAACCGGGACGCCTGCCCGAACGGCGTCGTCGAGCAGGGGATTGCGAAGGTGGGCCGTGGCGAGAACGTAGCCGTCAACATGGCGGGCCCGCATCTGCTCGAACACCCGGTGCTCGCGAGCGTCGTCGCTATCGGTGTTGCCGATCAGGGCGACGTAGCCGTCGGTGTCGAGGCGGTCCGCCAGGCCCCGGATCATGGGCGGGAACAGCGGGTTGTTCAGATCGGGGATCAGCACGCCGACGGTGTGCGAGCGGCGCGTGCGCAGGCTGCGGGCCACGGCGTTGGGCCGATAGCCGAGGTCGGCCGCCGCCGCCAGGACGCGACTGGCGGTTTCCTCGCTCACCAGCAGCCTGGTCTCCGGATTGAGCGCCCTGGACGCGGTCGCCGGGTGCACGCCAGCCCGACGAGCCACGTCCTTCAGCGTGACGGCCGGCTCTGGCATCGGCGCTCCAGCATTTGGGTCCGCGTTTCACCAGCTTGCCTGGCTTGCCGCGAATCGTATACCGCGGGGCAGAGTATGCCATCACGGCAGACAGTAACGACGCCGCCGTCCGGAATGCCTGCGGTCGGTGATCAATACGGACAGGGTCGCCACCTAGGCTAGTCACGTCACCGCGGCACGATCGAGACGCCAGCGCCGGCCACCATCTCTTGCAGGGCCGCCACGTGCAGTTCGAATGCCCGGCGGCCGGCCGCCGTAAGCCGCGCTGAAGTTCGCGGTCGCTTGCCGACGAAGCCCCGGTGAATCTCGATGTAGCCGGCCTGCTCCAAGGTAGCCAGCTGCTTGGAGAGGGCCGAGTCCGACAAGCCGACGGTATCCCGGACGAACTTGAAGTCTGCCCTCTCGGACGCCGCCAGCAGTGACACTATTGCCAGCCTCGTGGGCGCGTGGATCAGGTCATCAAAGCGCGCTGCGGTCATCGCGGCGAGCCAGCGCGGTTGCCGAGCATGATCCGGCGCAGGGTTCGCATCAGTGGCGGACCACCGAGCCCCATCACGACGCCGCCGGCCAGGCAGGCCCACGTCGCTGGGTAGGACACGCCGGCGCCGCGCAAGGCGAACGCCGTGCCGAGCGTGATGCCTATGATCAGCGCCACGAATGCCAGGATCGCCGCGACCCCCCGGCCGTCGAGCAATCCTCTGCGCAGCTGAGCAGCGCGGAATTGCCCCCGTACGGCCAGGCCGGTCGCCGACAGCATGCCGATGACGAAGACTGGGACAGTCAGGCCAATCGCAACTGCCGTCCGCGTATCGACGCCGACGGCAAGGACCACCATGAGCGCGCCGACCGCCCACCAGTACCAGCTGGGCACCGTCGCCAGGTCGATTACCTGCCGCTCGCGGTTCCGGATCTCGGCGAGCGCCTCGCTCGCCTCTGCCGCCTGCATCTCGTCTGCCATCACTCGCTCCCTGCCTGGAGAGCCACTACTTGCCTACTAGGAAAGTACACCAGAGCTTTCCTAGTAGGCAAGTACTTTCTACAGGCGCGGGTCAACTGGCTCGGACTCAAGCGCGAGCACACCGAATACGCATTGGTGCACGCGCCAGAGCGGTTCACCGCGGGCGAGCCGGTCGAGCGCCTCCAGGCCGAGTGCGTACTCGCGCAGGGCCAGCGAGCGCTTGTGCCCGAGGCTGCGTTGGCGCAGCCGGTCGAGATTGGCCGGCTCGGTGTAGTCGGGGCCGTAGATGATCCGCAGGTACTCCCGGCCGCGGACCTTCAGGCCCGGCTGGACGAGTCCCTTGCGGCCGCGGGTCAGGTTCGCGGCGGGCTTGACGACCATGCCCTCACCGCCGGCGGCAGTCAGGTCCGACCACCATTGCGTCGCTAGCGCAACCGAGTCCGGATCGGTGGTATCGGCGTAGATCCGCCGCGTTGGCGCTACGAACTCGGCATCGGCGGCCGCCAGCCCGTCTGCGATGTCCAGGTGCCAGCCGTGCGGGCGGGTGTGATACGTCGCACCTTCGGCAGCCAGCACCTGAAACGGAGCGACGCGCACGCCTGACAGGCCATCGGTGGGCCAGCAGTACCGGCGGTACGCGGCGATGAACGCGGCCGCGTTCGCTGCTCGTGCGCTAGTCCGGTCGCGGAGGTCGGCGACGTCGAGTCCGGCCGCGGCCGCCTGCTCGAGCACGCGGACCGCAGCCGGCAGCGCCGTCCGGGCCGCGGCCCCAACGGCGGCGTACTGATCGCGCAGCAGCTGGCCGGCCTTGGCGCTCCACGGCAGGATCTCGGTGTCGAGCAGCACCCAGGGGCTGCCCAGCGCATCGAACAACCCGGCTGCCTCCACCGCTGCGCGGAGCCTGCTGACGAGCGCCGCCGTCAGCTCGTCGGGAAAGAAGGACCGGCCAGTGCGCGTCCACGCCGCGCCCACCTGATCACCCGGCGCGCCGAACCGGTCCCGAGCCGCGTCTGGCGTCCGGCAGACGAGCACGACGCCGCGCGAGCCCATGTGCTTTTCTTCACACAGCACCTGGTCCACGCCTTCGGACCGGAACCCGGCGAAAGCCTGCTCGGGATGCTCGAGCAGGTCCGGACGCGCGGCGGTGGCCACCGGACTCATCGTCGGCGGCAGGTAAACCAGCCACCGCGGGTCGATCGCGAAGCGGCTCATCACCTCGAGCGCCGCCGCGGCGTTCTCGGCCCGGACGCCGATGCGCTGCTGGTACGCGGTGCTGACAACGCGACTGCCGGTCACGTCCGTGATGTCGAGCACGTCAGGGTCCCGGCGCCCGGCCTTGCCCCAGCCGTCGCCCGAGCCGTCGCCCGAGGTTGCCAGCGCGGCCTCGGCTGCGGCCTCGTTCGCAAGGAAAGGCCGTGCGGGCTGGTAGTACACCTCAGGCGCCGGAACGCTGACCAGCTCTCGTTCGGGGTAGCGCAACGCCGTCAGCTTCCCGCCGAAGACGCAGCCCGTGTCCAGGCACAGCGTGTTGTTGATCCATTCCGGCGTTGGCACTGGCGTGTGGCCGTACAGTACCGTGGCCCGGCCCCGGTACTCCTGCGCCCACGGGTACCGCACGGGCAGCCCGTACTCGTCTGTCTCGCCTGTCGTCTCGCCGTACAGGCAGAACTGGCGTACCCGCGCGGACGCGCGGCCTTGCAATCGCTCGGTCAGCCCGGCGTGGCAAACCACGAGTTGCCCGCCGTCGAGAACGTAGTGCGAGATCAGCCCGTCCAGGAATCGTTCGACGTCGGCGCGGAACTCGTTTGTTACCTCGTCCAGCTGGGCGAGCGACTCCGCGAGGCCATGCGTGACCTGGACGTCCCGGCCGCGCAGCGCGCGCAGCAGCTTGGCCTCGTGATTGCCGGCCACGCAGAATGCGTCCCCGGCGGCGACCATCCCCATGACCAGCCGCAGCACCCCGGGCGTGTCCGGCCCGCGATCTACCAGGTCGCCGACGAAGATCGCGCGTCGGCCAGCGAGGTGCGCCCCGCTGGCTCGGCCGGCTGCGTCGCGGGAAACCTCGTAGCCAAGATCGCCCAGCAAGGACTCCAGCTCGGCCCGGCAGCCATGGACATCGCCGATGACATCGAACGGTCCCGACTCGTGCACAAGGTTGCTGTAGAGCCTCGTGCGGGTGATCGTTACGTCGCCGATCTCGGCTTCGCCTCGAAGCGTGTGAACGCTGCGGAAACCCTCGCGTTGCAGTTGCTTGAGGCCGCGACGGAGCTGATCGTGCTGACGACGGATGACGTCGGCGCCAAAGTTGCGATCCGGGCGGGTGGCGTTCCGCGCGACGCAGACGCTCGGCGCTACGTCCAGCACGATCGCGACCGGCAGCACATCGTGCTCGCGTGCGAGCGCCACCAGCTGCCTGCGTGCCTCTGGCTGCACATTGGTCGCGTCGACAACGGTCAGCCGGCCGGCCTTCATCCGCTTCCCGGCGATGTAGTGGAGCAGCTCAAACGCATCGGGTGTCGCGTCCTGATCGTTTTCGTCATCGGCTACGAGTCCGCGACAGAAGTCCGAGGAAACCACCTCGGTTCGCCGGAAATGCGCCCGGCCGAATGTTGACTTGCCCGAGCCGCTGATGCCGATCAGCACGACGAGGCTCAGCTCCGGGACGGCAATGTCGCCCTTCATGTCGCCGCCCTCTTGGTGAAGATAGCCAGCTGCGTCGGCGACCCGACCTGCGGGTCGTCGGCTCCGACCGGAAGGTAGCGAACGTCGTAGCCGTAGCGGGCGCAAATAGCGCCCGCCCACGCGGCGAACTGCGGGCGCGTCCACTCGAAACGGTGATCGCGGTGCCGCATCGCGTCGGCGGGAAGGGTCGTGAACCTGACGTTGTACTCCGCGTTCGGCGTGGTCACGATCACGGTCCGCGGCGCCGCGTACCCGAATACCGCCCGGCCAAGGGCGGCCAGCCGGTTTGGATCGACGTGCTCGATGACCTCCATCAAGATCGCGGCATCCAGGCCGGCCAGCCGGTCGTCGCGGTAAGTCAGCGCCGACTGGAAGATCTGCAGCCGGGCTCGCTGGCGCTCGGGCATCGTGTCGAGCCGAAGCCGCCGGGCCGCGACTTGCAGGGCCCCGGCGGAGACGTCGGCCGCCACGATCCGCTCGATAGCGCGCTCGGCGAGCAGGTCCCGGATCAGGGCACCCTCGCCGCAGCCGAAGTCGCCCACCATTCGGGCACCCGCCGCGCGAACGGCAGCCAGGACAGCGTCCCTACGTTCCTCCGCGAGGGGGACTGGCCGGTCAGGAACGCCGACGACGAGGGCGTCCTCGGTCGCGTTGTCGAGGTCGTCGATGTCGGTCTCGTCGATATCGGCGAGCCGGGCCATGGCCACCTGTGTCAGCCGGCGGCGGTGCGCCAAGTAGCGGCTGGTGATGATGGCCTTGCCGGGGTGCGACGCAAGCCAGCCACCGCCTGCGCGAATGAGCTTGTCGACCTCATCGTCGCTGACCCAGTAGTGCTTGGCGTCGTCAAGCACAGGCAACAGGACGTACAGCTGGTTGAGGGCGTCAGCGAGGCGGATGCAGCCGGTCAGCCGCGTGTCCAGATAGCGCGATTCACCCCACTCAGCGACGGCAGGGTCCAGCGGGATGGCCGCGGCTGCCACCTCCCAGCCGAGCGGCTCAAACATGCTGCGCAACAGATCCACGCCACCGCGGCAGGGCAGGGCCGGCAGGTGCAGCTCCAGCGGGATCGGGGACGCCGCGAGCTCGGGACGCGCATCGCAGCGCCCGGCGAGGGCGGTCCGGAACACGCCCTTGAGCGCCATGGCCAGCATGCTCGACGCGGCGTACGGGCGGTCGTTGACGTACTGGCCTAGCGCGAAGCCGTCGCCAGACCGGCCTTGCCGCCCGCGGACGAGCCCGATCGGATCCACCTCGAGGAGCAAGGCGGCGGTGCAGCGGCTCTGGTCGGCTTGCGGATAGAAGACGTGCGCAATACCCACCGACTGAACGAACGACTGAACCCGGCCGGGGTGCTTATGCAGTAGGTAGCCCAGGTCGGTGGCAGGTTCGCGCGTCGTAGCGATCGTGAGCAGCACAGTCACTCAGTCTTCAGGAACTTTCCCGCCAGGTCGCGTCTATTTAGCGCCGGCCGCGCGGGGCAGGACGTAGCACACCGGCTCGAGCCGCGCGAGCCGGCGCCCTGCCACCTACCCGGATATCGCGGTCACGATGAAGCAGATCATGATGACAGGGAGGCATAGTAGGCCCCAGGGTCGTCGCCAGGCAGCGCAGCCCGGCCCTGTGGCCCGACAAATGAGGAGGAAGCTGTGCCCGGAATCGTGGTGGGCCTGGATGGCTCGCCTAACTCGGAGCGGGCGCTCGACTGGGCGCTCAGGCACGCGACCGCGCTTCACACGTCGCTGACCGCCGTCGCGGTGCACCAGGTAGCGAAGAGCTACTGGGGCCACGAGCCTGTCGTCGGCGCAGGGGACGTCACAGTGATGGATCAGCTGCAGAAGTCGGCGGAGGAGATGACGCAGCGCGCCTTGAGCCAGCTCACCGACGGCAAACCTGCCTCGGTGCAGGTACGCGCCGTGAATGGCTTCGTCGTCGAAGAGCTGGTGAATGCCTCGCGCGACGCGGACGAGCTGGTACTGGGCTCGCGCTCGACCACGAGCCTGACCCGGCTGGTCATGGGATCGATCAGCAGCGAGATTGTGCAGCACTCGGCGTGCCCGGTAGTGATCGTCCCGCTCAAGCGGTAAGCCGCCCGGTCGCGGCGGCGCCGCAAGCTGCCAGGCATGGTGCCCGGCAGCGCTGACCGTCAGGTTGAGATGTCGGGGTAGGGCAGGCTCCAGTGGCTGAGCCGCGCTGCGAATTCCCGCTGGAAGGCCAGCGGCTCGGCATAATCACGCTCGAACAACGCGATGAACAGGGTCAGCAGCAGGAAGTTGTGGGCGCCTAGCTCGAACAGCGTGACGTAGTCGTGCGTCGCCAGCGCGTCGCGTTCGGCCGGCTCGAACTCGGGCCAGGTGCTCCGCTCCGGTGGCGTGCAGCTGAGAATCACGCCCGCTTGCTCGGCTTCCCACCATTGCACGGTGCCGCGCGGATCCTGCCGGTAGCGCTCCACCAGGTCTGGGTCGCGGTCGATGGTGAACAGGAACTTGTTGAGCAGGTACTTGCTCACTGTGTCCGCCTCATTGGGCTCCCTCCGGATACCAGGTGAAGTACGCCTCCATGGTGTGGAAGAGATCGAGCGAGTCCGCGTAATCGGCAGCGATCTTGTCCCCGGCGACGCCCATCATCAGCATGAAGTCCATGAAGCCGTGCGTCGCGTTGCCCGGCAGCCACAGGCTGTCCAGGCTGACCTCGGCGAGGGCCGACTCCAGATCGCCGGACGCGATCCAGCCAACCGCCTTGCGATCAAACTCCGGATCGGGGCCGTGCGGGCCAAACTGGCGTGGCCCGCCGAGCTCAAGCGAGAGGTGGCCGGTGCCGATGATGGCCACGCGCTTGTCGCTGGGCCAGGACTCAACCAGCCGGCGGATGGTCCGGCCCAGCTCCACGAACCGGCCGGGCTGCGGCAGCGGCGGCGCGAAAATATTCGTGTACACAGGCACGATCGGCAGGTCCGCCGCGGGCCGCAGCGTGATGAGCGGGCACGTGATGCTGTGGTCGATGCGCAGCTCGTTGCTGAAGGCCAGGTCAAAGCCCGCGTCCAGGCCTTCGCGCAGCAGGTAAGCCGACAGGTCCTCGTCGCCGCGCACGAGCATCCGCGGCAGGCCGAACTCGCGTTCCTCGTTGTACCAGTTGGCGTCGTAGTACGGCGCCTTGCCGATCAGGAACTGCGGCATGTTGTCGAGCCAGAACTGGTGGAAGTGATCGCTGCCCACCATCACGAGCACGTCGGGGCGGGCTCTGTCGAGGGTCTCGCGGAACGCGTCAATCTTAGCGACCCATTCGTCCGCGAACGGCGGCCGGTCGGCTCCGGTGGACGTGCTGGCTCGGTAGTAGAACGGGTGGTGCGTCGATGCGATGACCGCGGCGACGGTGGCCATGGCGCTCCTCAGGGACTTTCCGAGCGGGGTGCACGTGCTGATGTCTGTCGTCGGCTCAACGGACGTTCGTCCGGGACGCGCCAGTTTTGCCACGAGGCCACGGCCATGTCAAGAGCGGCCCGGCCGAGCGGCACCGTGAGCTGCGGCGCCGCCTGACACGCGACCTAGTGGGGAGGGAACGGGGTCGCTTGACACCGGTCGGCAAACCGGCGACGCTTCCGGACAGGCTCCAACCCGTCGTGATCCGGACAACTGCCCGCAGGAATCAAGCTCAGGGCCCAGGGTCACCTGCATGCAGGGTCGGGTGCGCAGAGGTGTCGCCGATGGGTCCGGCGCGAACGGAGGTCTCAATGACGGCAGGACCTGCTCCGGCGGAGAGCGAAGTGCCATCAGGTCGTCCGCTGGTGTTCCGGAACGCGACGATCCTGACCATGGACGACGCTCATGCCATAGCCAGGGACGCCGATCTGCTCATCGACGGCGAGCGGATCGCCGCGATCGGCCAGCACCTCGCCGTGCCCGACGGGACGGTCGAGATCGACGCCACCGACGGCCTGCTCATGCCGGGCATGATTGACACCCACCGGCATATGTGGCAGACAGCGATGCGCGGGTACGGCGCGGACTGGACGCTGACGCAGTACTTCGTCTGGTACTACCTCAACTGGGGCAAGGTCTTCCGCCCGCGGGACGTCTACGCGGGCAATCTGCTGGCGGCGGCGGAGGCAATCGACGCGGGCGTCACCACCACAGTGGATTGGTCGCACGGACTTCAGACCGTTGACCACGCGGAGGCCGCAGTCGATGCCCTGACTGAGGTGCCCGGCCGGTTCGTGCTGGCCTACGGCAATATCCAGGCGGGTCCGTGGGAGTGGTCTGCCGCGCCCGAGTTCCGCGACTTCGTCAGCAGGCGATTCGGCACGGCGAACGACATGCTGGGGTTCCAGATGGCGTTCGACGTCACCGGCGACCCGGCGTTCCCCGAGCGGGCAGCATTTGAGGTGGCCAGGGAACTCGGCGTGCCTGTCACGACCCACGCCGGGGTCTGGGGTGCCACCAATGACGACGGCATCCGGCTCATGCACGAGAACGGATTCATGACGCCGGCGACTGTCTATGTCCATGCCGCCACGCTGACGAGGGACTCTTACAACCGGATCGCCGCGACCGGCGGATCAGCGTCCGTCTCCACCGAGAGCGAGCAGAGCGCAGGGCAGGGGTACCCGCCGACCTGGCAGCTGCGCGAGCACGGCATCCCCGTCTCCCTGTCGATGGATACGAGCGTCTGGTGGAGCGGCGACTTGTTCTCCGCGATGCGGAGCACGCTCGGGGCTGACCGGTCCCGCGAGCATCTGGAAGCGCACGCCAGGCAGGAGACCGTCACGAACTGCCACCTGCGCGCTGAGGAGGTAGTCCACTGGGCGACCCGCGGTGGCGCGCAGGCCCTCGGCCTCGACTCGGTCGTGGGCGCGCTCGAACCGGGCAAGAAGGCCGACGTGATCCTGATAAAGAACGACGCGTCGCCGGTCATGTTCCCGGTCCTGAACCCGTACGGCCACGTCGCGTTCCAGGCCCAGCGCGGCGACGTCCACACGGTTGTGATCAACGGCCGGGTCGTGAAGCACAACCACCGCCTCGCCGGCGTCGACCTCGCGAAGGCGCGCAGGGTTGTCGGCGAGACCGTCGACTACCTGCACGGCCAGCTCGGACCGGATGCCTGGACCGAGGGGATGTACCCCGAGGTCCCGGCGACCACTGTGCTCGACAACCCGTACACCTACACCGCGTGGGATGCGGGTTCCGCACAGTGGAAGGGCGGCGCTCGCTGAGCTAGGCCGGCACGCTGACCTCGACGGCCGCGTCCGTCTTCGGGTAGTAGGACGCGACCTGCTGGCTGCCGTACTTGGCGCGGAAGTCGTCGACTACCTGCCGCACGCGGGCGGGGTCGCCGACCGGGGTGGCATTCCCGTTGACGGTCGCGCCCTCGGCGGTCAGCTGCAGTCGCGGGGAAGCGACGAGATTCCGGTACCAGTCGCTCTCAGAGCCGTGGATGGGGACCAGGTAGATCTTGTCGTTCTCGGCGACGAACCAGACCGGCACGGAGATCTGCCGGCCCGTGGACCGGCCCGTGACGCCGATGGTGACCTCGTCCGTGCCGCTGAGCGCTTCGCTGAACTCGCTGGACATTCTGGGCTACCTCCCGTGTGCTCGGTGTCCTGGCGCCATCTGTCCCCTGGATGCTGCCCGCCGAATCGTCGGCAAACCCGTCCTGCTGAGTGGCGCATCCTGGTCCGGGTACGACACAAGCTAACGCGCGACGATGCCACGACGGCTGCTGGCCGATGCGAAACCGGGGGCGTCATGACAGACCGGCCACATCTCAGCATTCCCGACAGCGTGCCAGCGGGAGCAAACCCTGAACGTGACGCCGTCCTTGTGGGGGATGGCCCGGTTCAGGTAGAAGCGTTCATCGATTTCCTGTGCCCGTATTGCAAGAAATTCGAGCTCTCAGCCGATTCGGCGCTAACTGACCTGGTGAGCGGCAAGCAGGTCACCCTGGCTTACCACCCGATGAACTTCCTCGATGAGGCGTCGACGACGAACTACTCGACGCGCGCCGCGGCCGCGTCGGCGTGCGCGGCGGACCAGGGGCGGTTCATGGACTACGCGCACGCGCTATTCGCTGCTCAGCCGCCGGAGGGCGGTCCCGGTCTCAGCGACACCGATCTGATCGAGCTGGGCCGCGCCGTCGGGCTCGACCACGAAGCGCTGTCGGCCTGCGTGTCGGCCGGCACGTACCTCGACTGGCCGCCCTACGTGACAGCTCGCGCCATCGCTGCTGGCGTCGATGCGACGCCGACCGTGCTGGTTGCGGGCGGGCCCGTCAACGCGACCGAGCAGGCCATCGCAGCAGCGGTCAGCCAGGCCACCCGGGCAACCTGAGCGCTTTGACCCCGATCCGCGCCGCACTGCGCGCGGGAGACAGGCTGGATGTTGTCCGCGCGGGCCGCGCACGTCTGGCGTCCTGGACGCCGTCGCGACCTCGTGCCGGCCAGGAGAGAATCCTGGAGTGAGCGAATCCTCGACCTCCACTTCTGCGTTCTCGCGGCGGACGGCGTGGGGGCGGAGCCTCGAGACGCCGCTGCGGCGGTTCCTGCGCACGGAGACGGGCAGCTCGGCGATCTTGCTGGCGGCCGCGATCGCGGCGCTCATCTGGGCCAACATCGATTCTGCTGGGTATGCCTCGTTCTGGCAGACCGGGGTGTCTGTCAGCGTCGGAACGGCGAGCCTGGCTGACAGTGTGCATGGCTGGGTGAACTCGGGGCTCATGTCGTTTTTCTTCCTGGTGGCGGGTCTGGAGGCGCGGCGCGAGTATGACATCGGGGAGTTGCGTGAGCGCCGGCGCCTCGGGCTGCCTGTGGCCGTGGGTTTCGCCGGGGGGGCCGTGCCGGTTGCGCTGTACCTTGCCATTAACGCCGGCACCCAGTCGGCAGCAGGCTGGGGCGTGGCCATGTCGACCGACACAGCCTTCGCACTGGGCCTCCTGGCGCTCGTCGGCCGAGGGGTTCCCGACCGGGTGCGCACGTATCTGCTGACCTTCTCCATCGTTGACGATCTCGTGGGCATCATCGTGATCGCGCTCGTGTACAGCAGCAGCATCAATTCGCAGGCGCTGATGGTTGGTCTGGGCATCCTCGGGCTGGTGGTCGTGGCGCGCTGGCGACGTGTGCGAATAGGCCTCATCTACTTCCTGCTCGGACTTGCCGCCTGGATCGCCTTCTTCAAGTCGGGGGTCGACCCCCTGGTAGTCGGGCTGGTTATGGGCTTGCTCGCGTTGGCCTATCCGGCGACTCGAAGCGACCTCGAGCAAGCGTCTGAAACGTTCCGCCTGTTCCGGGAGCAGCCCACGCCCGAGCTGGCGCAGGTGGCCCGGGAGAGCGTGCGGACTGCTATCTCCCCGAACGACCGGCTCCAGCAGATTTACCACCCCTGGACCAGCTACTTCATCGTTCCGCTGTTCGCTCTGGCGAACACGGGGATCACCGTCAGCGGTAGCTTCCTCGGTCAAGCGTTCACCTCGCCGATCACGCTCGGCATCCTGGTCGGCTACGTAGTCGGCAAACCGGTGGGAACGGTAAGCGGTGCGTGGCTGCTGAGCCGTTTCAGCCGCGGCCGGATCCGGCCGCCCGTCGGCTGGGCTGCGGTCACCGGCGCCGGCGCCGTGGCTGGCGTCGGGTTCACCGTGTCGCTGCTCATCGCGTCGCTCGCCTTTCGTGGCGCGGAGCTCGCACAGGCGAAGGCAGGCGTCTTGTCTGCGGCGGTCGGTGCGTCAGCACTAGCCTGGCTGGTCTTCAGAATCACGGCCGCGCTGCCGAAGCCGCTGCGGCTCCGCGCGCTGCTCGGCACGGCCGAGACGATTGTCGACCTGGTAATGCCCGTCGATCCTGAGCGTGATCACATCCGCGGCCCGGCCAAGGCGCCGGTAACGCTCGTGGAGTACGGGGACTTCGAATGCCCCTACTGTGGCCAGGCCGAGTCCGTGGTGAGAGAGCTGCTCGCCGGCTACGGTGACCTGCGCTACGTGTGGCGGCACCTGCCGCTCACTGACGTGCACCCGCACGCCATGCTTGCCGCCGAGGGCTCTGAAGCGGCGGCGCAGCAAGGCAAGTTCTGGGAGATGCACGACCAGCTCCTCGACCACCAGGGCGCCCTCACTGCCAAGGATCTCCTTGGCCATGCCGCTGACATCGGACTCGACGTGGACCGGTTCACCGCCGACCTCAGGAGCGGCACCGGCGACGCCAAGATCGCCGGGGATACCGACTCAGCTGACATCAGCGGCGTCTCCGGCACCCCCACCTTCTTCATTAACGAGAAGCGCCACTACGGCGCGTATGACGTCGCCACCCTCTCGGCGGAAGTCCGCGAGGCCAGGGCACGGGCTCTGGTTGATGCCCGCGCTCGGGCTTAGCGCTGAACGCGGTCGGCAGCGCAGGCGATGGGATGCTGCTGCTAGGCAGCTTTGTCACGCAGCTGCCGCTTGATCCGAGCGAGCATCGCCGCCATGCCTCGCAGCCGGAGCGGGCTGACCAGATCCTGCAGCCCGAGCTGGGTGGAGAACTCGCCGGGCGTCGCGAGGATCTGCGAAGCGTCAAGGCCGTCGAGCCCGGCGTGCAGAATGCCGGCGAACCCCCGGGTTGTGGGTGACTCCTGCGGCGCGTCGAAGAACAGGTGTACGCGGTCGTCCTCGTCGAGCTCGACCGCCAGGAACAGCGGCGTCTGGCATTCGGGCACTGGCTCCATGAGGTCGCGGTGCCCGGCATACCGGGCTGGCAGCGGCGGCAGGTCCTGTGCGAACTCGAGCAGGAGTTGCAGCCGGTCCCGGTCCGGCACCGCCAGGAAGTCGTCTGCGATCTCCTGGAGCCGAGGGTGGAGGGTGCCGGTCGTCATGGTTGCTCACCGCGATGGATCGGAAGGCGGACCGAGTTGCCCCACTCTGTCCATGAGCCATCGTAGTTGCGGACGTTCGGATAGCCGAGCAGGTGGTGCAGCACGAACCAGGTGTGGCTCGAGCGTTCCCCGATCCGGCAGTAGACCACGACGTCGTCAGTCGGCTGGAGCCCGGCCTCACCCTGGTAGATGGCCGCCAGCTCGGTGGTAGTCCGGAACGTGGCGTCCTCGGCCGCGGCGCGCGACCATGGCACGCTCTTGGCGCCGGGGATGTGCCCGCCGCGGAGCGCGCCTTCCTGCGGGTAGTCCGGCATGTGCAGCAGCTCGCCGGTGTACTCGCCGGGCGAGCGGACGTCGATCAGGGGCTGACCGAGGTGGGCTTCGACCTGGTCCCGGAAGGCCCGCTCCGTGCTGTCATCGCGCGCCACCACCGGGTACTCCGTGGCCGGGCGCTGGGACCGGTCTACTGACAGTTCCCTGCCCTCGGCGATCCACTTGGCCCGGCCGCCGTCGAGCAGGCGCAGGTCCGGATGGCCGAACAGGGTGCACACCCAGAGCGCGTAAGCCGCCCACCAGTTGTTCCGGTCGCCATAAAGCACCAGAGTGGTGTCCCGGCCGATGCCCTTCTCCGACATCAGCCGCGCGAAGCCGGCCCCGTCGACGTAGTCGCGAGTAACCGGGTCGTTCAGTTCCGTGTGCCAGTCCAGCTTCACGGCGCCGGGGATATGACCGGTCTCGTAGAGCAGAACGTCCTCGTCAGACTCGGCCACCACGAGACCCGCGTCGTTGAGGTGCGCCGCCAGCCACTCGGTCGTGACGAGCATCTCGGGCCGGGCGTAGTCCTGGAACTTTGCGGCGGAATCATATGGAATCGCCAACGCGCCACCTCACTTCCGGTCACCCTCCGCCTCCCGCTCAGGACGGGGAGGCGAAGGCACAACAAGCATTAGACAACTTAACGCGCTCGCCCGGGCTAGCCTTCCCCGCCTTCCGCAGTGCTGAGCGACTCGGAGGAAGGGTCCTCGTTGGCTGGCTGGTGCTCAGGTCACCACCGGGATCGGGCGCTACTACAGTGATGCGCAGGCTCCAGTGAGCCGACCTGAGGATGGAAGCGGGAAGCGTGACCGATCGCAAGCCGGACCTCGATGATCTCCGGCGAAGCCTGGATGAGGTCGACAGCGGAATCGTCGGACTCATCGCCCAGCGCGGCCGCCTGATCGCCGATATCGCCAGCTTGAAGCAACAGGGCGTCGCGGGTATCCAGGACGCTGACCGCGAACGGCAGGTGCTGGCGGGCGCCGAGGCCGTCGCCACTGAGCTTGGCGTGTCCGCCAGTCTCGTGCGCCGGATCTTCCGTGAACTGCTCAGCGACTCGATGGCCCAGCAGGCCCGGCACCTCAACGGACAGGCGGGCGGGCGGTTGCGCGTGGCCTTCCAGGGTGCCGCGCACGCCTATAGCGACGCGGCGACGCGGAAG
The DNA here is from genome assembly GCA_035472835.1 of Streptosporangiaceae bacterium. Lineage (GTDB taxonomy): Bacteria > Actinomycetota > Actinomycetes > Streptosporangiales > Streptosporangiaceae > JAJYUU01. The sequence goes on along the minus strand of DATIOU010000046.1, from coordinate 22,008 downwards.
TACCTGGCGGGCCGCGGCGCGGAGGGTGACCTGACCGGCTTCAGCACGTTCCGGCAAGCCGTCGGCGCGCTGCTGGCCGGCGATGTCGACCTGGCGGTCCTCCCGATCGAGAACACCACGGCGGGCAGCATCAATGAGGTCTACGCGCTGTTGCGTGAACATCAGCTGTTCATCGCCGGCGAGGAGACGTGGAAGGTAGACCACTGCCTGGCCGGGGTCCAGGACGTTCCGTTGAGCTCACTGAGCCGGATCCTGTCTCATCCGCAAGGCTTGGAGCAGTGCGCGCAGTTCTTGCAGACATTGCCGGACGCGATTCCGACGACCTATTTCGACACCGCGGGCGCGATGGCCGCTGTCGCCGCCGCTGGCGATCCCACGATGGCCGCGATCGGCTCGGCCGAGGCTGCCGAGGCGCACGGACTCGTGGTGCTCCGCCACGGGATCTCCGACAACGAAGACAACTACACCCGCTTCGTCGTCTTGTCGACGGCCGCGGCGCCGGTGGACGTGCGTATCGCCTGCAAGACGAGCCTGATCCTGGTGACCCGGCACGAGGAGGGGGCTCTGCTGCGGTGCCTGGAGATCCTGTCGGGCAGCGGTCACTCGATGACCAAGCTCGAGTCGCGGCCGCGGCCTGGCCGGCCCTGGGAGTACCTGTTCTTCCTGGACTTCGAGGGGAACACCGCTGACCCCCGGACTGCGGCCGCCCTCGACGAACTGCGGTCGGCGGCCCAGTACATCAAGGTTCTCGGCAGCTACCCAGCCAAGGCGCTGCGCCATGCCGCCCAGCCCGGCAGTCTGCCTGACTCGCTGGGCGGCGAGTCACCCGCGGAGGCGCTCGAGGCTGTCGCGGCCGAAGAGCCGGCCACGGCCCGACGGTCCCGGCAGTACCGGCTGGTCGACCGGGCAGCGCGGGCGGCCGACACCGTTGTGCGGGTTGGTGACGTACTGGTTGGCGGGGACGGGTTCGTGGTGATGGCTGGCCCGTGCTCGGTCGAGAGCGGCGAGCAGATCATGAAGACGGCGAGATTTGTCCGTGATCACGGCGCGCACGTGCTGCGCGGCGGCGTATTCAAGCCCCGCACGTCGCCGTACTCGTTCCAGGGCCTGGGCTATGAGGGTCTGGATCTGCTGGTCGCCGCGGGACGCGAGACTGGCCTGCCGGTCGTTACCGAGGTGATGGCCGTCGAGCAAGTGCACCGGATGGCCAAGGAGGCAGACATCCTCCAGATAGGCGCCCGGAACATGCAGAACTTCGATCTGCTCCGGGAGGTCGGCAAGCTGGACCGGCCGGTCCTGCTCAAGCGCGGCCTGTCGAGCACCATCGAAGAGTGGCTCGCGGCCGCCGAGTACATCGTCGCGCAGGGGAACCAGCAGGTCATCCTCTGCGAGCGGGGTATCAGGACCTTCGAAAGCGCCACCCGCAACACGCTGGACCTGTCCGCCGTCGTTGTGGTGCGCGAACGCTCGCACCTGCCGATCATCGTCGATCCCAGTCACGGCACCGGGCTGCGCAGCTACGTCGCGCCCATGGCCTGGGCGGCGCGGGCCGCCGGCGCTCACGGCCTGCTGATCGAAGTGCACCCCACGCCGGACGAAGCGCTGTCGGACGCCGAGCAGAGCCTGTCCTTCGGTGAGTTCGCTTCGCTCATGCGGCAGCTAGCCGCTATTCCCGGGCCAGGCTGAGCAATCAGTTCACGCAGGGGATGCCGGTTGCCGAGCGCACCTCACCGCCTTGCGGGCCCGAGGTGGGGATCACGACCACTGGCGACGGCGTTGCCGAGGCCGAGCTCAGCCCGGCAGCGATGCTGGCCGGGACCGTGGCCGCGGCTCCCAGCAGGATCTCGACGTGCCGGGCAGCCACCGACGCGCTTCGCTGTGCCGTCACACCGAACAACGCGGCGATCTTGCGCGCGCCGGCCGAGGCCTCAGCGCCATACAGGACGGTCGTCGTGGTGCGATGGCTCGTGTCGCCGACGAGGCCGGGGCGATACCCGGCGTGGACCAGGGCGGCAGAGACGTGCCCGGCGAGCCCCGGCGTACTGCCGCCGTTGAGAACGTCGACCGTCGTGTGCCGGGCTCCGGCGGCGACAACGCTCGCCGCTGACTGAGTCACGTGCGATGCCCGCCGCGGGTAGAACGTGGCGTGCACAATCGACTTGATCGTCGCGGGATCGACGGAGTTGGCGTCCTGACCGTTGATCGTCGCGTAGCCCTGGATCGGCAGTGTATGGAAGGCGAGCTTGCCGCTGGTCAGGCTGCGCATCTGAGAAGCAAAATCGAGCAAGTTCCACCCGGCGTCGGTAATCGCGTACTTCTTGCCGACGGTGAGCAGGGCCCGCATTTTCGATAGGTCGCTGAGCACGCCCTCGGTCCGCAGCTGGTGCATGACCGAGTCGAGGAATGCCTGCTGACGGTGCGTCCGGTCCAGGTCACCGTTCACCAGGCCGTGACGCTGGCGCACAAAAGCGAGTGCCTGGCGGGCGTTCAGATGCTGCCGGCCGGCCCGGAAGTGCGCGCCGGAGAGGCTGTCGCTAGTGGCGTGGTTGAGGCAGACCTCCACACCACCAAGGACCTTGGCGAGCTCGTAGAAGCCGTCCAGGTTGACCTCGGCCAAGTGATCGATGTGCACGCCGGTCAGCTTCTCGACGGTCGCCACCGTCGCCCGGCGGCCGGCCTCGTTCCCGAGGAAGGCAAGTTGATCGGCGCTGATGGACGACCCCTGGGCGCGGAGCTTTTGCTGCTCGTAGTACATGCTGAGGCCGTAGGCCTGGTCGATCTTGCCAGCCTGCTCGGGGCCGACCATGCCGGCGAAGCTGACCCAGTCGTCGCGCGGGATGGAAAAGCCGACCGCTCGCCGTCCGCCCGCGAATATGTGAATCAGGATCAGGGTATTTGTTGCGTTACCGCCGGTGCCGTTCTGGACCTGCTGGCGGCTGCCAGCGTGCAGCGCCCGGAGTATGTCGTTCGGGAGAATGTTGCCGTTCCAGTCCGTACGGCTCTCCAGGCCCATAAGCAGGATGTTCTGCGGTCCGATCGAGGGGCCACTGACGATGGCGTGCGAGGAGCCGATACTGGCAACGTCCTTGACGACGAAATATGAGAAGCCGCTGACGACGATAGCCAGGGCGGCTGCAGTGCAGCTCAGGGCATATACGACTGTCCCGGCCACGGAGCGCCGGGACATCCTCGGGCCTGCCATGCTCATCTCCGCTCTTGCGCGGCCGACTCGAAACCTGCAGGAGGGCTATCCGCGAAGTTACCTCATCGGACAGCTACCATCAGGGATCACATGGGCGAGCCACGTTGGAACGATGCGGGCACTCGGGAGCCAGCGCGCCAGCCGCTGCGCCCGGCGCCTGGCTCTGGGTCGGCGTCGGCAGGACGCGATTTGAACCCGCGTGGCGAGCCGCCCGGCCAGCACGCTTCGGCCAGCGAGCCGTCACCGCGCTGGGGACAACTCCCGTGGGGACGGGGCGTCGTCCTGGTGGCCATTGCTGCCGGGCTGGGAGCGCTAATAACAGTAGTCACGAGGAGCGACCCTGGCTTCCTCCTTGGACTCCTGGTCGTGGCCGGCACGGTAGCAGCCTGCCTGGCCGTCACCCCGCGCCGCGCTTACCTCATCATTCCCGCGCCAGCTCTCGCCTACCTCGTCGCCGCGATCGTCGCCGGGCTGATTCACGACAGAGCTACCGATACTTCGCATACTCTCCTTGCGCTGAATGCCGCCCGCTGGGTCGGCAGTGGCTTCCTCGCGATGATCGCGGCGACTGCCCTGGCTGTGCTGATCGCCGGCGTGCGCTGGCTGCGCGCGAGCCGCCGGACCGTCTTGCATGCGGCACCGTACCGGCAGGCACCGCCGAGCACCCGGGGCCGCAGGCAGCCGCCAGCCCGCTCACCCCGACAGGGGGATGCGAGCGACCAGGGCCAGCGCCGGTTCCCTTAGTAGGGGACCAATGCTGTTAAGGGTCGGCCGGCGCGGATATGACCGGCCACCGGCTATGACCGGGCACCGCTGCGCTGACGATCATCGAGCCCTGGAGGACGGCTCGGGCCGGCGCCACACAGCGCCATCAGCTCTACGTCGAACTCAGCCCGATGCGGAGCGATGATCGTGCCGTCCGGCAGCAGGTCGCCGGTGTCTTCGAACACCACGACGCTGTTACAGAGCAGGCTCCAGCCCTGCTCCGGGTGGGCGGCCACCACGCAAGCGGCCTCGCAGTCCGGCGCGTCCGCTGGAGGGCAGGGCGGCTGATGCGGACAGTTCATGATCGTTTCCCTCGATCCACAGCGACGTGGGATCTCCGTCACTACTTGCACAGGCTCCGCTTTAGGCCGGACGTACCCAGCCGCGATCCATTGACACGCCAGGGCGCGCCGTGGCCCGATCGACCTGCGATGGCCCTGAATTACCGGCTGGCGGCCCGCAGGCCGGCCAGGTGGATGTCGAGGAATCGCCGCCAGTCGGCGGGGGCCGCCTCCCCGGCCGCTTGAACCAGACCGCGCATCGCCACGATCAGCGCGTGGACGTCATCCGACGTGACATCGGAAGCCACCGCGCCGGCGCCGATGGCGCGCGCGGTGAGCACCTCGATCGCCGTAGTTATCCGCCGGGAGAAACTGGCGTCGGTCGGCCGATCGAGCAGCAGGCTGGCGTACCGCGCGTGGTCGGCGAACGACTGACCAAAGGCGGTCAGCAGGTAATGGAGCCCATCCCCGTCCACACGCCCCAGCGCGCGGTCGGCCGCTGCGACGAGTTGCTCGAGTGCCAGCCGCAGCAGCTCGTCGATCAGCGCGTCCTTGCTGGTGAACCGGCGGTATACGGTCCCCACGCCGACACCCGCGCGCGCCGCGATCTCCTCCATGCTGGCATCGGCGCCCGACTCGGCGAGTACGTCCCGCGCGGCTTCCAGGATGCGCTGGTAGTTGCGCACCGCGTCGCGGCGCATGGCCGGCGGCCGGTAACCGGGCGCCGCAGACGTGGCGGGCGAATCAGCTGCTTGTGCTGGTGCTGGATGTGCGCGCATGTCGCTGCCCCGCGGCCGGTCAGCCGGCCTGATCGACAGCAGCCAGGCCGGCCGGCGTCGCGGCGAGCTGGGCGTCGTCGGCGGCGCTGGCGGGCTGGCGGAGGCGCCGCACCGAGGGGAGGAGCGTGGCGGCCAGCGCGGCCAGGACCAGACCGCCGGCCATGGCTGCGAATCCGATCGTGTAACCGGACTCCCTCGGCAGGCCGGACGGCGCAAGCTGGGAGGTCACGATGCTGGCCATCACCGCTGACCCGATGCTGCCGCCGATGGTGCGGATGTTGGCGTTCATGCCACTCGCGACGCCGGTTTGGGAAACGGGAACTGCCGCGACGATCAGCGCCGACATCGCTGAGAACACGAGCCCGAAGCCGATCCCCATGATCGCACCCGAGAGATAGACCTCCCACTCATGCTGATGCGCGAACGCCAGGATCGACATCGAGGCACAACCGATCAGACTGCCGGCGATGACTAGTGCCTTGCCGCCCAGCAAGCGGGTGAGCCGTCCCGCCAGTAGTCCGACGGAGAACATCGTGATCGAGGATGGCAACAGCATCAGCCCGGACTGCGTGATGGTCGCGCCGAAGCCGTAGCCGGCGCTGGCCGGGGTCTGCACGAACTCGGGCAGGAACGCGAACGTCGCGTACATCCCGAGACCGATGAGAAGAGCGACGAGGTTGTTCGTCCATACCGCACGCTGGCGCATCATCTTCATGTCAATGAGGGGTGTCTTCGCGCGCAACTCGGCCGTGACCCAGGCCGCCGCGAGTAGCACCGCCGCGGCGATCAAGCCAATCACCCGCGCAGACCGCCAGCCCCACTGCGGCGCCTCACTGAGCGCGACCAGCAGGGCGACGAGCCACGCGGATAGCAGCATCGCCGACAGCCAGCTAATGTGCCCCGGCGTGCGAACAGGCGATTCGGGCACGAGCGCGATCGCGCACGCGGCAGCCACGACCGTGAGAATCAGCGGGAGCCAGAACAGCCAGTGATAGTTCAGGACGGCGACCAACGGACCAGCCAGTACGATTCCCAGGCCAGCCCCGACCGCGGTAAGTGACGCCAGGGAACCGACCGCGCCTGCCACCCGTGCGGCCGGGAACTCGTCGCGGATGATACCGAACGCAACCGGGATCATCCCGCCGCCGACGCCCTGGATCACGCGGGCAGCAATCAAGACGCCGATCGAGGAGGCGATGGCTGCCAGGAACGAGCCGACAGCCAGCGCCAGCAGCGTCGCCACGAAGACGCGCTTCTTGCCGATCATGTCGCCCACCCGGCCGAGGATTGGCGTCATGACCGATGCCGACAGCAGATAGGCAGTCAGTACCCATGTAACCGTGCTCTGCGTGGTGTGCAGCTCATGCTGCACCGTCGTCAGCACCGGAATGACCAGCGACTGCAGCAGCGCGAACGCAGCGACGCCGAGCGCCAGCACCGCGAAGGTCGTGACGGGGCGAGCGCGCCCGCTGACGCCGACCATCATTCCTCCTTCTAGAAACGGAATCCATATTCCGGTATGAGAGTACCAAAACGGAATTGGGATTCCGAAACCACGCCTCGGCTAGTTGCCAGGCTGCTGGCATTGCCGCCGCCGCGCAGCAGCAGCAGCGCCATTCAGGCCTTGCTGGCTAGGGCTGGTGCGTTGCCGCTTGCGGCCATGAGCCGGTGTCCAAGTGCTCTCGTTGCTTCCTGGAGCTCAGGACATCGCAGGATCCGGTAGGGCGCCCGGATCGCCGCGAGCTGCTCGGCGTACCAGGCCGGATTGCTGGTACTCCCGGCCAGGCGGCTCGTCGCGCCGTCGACGTTCGTCAGCCGGCCGAGAGCGCGCGGCAGGCAGCGAGCCGCCGCTTCGACGGGCGCGTCGATGATGATCTCGACCTCGTATTCCCAGCCGACGGCCAGATGTTCTTCGAGCAAGGCCACCAGATCGAGATCGGCAGGCGGGTTAAAGGTATCCGCCAGCTCCTCGACTGCGCGGACACGGTCAATTCTGTAGGCGCGGCGGGCTTGCCATGTCCGCGAGTAGCAGAGCAAGTACCACCGCCCATGGCGGACGACGACGGCCCACGGTTCGACGTCGATGAGCAGCTCGGAACTGGCTTCGGACCGGTAGCGGAGCCGTACGAGCCGGCGGTTCGAGCACGCTTGCACCAGCCTGGTGGCGGTATCCGGGTCGGGCCGCGCGGCGGCGCGGTCAGGGGCTGGCGCAGCAGTGCGGCGGACGGCCTCGGCCTGGGCCGCGACAGCCTGGGGCAGCGCCCGCAGGATCTTGCCGAGCGCGCTGCCGACCGGGTCGGCCGGATCGCTGGCGGTGTGGTGGCCGTCGAGCACCGCCATGACCAGGCCGAGGGCTTCGGTGGCGCTGAACACAAGCGGCGGCAGCCGGACGTCCCGGCCGAGGCGGTAGCCGCCGTACGGTCCGCGAACGGATTCGACCGGGATGTCTGCCTCGCGCAGGATGCCGACGTACCGCCGGACTGCGCGCTCCGACACGCCGAGCTTGTCGGCGAGCCGGCCCGCGGTGATGCCGGGGCTGCTCTGGAGCAGCTCGAGCGTCAGGAGCGCCCGCGCCGTCGGGCTCGCATCGGGATTCATTACGTCCTCGGAAATGCGGAAATAAGACGTCCGCAATGGACGCTACCCCGTCTCGACCTGCTCCCGCGAACACCACCAGGTAGTCCGGCCGCCGATGGTGCCATGCGCCATCGGGGCGCCGTCTCGCGGGCAGCGCGCGCCGGCCCTGCGGAACTCGACGATCGGCAGCGTGTGGACGCCGCCGTTCGCCACCGTCGACTGAACGTAGCGCCGGACCGCGCGGTAGAGCCGGTCGACGTCGGCCTGATCGAGCTCGCCTACCGGCCGGGCCGGGTGAATCTTCGCCGTCCAGAGGACCTGATCGGCGATCAGGTTGCCCACGCCGGCAATTGCCTTCTGATCGAGGAGTCGCGCCTTCACTGGCGCGGTGCCGCGCAAGAATGCCGCCCGGAACTGCGCCTTGGTGATCTCCCGTGCATCCGGACCGAGCGCCTCGACCGGCGGGTCGAGGCGGGCCCGGCCGAGCCGTCGTGGGTCGATGAGCAGCAGGGACCCGCCGTCCGCGAACGTCAGGGAGAAGCGCGTGAATCGATGGTCGCCACTGCTGCGGCCTCGTTGCCAGTAGTCGCCGCCCTCGATTTCCGCGCCCTGTCCATCTGCAATGACGATCTTGCCGGACATACCCAGATGAATGCCGAGGGTGGGTCCGACCGCGGCCGAGTCCGCAGTTCCCGACGTGTCGAACCACATGCTCTTGCCACGCCGATGCGCGGCGGTCAACCGCCGGCCTACTAGTGCCGCGCGGAGCTCGCCGGGCCGGTGCGGGCGGGTTACGTACGTGTCGCTGTCGTCAGCGTCGACGATCTCGCGCCCAAGGGCCGCGCGCTCGATAACAGCACGGGCCGACTCGACTTCGGGTAGCTCAGGCACGTAATAAAGCTACGGCCGCTCCGGATAGAGCGGTCGACAGACGGGAAGGTTGCTGTGCGCGACCACCTGTCTGCGGGTTGTGCGCGTCGAGCTGTCGAAATCAGCTGCCTGGTGCGGGATTTAGCCGTTTTACCCGACCCGTCTAAGCGGGAGCTGCCTGTGAGGAGTGCTGGGTTATGCGTGTGCTGCTCGTCCATCCAAGCGCACTGATGTACTCGGAGATCTTCCTGCGCCTCGAGCCGCTAGGCCTCGAGCGCGTGGCCGCAGCGGCGCTGGCCGACGGACACGACGTCCGACTGATCGACCTCCAGGTGTATTCGCACGCTGACCTCGAGCGCGAGCTGATGAGCTTCCAGCCGGAAGCAGTCGGCTTCAGCCTTAACTATCTAGCGAACGTCCCCGAAGTCGTGGATCTCGCCAAGTGGATCAAGGTGCTCCTGCCCGGCTGCGTCGTCTTCGCGGGCGGTCATAGCGTCTCTTTCGTGGCCGAACAGGTCCTCGAGCATTCGGAAGGCGCCATCGACGTCATCCTGAAGGGCGAAGGCGAGACGGGTACCCCAGCAATGCTGGCCGCCCTGCCCGACCGGGCGTGGACAGACGTGCCCGGCGCGGTCACGGCCAACGGCGCCGGCCGCCCGCCGGCGATGCTGCACAGCCTGGACGACCATCTGCCGGCCCGCCACCTTGGCGGCCGCCGGCGCAAGTACTTCATCGGCGTCATGGATCCGGCCGCGTCGATCGAGTTCACCCGCGGGTGCCCGTGGGACTGCTCTTTCTGTAGTGCCTGGACGTTCTATGGCCGGAGCTATCGCAAGCTGTCGCCCGAGGCCGCGGTCGAGGACATGAGCCGCATCCGGGAGCGGGGCGTATTCATCGTCGACGACGTGGCGTTTATCAAGGCCGATCAAGGCGACGAGATCGCGCGCCAGCTTGAGCGCCGCCGGATCCGCAAGGACTACTACCTCGAAACCCGCTGCGACGTGCTGCTGCGCAACGAAGAGGTGTTCCGTCGCTGGAAGCGCCTCGGGCTCAGCTACATGTTCCTCGGTCTGGAAGCCCTAGACGAAGAGGGCCTCGCCGCGTTCCGCAAGCGCACGACGCCGGAGGTGAACAACAAGGCGCTGGAGGTCGCCCGGTCCATCGGCCTCACCGTCGCCATCAACATCATCGCCGATCCGGACTGGGATGAGGCGCGCTTCGCCTTCGTCCGGGAGTGGGCGATGAGCGTTCCCGAGATCGTCAACATCACGGTCCAGACGCCGTATCCGGGGACAGAGACGTGGCTGACCGAGTCGCGCCGCCTGACGACGCTGGACTATCGCCTGTTCGACGTCCAGCACGCAGTGCTGCCGACCCGGCTGCCACTGCACCGGTTCTATGAGGAGCTGGTCAAGACGCAGTCCGTGCTCGCGCGCAAGCATCTCGGTCTCCGGGCGCTCGCCGACACAGTCGGCATCGTCGCGCGGCAGCTTTCCCGCGGGCAGACCAACTTCGCCCGGATGCTGTGGAAGTTCGACAAGGTCTACAACGCCGACCGGCAGTACGCGGAGCACCAGCGCGACTTCAAGTACCAGCTGCCGCCGCCGGCCGAGACGCCGGTGGCCAAGCCGGATCACAAGGAGCTTTACGTGCACGCTCCGCTTCGGACCAGGGGCTAACTCGAGCCGCTTCTACCATCCGGCTCATCCCCAGCTATCACCCGCAGCGGGTGACGCCCGCGCCAAACCCGTCGAGTAGCTAGCATTGCCCGGCAGCGGACGCTGGCGCGACGGAAGGGGCAGCTTCGTGAAGCTTGGCGCAGTGGTGGGCCCGCAGGGTGATCCGGAGGTTTTTGCCCGGCATCTGAGGCGACTAGAGGAGGCCGGCGTCGAGTATCTGTGGGCGGGCGAGGCGTATACAGCCGACGCGGTGTCGACGCTTGGTTTCGTGGCGGCCGTTACCAGCCGGGCGCAGATCGGGTCGGCCATATTGCCGCTTTACACCAGGACTCCGTCGCTGCTGGCGATGACAGCCGTCGGGCTCGACAAGCTGTCCGGTGGCCGGTTCATCCTCGGGATCGGGGCATCCGGGCCGCAGGTCATCGAGGGCTTCCACGGCGTGCCGTACGACGCGCCCGTCGGCCGGACGAGCGAGATCATCGAGATCTGCCGTTCGGTGTGGCGGCGCGATCGGGTGGAATACGCCGGCAGGCACTACGAGATCCCGCTGCCAGCAGGCCGCGGCACTGGCCTTGGCAAGCCGCTCAAGCTCATCGACCATCCGGTCCGGGAGAGGGTCCCGATTTACGTGGCGTCGCTCGGCCCGAAGAACGTCGAGATGACCGCCGCGATCGCCGATGGCTGGTTGCCCCTGCACTACTGGCCTGACCGCGCCAGCCAGGTGTGGGGCGCTTCCCTGGCCGCCGGCCGGGCCCGGCGCGCGGCCGACCTGCCACCGCTGGAGATCGTCGCCGGCGGCCCGCTCGCCATCGGCAACGATGTCGAGCACCTGCGCGAGCTCGCGCGGCCGACGCTCGCCCTGTACTTCGGCGGCATGGGCGCACGCGGCCGGAACTTCTACAACGACGTGCTCAAGCGATATGGCTACGAGCGGGAAGCGGCGCAAATTCAGGATGCGTACCTAGCAGGCGACAAGACGGCCGCGGCCGCGATGGTGCCAGCCGAGCTGGTGGCGGGCATCTCGCTGGTCGGTGACGAGGGATTCGTGCGGGACCGCATCGCCGCGTACCGGGAGTCCGGCGTCACCGTCCTGAACCTGCAGCCCGTTGGCCGCAGCGGCGCCGCCGACATCGAGAAGGTGGCAGCCTGGCTGTAGCGAGCGCGCACAGACCAGCCCGATCCGCGCCGCGCGTGTCGACGGCCTAGCCTTGGTAGTGCGTGTGCTGCGACCAGTGCTAAACCCGCTAGCCCAGGAGGTTGCTCGTGGCTGCCCCAACCGCCATCAAGTCGGACATAGATCTCAAGCTTGCCGGTGAGCTCGGTCAGCAGCTGCGGGTCGACTCAGTTCGGTCGAGCACGTCTGCCGGGTCCGGGCACCCGACGTCCAGCATGTCAGCCGCTGACCTGATGGCTGTACTCGTCAGCCGGCACATGCGCTACGACTGGGACGAGCCAGCCAATCCGGCGAACGACCATCTGATCTTCTCGAAGGGCCACGCGTCGCCACTGCTGTACTCGATCTTCAAGGCGGTCGGGGTCGTATCCGATGACGAGCTGATGACCGGCTACCGGCGGTTCGGGTCGCGGCTCGAAGGTCATCCGACGCCGATACTTCCGTGGGTTGACGTGGCGACCGGATCACTCGGCCAGGGCCTGCCAGACGCCGTCGGCGTCGCGCTCGCCGGGAAGTACGTCGATGAGCTGCCCTACCGGGTCTGGGTGCTGTGCGGCGACAGCGAGATGGCTGAAGGCTCGATCTGGGAAGCGCTCGACAAAGCCTCTCACTACAAGCTGTCCAACCTCATTGCCATTGTGGACGTCAACCGGCTCGGCCAGCGCGGCCCGACGGAACTGTCCTGGGACATGGAGACCTATCGGCGCCGGGTCACGGCGTTCGGCTGTCGTGCGCTTGTCATCGACGGCCACAACCTGGGGGAGATCGACCGAGCGCTGGCCGAGGCCGCCGGCAACCCTGCCGACGAGCCGACGGTCATACTCGCCCGCACCCGGAAGGGCCATGGGTTCTCCGAGGTCGAGGACCGGGAGAACTGGCACGGCAAGCCGCTGCCACCGGAGATGGCCGAGCGCGCCATCATCGAGCTAGGCGGCGAGCGCCACCTGGTCGTGCGCGGCCCGATGCCCGGACCCGCCCGGTCCGCGCGCGCGTCCCGCGACGGCGCCAAGGTGCAGCTCCCGAGGTACACCATCGGCGACAAGGTGGCGACGCGCAAGGCGTACGGCGACGCACTAGCCGCGCTTGGCGTGCTGTCCGACGTCGTCGCGATGGACGGCGAGGTCAGCAACTCCACGTTCGCAGACGAGTTCGCGAGCAAGTATCCAGAGCGATTCTTCGAGATGTACATCTCCGAGCAGCAGCTCGTCGCCGCTGCCGTCGGGTTCAGCGTGCGCGGATACCGGCCGTTCGCTTCGACGTTTGCCGCATTCTTCACTCGCGCATACGACTTCATCCGGATGGCTTCCATCTCGCAGGCCAGCATCAGGCTCTCGGGTTCCCACGCGGGGGTCGAGATCGGAGCCGATGGGCCCTCTCAGATGGCGCTCGAGGACCTGGCCATGATGCGCGCGGTGCAGGGGTCCACGGTCCTGTATCCGAGCGACGGCACCAGTGCCGCGGCCCTCGTCGCGGCCATGGCCGAGACCGACGGCGTCGTCTACATGCGCACGACTCGTGGCGCCTACCCGGTCTTGTACAAAGCCGGCGAGTCTTTCCCGGTCGGCGGCGCAAAGGTGCTGCGCTCGAGCGACGGTGACCAGGTGGCCCTCATCGGGGCGGGGGTGACGCTGCACGCATGCCTGGCCGCGGCCGACAAGCTGAAGTCCGACGGCATCAGCGCGCGGGTGATCGACCTCTACTCTGTCAAGCCCGTCGACATCGACGCGCTGACGGACGCGGCCGCCATCACCAACGGCAGGCTGGTCATCGCCGAGGACCACCACCCCGAAGGCGGGCTCGGGTCTGCCGTCCTCGACGCGCTGACCGGCGCCGGACGAGTCGACCTGACCGTCAAGCACCTGGCCGTCTCGGAACTTCCGGGATCCGGCACCAGCGCGGAGCTGCTCGATGCGGCCGGCCTCACCGCAGACCACATCGCGGCCGCCGCGAGGAGCCTTGTCAGCTAGCCGGCCGACGGCACGTTTAGAACTGCTTTTTTCTTCGCGCCCAGGCCGTAAAGGTAACTGCGATGCCCAAGCTCACTGGTCTGCCGACCGACGACCCGATCGCGGTCACGCGGCACGAGGGGAACAAGTACGGGATCGAGCCGGGCGTTATCGGTGTCGCCGACGAGTCGTCGCGGCTGGCCTCGAAGCAGCACCCGGACCGCTTCGCGCCGACGGGCAACGGCACCGATCCGAACGACGTCATGGGCAGCGTGCGGGCACTGCGGCGGGAATACCAGGCAGCCGGCTGCAGGAGAACGCGCGCCGGGTACTGAAGCTCGGCGAGTAACGGCGGGTTCAGTCAGCGCCAGGTCGGGGACCAGGAGTAGCGATGTCGATTGCACTGAGCGAGGACCAGAAGGCGCTGGCGGAGTCCGTGGCGGCTTTCACCGCCCGCCACGCCACGTCCTCGTCGACCCGAGCATGCTTCGAGGGTCTGGCGGCTGGGATCTGGCCGGCGTCCTGGCGCGCGCTGGCCGAGCAGAACCTGCTGGGGCTGCATCTGCCGGCGGAGTTCGGCGGGGACGGCGCTGGCCTGGTCGAACTGGCGATCGTGCTGGAAGAAACGACGTTCGGACTGCTCCCAGGGCCGCTGCTACCCACAGTCCTCACCAGCCTGGTTATCAGCCGTCACGGCGGCGCGGAGCTGCGAGAGCGTATGCTGCCCGGCTTCGTCGCCGGCCGGACCGGGGCGTGCGCGACTGACGCCCGCGGCCTGACCGCGACGAGATGCGGCGACGGCTGGGAAGTGCGCGGCACGACTGTCCCGGTACTCGGCGCTCTCAGCGCACAGACCTGCATCCTCGGCGCCGAACGCGCCGATGACACTCATGGAACTGTCTGGTTCGTCGTCGAGGAGGCCCAGCGGGATGAGCTCGCAGTCACGAGGCTGCGCAGCGTGGACCTCACCCGCGACATCGGCGAGATCGAAGTGCCGGGCATCCACGTCCGGCCCGACCGCGTACTCGACCTGGACTCCGACCGGCTGCGCTCGACGGCCGCAGCGCTGTTCTGCGCGGAGTCGGCAGGCGCGGCCCGGTGGTGCCAGGTAACCGGGCTTTCTTACGCGAAAGTCCGTGAGCAGTTCGGCCGGCCGATTGCCGCCTTCCAGGCGATCAAGCACAAGTGCGCTCGGCTGTTCGTCCGCAGCGAGCTGATTGCGGCGGCCGCGTGGGATGCCGCGGTCGCATACGACCAGGACCCAGACCAGTTCACCCTTGCGGCTGCCTCGGCCGCGGTGGTTTGGCTGCCAGGAGCCGTGGATATCGGCCTGGAGACAGTGACGCTGTTCGGCGGCATCGGCTACACGTGGGAACACGACACGCACTTGTACTGGCGTCGCGCGATGAGCCTGCAGAACCTGCTCGGCCCGGGCCGCAGCTGGGATGTGCGGCTAGGTCAGCTTGCGCGCAAGATTGAGCGCAAGCATGACGTGAAGCTCGAGGACGAGCCAGCGGACCTGCGCAGGTGGGTCGCCGATCAGCTCGCCGCGGCTGCCAGCCTGCCTGCCGACCAGCGGCGCGCCTTCATTTCCGATCAAGGCCTCGTCGCTCCGCACTACCCGCGCCCGTACGGGATAGCAGCCAGCCCGGTGGCACAGGTCGTGATCTCCCAGGAGTTCGAGCGCGCCGGCCTGATCCAGCCGTCCACCACTGTCGGCGAGTGGGCGTTGCCGACGATCCTGGCGCATGGCACAGATGAGCAGCGCGAGACCCTCGTCGGTGCGACGCTGCGTGGTGACATTTCCTGGTGCCAGCTGTTCAGCGAGCCAGGCGCAGGCTCTGACCTCGCCTCGCTGCGCACCAGAGCCACGCGCGCGGAGGGCGGCTGGCTGCTCAACGGCCAGAAGGTCTGGACGTCGCAGGCCAAGGAGGCCAACTGGAGCATCTGCCTGGCGCGCACCGACCCGGACGCCCCCAAGCACAAGGGGCTTAGCTACTTCCTCGTGGACATGCGGAGTCCGGGCCTCGAGGTGCGGCCACTGCGCGAAGCGAACGGCGGCTACCTGTTCAACGAGGTCTTCTTCAACGACGTGTTCGTGCCCGACTCGCGCGTGATAGGCGAGCCAGGCGAGGGCTGGCGGCTCGCGCGGACCACGCTGGGCAACGAGCGGGTGAACATCGCGGTCGGTTCGGGCCGCCGCCGGGACCTGCCTGCGGATTACCTTGCGATCTTTGCCGGGGATCCGCCGCCAGACGTGATGCAGCAGGTGGGCGTCCTTACGGCCGACGTCAACGCCTTCGCGGCGCTGGGGCAGCGGTCGCTACTTCGCCAGATATCGGGCCTGCAGCCTGGTGCCGAGGCCAGCGTGCTGAAAGTCGCGGCCTCCTGGAACCTGACCAACCTGCGCAGTGCCGTCATGGCGTGGCACGGCGCCGAGGCGGCGGTGCTTGACGAAGGCGGCGGCGCGAGCATGCGGTACCTGTCTGTCCCCGCGTCGCTCATCGGTGGGGGCACGCTCGAGATCCAGCTCAACGTGATCGGCGAGCTAGTACTGGGCATGCCGAGAACATGATGGCACGCATGAGCGCTATCAACGATCAGGTGATGGCCAATTTGCTCGCCGGCGTGCCGCCCGAACGCGCGGAACCGATCAGGTACGCGCTTGGCGCGATCCTGATGAACTGCCTCACGTACCGGGTGACGGGCCGACAGACGCTCACCGACTTGACCCACCACGTCGAGTCGCTGACCCGGCCGGTCCTTGAGCACGCTGCGGGCTGAGGATGGCGGATCCGGCGGTTGGCAATGCGCTCCATAGCCACGGCTTGGTGGAGCGGCCAGTGCACATTTATCGCGACGAGTGGGGAATCCCGCATGTCCGCGCTGCGTCGGTGCACGACGCGTTTGTCGGGCAAGGTTACGCCCACGCCATGGACCGGCTGTGGCAGATGGATGCGAGCAGAAAGCAGATGGAGGGCCGGTGGGCGGAGTGGGTTGGCGAGGCCGGCCTCGAAGCCGACAGGCTGGCCCGGCGGCTGCGCGCCGGGCCCGCGTCCATCCGCGACTATCAGGCACTCGGTGCGGCTGCGCGGTCGATGGTAGAGGCCTATACGGCCGGGGTGAACGCCTATCTGGGAACTCATCCGGCGCCGTCCGAATACGAGCTGCTCGGCTGCTCGCCAGAGCCCTGGGAAGGCTGGCACTGCATAGCCGCGATGCGACAGCGTGGTTACCTGATGGGCTCGGTCTGGTTCAAGCTGTGGCGAGCCGCCGCGCTCGGCGTAGTCGGTCCCGAGCACGTGGCCAAGCTGCGCTACGACGACGGCGGCTCCGATCGGTTGTGTATCCCGCCCGGTGCCGACGCCAGCCGCTGGATCGCCAGCGTGACCGACCTGCGTCACCCGATCGAGGCACTGCGCTTGCTAGCCGGGACGGCGGACACCGACGGCGGGAGCAACAACTGGGCGCTGGCGCCGAGCATGACCGCCACCGGCAGGCCCATACTCGCCGGCGACCCGCATCGCGTCTTCGAGTTGCCCGGCATGTATGCGCAGATGCATCTGCGCTGCGACGAGTTCGACGTTATCGGGCTGACGATTCCTGGCGTGCCTGCGTTTCCGCACTTCGCGCACAACGACCACGTCGCCTGGGGCGTGACGCACGCCTACGCCGACATTCACGACCTCTACGTGGAGCGGTTCGACCGCGGCGATGCGTCCCGGTACCTGTACAAGGGGGAGTGGTTGCGGGCTGCGACGACGGTTGAGGAGATCAAGGTCCGCGGCGGCGCGGCCGCCTCGGTCGAGGTCGTCGAGACGATCCACGGCCCGGTGGTGGCCGGAGATCCGGCGAGCGGCGCGGCCCTGACGCTGAAGTCGGTTCAGTTCTTCGACGTTGACCGGTCGCTCGACTGTCTGCTCCCCATGCTGCTCGCCGACTCGGTGGATTCGGTGTTTCACGCTGTCCGCGGCTTCGGGATCGTCGACCACAACCTGGTCGCCGCCGACACCAGGGGCCACATCGGCCACCTCGTGCGCGCGGTGCTGCCGCGCCGGCCAGCCGTCAACGGGTGGCTGCCGGTGCCGGGGTGGACGGGGGAGTACGAGTGGGACGGCGTGGTGCCCGCCGACCAGATGCCGCGCGTGGACGACCCGTCCCGTGGATACCTCGTGACGGCGAACAACCGGGTTGTGACGAGCATCCCCGGCACGGGCGACTACTTCTGCACCGACGCGCACCCGCCGTACCGGGCCCGGCGAATCGAGGAGCTCATTGCCGGCCTCGCCCCTGCATCGGTTGCGGACATGGCGGCCATCCATCGCGACGACGTCAGCGCGACGGCGCACCTGTTCAGGTCGGCTCTGGCGAACGTCCGGCCAGCTGGTGGAGCGGCCCGTATCGTCCGGGACCTTGTCCTGGGCTGGGATGGGCGCATGTCGCCTGACTCGGCTGGCGCCGCGTGTTACTCGCGCCTGCGCTGGGAACTCGCCAGGATCATCGGCAGCCGGACGGGCTTGGCCACCGCCTGGAGGGGCGGTAACGGTGCGCTACTGTCGCTACCGGGCGGCATCTCGGCGCTCAGCCAGCTCTGGTGGGTGCTCCCGGCCATGCTGCGGTCCGGCGATGTCTCGCTGACCGGCGGCAGCACCTGGCCGGAGCTGCTCGCAGAGGCGCTTGCGGCGGTCGCGGAGCAGCCGCAGCCGCCAGGGACGGCCTGGCGGCAGATGCACGCCGTCGCGTTTGCGCACCCGCTGGCGGCCGCGTTTCCGGCGGCGCCCATGAACCTGACCCCGGCCGGAGCCGGGGTGGGCGGCGACAACGAGACCGTCTGGGCGACCGGGTGCCGCGCCGAATCCGGGACCGCCGCCGTCTACGGTGCCGTTGCGCGCTACGTATTCGATGTCGGCAACTGGGCCAACTGCGCTTGGATCGTCATGGCTGGCGCGTCAGGAGATCCGGCCAGCCCGCACTACCTGGATCAGCATGAGCCCTGGTCCAGATGCGAACTGATCCCGATGCAGTACGACTGGGACGTGATCACCGCAGGGGGTCCGCAGCTGACCCTCAAGCCACAAGGGGTCTCAGCTTCGGGCGGGCGCGAGGACGATGTCGAAGCGGACGCTCGACCAGGTCCTGTCGCCTAGCTCCCGACCGTCCGGTGTCGGGGTTCCAGGCGGGTGCTGCACGAAATCCATGGCTAGCGACTCTCGAACCCCGAAGACAGCGTCATGGCCGAGTAGCTCGTCGCCGCGGACAAAGATGTGCGTCACCACAGTTCGCATGCCGGGCGCGCGCACCATCAAGTGCAGGTGTGCGGCGCGCATCGGGGACCGGCCGACCGCTGCGAGCAGCTTCCCGACCGGGCCGTCGTGCGGGATGGGATAGGGCGTTGGCGTGAGCCCCCAGAACCTGTAGCACCCCCGTTCGTCAGCGAACAGGTGGCCGCGGGCCGCGGTCCGGCCATCGCCGTACTGGACGTCGTAGAAGCCGGCCTCGTCGGCCTGCCACACCTCGATCCGGGCGCCGGGAGCCGGCGCGCCGTCCGTGCCAGTCACCGTGCCCTCGACCCAGCACGGCTCGCCGTCGGCCCCGGCAGCGATGTCCCCGCCGAGCCCGATCTGCGGCGCGCCATCGATGAAGAACGGCCCGATGACGGTCGCCTCGGTCGCGTTGGCGTGCGCCTCGTTGTTGATCGAGATCGTCTGCATTGACGCGCCCAGCACGTCGGACAGCAGGATGAACTCCTGCCGCTGGTCATCGGTAATGTGCCCGGCCTCGGTCAGGAACCTGATGGCCGACCGCCACTCTTCTTCGGTGAGCCGCACATCGCCCAAGAAGGCGTGGAGATGCCTGGTTAGCGACTCCATCAGCAGCTTCAGGCGGGCGTCGCCCGCGTGCGCAAACGAGGCAACGACCTGCTCGATCAGCTCTTGCTCGCGCGCTCGCTGACTAGCCGGTCCCTTGGCGATCCCGGCGGCGTCGTTGCTCATCGGCTGCTCCATTCGTTGCTGCGGGACGGGGGGATGGATCGGCCATCGATGTCACCACGACGATCCCAGGCGAGGCGGCGCGCGAACGCAAGCGCACAGCGCTGACCGGCCCGGATGTTCGCGTCGTTCGTCAACTTCTCACCGCCAGTACGTCCACAGTTTGGCTTTGACGTCGTATGTTTCGGGCCATGCCGAATTTTCACGTGGTTCCGGGCGCTCAGCGCGATGCGAAGGTCAGATGGCGGGCGGCAGCGGCGCTGCGACGCTCCGCGGTTGTCGCAGGAGCGGTAGGGCTAACCGCCGCCGCTGGACTGCTATCCGCAGGCTCGGCGCTGGCCTCGGCCGGCTCAGAGCCGGGCAACCTGATCCTGAAGCCGGCCAGCGGCGCGACGACCCTGAGGCCCACCTTCGCCACGACGACCGGGTGCCCGACCGGCTACCAGGCCTCCGCCCAGGTGTCCGCGTTTCACGCCAACGGGACGTTCGGCAGTCGCATCTCTTACGTAGTGAGCAACGGCCTGACCCACCCCTTCAGCGGGCTGCTGGACTTCAAGATGAACCTGTTGCTGAGGTTCGGTTCCCGGGTCGCGAAGGGCCAGGGGAGTGAGTGGGCGGTCGGGTGCTACAGCGGAATCGGCGGCACCGGACGAGTCAGCTGGGTCCAGTCCACCTTCGTCACGCTCTCCTCGACCGGCACTTCGTACTCCACCAGCAAGCCAGCCGGCTCGGGCAGCTCCACTGGCGGCGGACAGACGACGACTACGGGTGGAAGTGCGACGGCCGGGAGCGCGGCCACGGGCGGGAATGCCAAGAGCCTTAACGCCACCAATAGCAGCAACACGGCGCAGATCGCGGCCGCTTCGATCGCGGGCGCCTGTGGCCTGGCCGTCGCCCTCGGCGGCATCGCCTGGCAACGTCGCCGCAACCGCGGTCGCGTTCAGTAGCAGCCGGCCTCTGTGCCACGATGCGGGCGGTCGAGACAGTCAGCCCGATGAACTGGACCCGCCTTCGGTGGCGGAGACCAGACTGGTATAGACGACAATGTTGGATAGATAGTGGCCGGTCCGAGCGTCGAAGACTCCGCCGCAGGTAATAAGCTGCAGCCCGCTGTAGCCGTGTGCTCCGTAGACAAGCGCCGCTGGGAAGTCGGCCTTGGGATACATCGCCACCTGACGTACTTCGAAATGCGTGATCACTCGATCCGCAAGCGTGACGTCTACGTGGTCCCCGGGTCGCAGAGTCCGCAGCTTGAAGAAGACAGCCGGGCCTCGGTATGAGTCGACGTGTCCAAGGATGACCGCAGATCCCCGCTGGCCAGGTGACGGGCCAAGCCGGTACCACCCAGGTACTTGATAATTTCTGGGGGTCTCGATGGTGTCATTAGAGTTGAGGCCCAGTTGGGTAACCGGCACCTTCAGCCCGATGGACGGAATGGTCAGCGTGAGCGGAGTCGAGCGGGCGGCCGCGCTTACCACCCGAGGCGCTGTCTGGATCTTATTCGCATAGAGGGGACCAGGCAGCGAGTGCGGGCCGCCATGCAGGCCGAGGACGAAGGACGCCCCGGCGGCCAGGAGCAAGGCGATCGCCGCCAGCCACCAGCCGCCCGATCGGCTGCGAGTGTTGCCAGCGCCAGGCAACCCGCCTGGCCCGTAGGCATCTTGTGGGGCTGCCCAGCTCACTCGTCAACTCCCGGCGCGCCGTCACCTTGCCCGTTCTCCT
This sequence comes from Streptosporangiaceae bacterium, assembly GCA_035472835.1. GTDB lineage: Bacteria > Actinomycetota > Actinomycetes > Streptosporangiales > Streptosporangiaceae > JAJYUU01. The sequence continues at coordinate 1,023 of DATIOU010000046.1, read as the reverse complement.
CAGCCAGCTTGCGCGGGCGCCGGATGGCAAGTCCCATCGCCGCAGCCGACCCGGCCGTCGCCACGGCGCCGAGGGCAATGAGCAGGTTACTAGCACCACCGCCGCGGGCCGCGCCCCCACCACCGGTTTGCGGTGCACCCGACGGAAGCGTGCTCGTCGGCGAAGGACTTGGCGATGAGGTCGGCGTGCTCGTCGGCGTCGAAGTTGGCGTGCTGGTCGGTGTCGAGGTCGGCGTGCTCGTCGGCGTCGAAGTTGGCGTGCTGGTCGGCGTCGAGGTAGGAGTAATGGTCGGTGTGGCGGTTGGGGACGCTGAGGTGCCGGTGAAGTACGTGCCGCTGCTGGTGACTGTCACGAAGATCGACTGGGTGTACTTGACGGTCCCGGTGCCGCCAGGGCCACTCCAGCAGCCCATCGCGAACTCGACGGTTCCGCCCGAGCCGATCCCGTCAAAGTTGGCCAGGAGGCTCAGCTTGAAATCAAGCGTCCCGGTGAATCCGGCCGTCAGGCCGTGGCTGACAACTGGCGAGATGCGGCTGTTGAACGAACCGTCGGTCTTGAAGTCGGCCATCTGGGCCGATACCTGGAAGTTGGCCGGGCAGCCATCCGTGGTCGACCACGTTGGCTGCTCTGCGGTCGCGCCGTTGGCCGGGCTGAGGCTCAGGTTGCCTACCTCAGAGCCATTGGCCGCCATCGCGAACCCCGCGGTCAGCAGGCCTACTCCGATGATCATGCCTAGCGCCCCGGAGACTACGACCAGACGTCGCAGCCCCGCGGCGGCTCGCCGTATGTCTCTCGCATCGTTGAAAGGACCTATGGCGTCATTAGATACCGGCATAGCTGCAAACGCTACGGCGTTGAGCTCAAACTAGGGACGTACACGCGGTGAGCAGTTGAAGAACGACCGCGAAGCGAGGCGGCGCCATCGCTGGCCCGTCCTAGGATTCGTGTGACGACGGCATTGACTCGGGGGCATGCCGGTCCCATCCGTGGAACTGCGAATGGTCGCCCGCGTTCCAGGCCTCG